>NZ_JBVJJA010000011.1:0-172646 GCF_055586005.1 Micromonospora sp. NPDC051924
CCTCCCCCCCCTCCCCCAACCAAAAGGCCCGACCCAGACCACCCCCACCCACCCCCCGCCCCCCCCCCCCCCCCCCCCCCCCCCCCCCCCCCCCCCGGGGAGGCGGACGGGCGACCTCAGCGGGCCGGCAGGACCGTCCCGGTGACCTCGCCGAGGGCGATCGTGGTGCCGTCCGGGCCGGGCGCCGTGGCGGTGACGGTGACCGTGTCGCCGTCCTCCAGGAAGGTCCGGGTGCCGCCGTCGGCGAACTTGACCGGCTCGGCCCCGCCCCAGGTCAGCTCCAGGAACGACCCGACCTGGCCGCGCTCCGGCCCGGAGACCGTGCCGGAGGCGTAGAGGTCGCCGGTACGCAGCGACGCGCCGTTGACGGTGAGGTGGGCGAGCTGCTGGGCCGGGGTCCAGTACATCGTGGCGAAGGGCGGCTCGGCCACCCGCTCGCCGTTCCACTCCACCGTCAGCGCGAGATCCAGCCCCAGGTGCGGGGTGTCGCGGAGGTAGTCCTGCACCGGCGGGTCCTGGTCCCGAGCGGGCACGAACGCGTCGGCGAGGGCATCCAGCGGGGTGACCCAGGCCGAGACGGAGGTGGCGAAGGACTTGCCCAGGAACGGGCCGAGCGGCTGGTACTCCCAGGCCTGGATGTCCCGGGCGGACCAGTCGTTGACCAGCACCACGCCGAAGACGTGGTCGGCGAAGTCGTCCACCGACACCCGGTCGCCGAGCCGGCTCGGCACCCCGACCACGAACCCGACCTCGGCCTCGATGTCCAGCCGGACGGACGCGCCGGTGGTGGGGCCCTGCGCGGTGGCCCGCTGCCCGGTCGGGCGGATCACGGGGGTGCCGGAGACCACCACCGTGCCGGCCCGGCCGTGGTAGCCGATCGGCACGTGCTTCCAGTTGGGCAACAACGGCGCCTGGCCGGGGCGGAAGATCTGCCCGACGTTCGACGCGTGGTGTTCGGACGAGTAGAAGTCGACGTAGTCGGCCACCTCGAACGGCAGCAGCAGCTCCACCTCGCGCAGCGGCACCAGCAGCGGCTCCACCGCCGGCCGGTGCGCCGCGTCGGTGAGCAGCTCGGTGATCCGCTGCCGGACGGCGGTCCACTGCGGACGACCGAGCGCCATGAACGCGTTCAGGGTGGGGCGGCCCAGCGCCCCGGCGGCCAGCACCAGGCCGGCCTCCTCCGCGCCGGCCAGGTCCAGCACGAAGTCACCGATGCGTGCCCCGACGCGCGGCGCGTGGTCGCCGTGCCGGAACACCCCGTACGGCAGGTTGGTCACGCCCCACGGCGAACCGTCCGCACCCGTCACCCAGCTCATTCCTCGAAGCCCCCGTTCACCAGCCCCAGCCGGATCAGATCGGTCAGTGGTTCCTCGATGCTGCACGAGCCGTACCCGACCCAGAGCGGGCGGTCCGCGTCGCGGTGCGCGCGGACCCGCTCGACCAGGCGTACCGGGTCGGTGGCGGCGAGCAGCTCGGCGATGCCGTCCACCTCGGCGTCCTCGACGGCGGCCAGGGTCGCGGCGAGCACGTTCACGAAGCCGTGGTGGGTGAAGCCGGTCTCCGGGTCGCGGTGCCGGATCGCGTGGTGCAGCCCGGCGGTCAGCTTGAACGGCAGCCCCCGGTCCCGGCAGGCGCAGATCACCGCGGCCAGCTCGACCGGGGTCGGAAACAGCTCCGCGGCCAGCCCGCCGGTGCGGAACTTGGCGGCGACCGGCAGCCCGCCGGCCCGCGCCTCGGCGACGGTGTCCAGCGCGGCCATCAGCCCGAAGGTCAGCGGGATCTCGGCGTAGACGGTGGCGCCGGCCAGCCGCTCGGTGAGCTTGACCAGGTCGGCGAGGCCGGGCTGCGGGTCCTCGCCGCGCTTGGCGACCGGCGCCTCGACCTGCCGCACGGTGAGCCGGGGGTCCGCCTCGGCGAGGGTCGCCTCCAGCCGGCCGACCGGCACGTCACCGATCACCCCGATGGCCAGGGTCGTCTCCGCTTCGAGCAGCCCGGGCAGGTCGGGCAGCGTCGAGGCGGGCAGCAGCAGCGGGCCGACCAGGTCGGCGTACCAGGCGGCGCGATGCCGGTGGTGGGCGGTCACCGCGTCCGGCAGCGACGCGCTGCCGGGCGGGAAGACGGCGGCGTCGTCGACCAGACCGGCGAAGAGACGGGTCACCTGCGTTGACACGAGACAAGAATCTACGGGACGCTACGAGGAACGGACAACAGCGTCCGATTACCGGACACCACCGGCCGGAGAACGGGACATATCGGGAGGCGAAATGCCGTACTACCGCAGGATCGGTGAGGTGCCCCGCAAGCGCCACACCCAGTTCCGCCAGCCGGACGGCAGCCTGTACGCGGAGGAACTGGTCGGTCAGGAGGGCTTCTCCTCCGACTCGTCGCTGCTCTACCACCGGCACGCGCCGACCGCGATCGTGGCCGCCGAGGAGTTCACCCCGCCCGCCTTCACCCGGGTGCCGAACCTGCCGCTGAAGCCGCGCCACCTGCGTACCCACAAGCTCGACGGGACCGGGGCGGACCCGGTGCTGGGCCGGCAGTACCTGCTGGCCAACGACGACGTCCGGATCGCGTACGTGCTGGCCGACCGGCCGTCCCCGCTGTTCCGGGACGCCACCGGCGACCACTGCCTCTACCTGGAGTCCGGCTCGCTGCGCGTCGAGTCGCCGTTCGGCGTGCTGGAAGCGGTGGCCGGCGACTACGTCATCATCCCGACCTCGACCATCCACCGCCTGGTCCCGACCGGCGACGAGCCGGCCCGGCTGCTCGCCATCGAGGCGGCCGGACACGTCGGCCCGCCCAAGCGCTACCTCTCGGTGCGCGGGCAGTTCCTGGAGCACTCGCCGTACTGCGAGCGGGACGTCCGGGGACCGGACACGCCGCTGCTGGTCGACGAGACCGACGTGGAGGTGCTGGTCCGGCACCGGCGCGGTTGGACCCGGTACGTCTACGCGAACCACCCGTTCGACGTGGTCGGCTGGGACGGGCACCTGTACCCGTGGGCGTTCTCCATCCACGACTTCGAGCCGATCACCGGCCGGATCCACCAGCCGCCGCCGGTGCACCAGACCTTCCAGGGCCCGAACTTCGTGGTCTGCTCGTTCGTGCCGCGCAAGGTGGACTACCACCCGGACGCCATCCCGGTGCCGTACAACCACCACAACGTCGACTCCGACGAGATGCTCTTCTACACCGGCGGCAACTACGAGGCCCGGCGCGGCTCCGGCATCGAGCAGGGCTCGATCTCGCTGCACCCGTCCGGTTTCACCCACGGCCCGCAGCCGGGGGCGGCCGAGCGCTCGATCGGGGTGGACTTCTTCGACGAGCTGGCGGTCATGGTGGACACCTTCCGCCCGCTGGACCTGTGCGACGCGGCGAACTCCTGCGAGGACGACGCGTACGCCTGGACCTGGGCCCGCCGGGTCTGACGCGAAGGGGCCGCGCCCCAGGTGGACGCGGCCTCTCCAGCTCCGGTCAGAACGTCGAGGCGTCGATGACGAAGCGGTAGCGCACGTCGGAGGCGAGCACCCGCTCGTACGCCTCGTTGATCTTCTCGGCCGGGATGACCTCGATCTCGGCGCCCAGCCCGTGCTCGGCGCAGAAGTCGAGCATCTCCTGCGTCTCGGCGATGCCGCCGATCATCGAGCCGGCGAACGACCGGCGGGCCGGGATCAGCGAGAACGCGTGCACGGACAGCGGGTCCTCCGGCGCGCCCACGTTGACCAGCGTCCCGTCCACGGCCAGCAGCCGCAGGTACGCGTCGAGGTCGATCTTCGCGCTGACCGTGTTGATGATGAGGTCGAACGAGCCGGCCAGCTTGGTGAAGGTCTCCTCGTCGGAGGTGGCGTGGTAGTGGTCGGCACCGAGCCGCAGCCCGTCCTCCTGCTTCTTCAGCGACTGGGACAGCACGGTGACCTCGGCGCCCATGGCGTGGGCCAGCTTGACCGCCATGTGACCGAGTCCACCCAGGCCGATGACCGCCACCCGGCTGCCCGGGCCGGCGCCCCAGTGCCGCAGCGGCGAGTAGGTGGTGATGCCGGCGCAGAGCAACGGGGCGGCGACGTTCAGCTCGATGCCGTCCGGGATGCGCAGGACGAAGTCCTCGGTCACCACCACGGCCTGCGCGTAGCCACCCTGGGTGGGCTGCCCGTCCCGGCCGATCCCGCCGTACGTCTGGATGTTGCCCTTCAGGCAGTACTGCTCCAGGCCCTTGCGGCAGTTGTCGCACTCCCGGCAGGAGTCGACCATGCAGCCGACGCCCACCCGGTCGCCGACGGCGAACCTGGTCACCTCGGCGCCGACCTCCTTGACCACGCCGGCGATCTCGTGGCCGACCACGATCGGGTATGTGGTGGGGCCCCACTCGCTGCGCGCGGTGTGGATGTCGGAGTGGCAGATGCCGGAAAACTTGATGTCGATGAGCACGTCGTGCGGCCCGAGGTCGCGTCGCTCGATGGTGGTCGGGGCGAGTGGTTCGGTCGCGGACGTCGCCGCGTAGGCGTTGACGGTGAGCACGATTCTCCGCTTCCTGCAGACATTGCGTGGGAAATGCCGATGCTCCGGCCGCCAACCACGGGCGACCGCACCGGCACAGGGAAAGCCTTCGCTCCCACCATCGGTACCCCGCAGCCGCCCCCACCCACACGTATGGAGCGTCACCCCCGCGACCGGGAATAACGTCAGCGCCGGGCGAGCACCGCGAATTCGGCGACCATCGCCACCGTGATCGAGGCCACCAGCGGCCACGGCCCGCCGACGAGCGCGTAGAGCAGCAACAGCACCGGGGCGGCCGCCACCGCGTACACCGCCAGGGCCAGGCCACGGTCGGCGCGGAGCAGCCCGGGGAGGATCGTCCCGAGCAGGCCGGGCATCCGGGCCGCGTACCGCCAGACCAGCAGCGCCGCGCCCAGTGCCGTCACCACGGCGACGACCCGGGACAGGCCCGGCGCGGCCGGGGCCAGGAAGGCGACCAGCACCGCGGCGACCAGGGACCAGCCGGCGCCGTAGATGACCAGCCGCCGGACCCCGTCGGCGATGGTCCGACCCGCGTCGCCGCGCGCCGGGTCCATCGCGGCTGCCTCGGTCAGGTGTTCCAGGGCCTCCGCGTAGCGCCGCTGCTCCAGCCGGATCACGCCCATGTCGTGCCGCGCCTCGGCCAGTTGCGGGTTCAGCCGCAACGCCTCCCGGTACGCCCGCTCGGCCAGGTCGTAGAGCTCCAGCCGGGCGGAGACCAGGCCGAGCACCAGGTGCGCCTGCGGCTCCTCCGGCGCCAGCTCGACCCCGCGCCACGCGGCGTTGAGCGCCTGCTGCCCGTTGCGCGAGCCGGACAGGATCGCGGCGGCGCTGCGCTGGGCGTACGCGTCGGTCGGCCCGAGCGCCAGGATCTCGTCCGCCGTGCTCGCGGCGGCCTTCCACCGGCCCAGGTCCACCAGGGCGAACCCGCGCGCCACCAGCGGCGGTACGGCGGTCGGTGCGGCCGCCACCGCCGCCGCGGCGGCGTCGAGCGCCTCGGCGGACCGGTCCACGGCGAGGTGCATCCGGGCCAGCATGGTCAACGCCTCGGCGTGGCCCGGGTCGGTCGCGATCAGCGAGCCGAGCTCGCCGGCGGCCTCGTCGTACCGGCCCAACTCGGCGAGGAGCTGGGCGCGCTGGAGGTAGCCGTCGGCGGCGGACTGGTCGGAGGCGGCGTCACTCGACATCCCGGCGAGCGTAGCCGCCCGTGCCCCACCCCGCCGACCAGCGCCGCCCCGCCCGGCCCGCCGCGCCGGTTCCCGGCGGACCGCCGGCCGGCCGGGAGCCGCCGTCAGGCGCTGCGGCAGGGCAGCCCGGCGGTCCGGCCGCCGCAGGTGCCGAGGCTGCACCAGCGGCGCAGGCCGGTCTCGTCGAGGAAGAGCCAGCCGCACCGCTCGTCGGGACAGGCCCGGACGGTGAGCCGGCGCGGGTCGGCGAGCAGTTGCGCGGCGCTCCACGCGGCGGCGTGCAGGGGCAGCCGGAGCCCGGCGCTGAGATCCGGCCACCAGCGGCCCCGGCCGTCGACCTCGCGACGGAACACCATCGTCCCGGCGGCGGCCTCCGCGTACCGGGCGACCGTGTCGAAGGCCGGCCGGTTCTCCGGGTCGGCCAGGCAGGCGTACAGCGCGGCGCGCAGCGCACGGGCTTCGGCGAGCACGCCGTCGGCCCCGGCGGGGTCGCGCCGGGCGAGGTGGAGCAGGCGGCTCACCGAGACCTCGTCGGTGAGTCCGACGTGGCCGCTCCACACGGCCAGGGTCCGGTAGCCGCGCAGCCATTCGCCCCGGGGTGGCGCGGGTTCGTGGCCCCAGCCCGCCAAGGTGTTGCAGAAGTCGAGCGCCGGATGCCCGCCGACGCTCCACGGCAGGCACTCCTCGCGTACCCGTACCTCGAACATCGGCCGGCCGGGACGGTCGAGCCGGTCGTCACCGTCGAGGATCCGGCGGTGCACCTCGCGCAGTCGCGACCCCGGCTCGACCCCGAGGTCGGCCACGAGGAGGTCCCGGGTGGTCCGGTAGAGCCGCAGGGCGTCGGCCCGCCGGTCCCCCCGGTGCAGCGCGGTCATCAGGCTGGCGACGAGCTGCTCCCGGGTCGGGTGGCGGGCCACCAGCGGCGCCAGTTCGCTGATCGCCCGGCGGTGCTGGCCCAGCGCGAGCCGCGCCTCCGCCCGCAGCTCGACGCCGACCAGCCGCAGTTCCTCGATCGGGCCCGCCAGCCGTTCCCGCAGCTCGTCGTCGGCGGCGTCGGCGAGCAGCGGACCCCGCCAGAGGTCCAGCGCCCGGTCGAGCAGGCGGACCCGCTCGGCGGGATCGCCCACCTCGCCCGCCCGCCGGACCAGGCCGGCGAAGTCCCCCACGTCGACGTGGTGCTCGTCGGCCTCGACCTGGTAACCCTCGCCGCGGGTGCTGATCCGCACCCCGTACGGCGTCAGCGACGCCCGCAGCCGCCCGATGTACGTGTGCACCGCACCGCGGGCCGAGGCCGGTGGCGAGCCGTGCCACAGCAGGTCGATCAGGCGGTCGGTGCCGACCAGCCGGCCGGGTTCGAGCAGCAGCACACCGAGGAGACAGCGCTCCTGACGCCGACTGCCGACCTCGACGGGCCGATCGTCGTGGCGGGCCTCGAACGGTCCGAGCAGGCGGAAGTCCATGTCACCTGAAACCGCCTGGGCCCCGTCCGAGGTTGTCGGTCCGGTGAGCCGGTGGTGTCCGCCGGCCGCCGGCCGCCCGTCACCGACCCGGGACGGGCCGGTCCGGCCGGGTCCCGCGGTGAGCGGATGGTGAGCGGGCCCGGTGACGCTGGGCCGGTCCCACCACGGAAGCACGGATGGAGTGATCATGCGTTTCCTGAGAACCGCCGGTGCGGCGCTGGCCGCGGCGGCACTCGTCGCGGCCGGACCGGTTCCGGCGTCCGCGGCGACCGGCGACATCGCCCCCGGGGCCTGGGAGCCGGCGCCGCAGGAGGAGTTCGAGCTGCCCGCCGGGGCACGCTGCGACTTCGCCGTACGGTCGGAGTCGATCGTGGACGAGGTCCGGAAGCTGACGGTGTCGACGTACCCGGACGGCTCCCCGGAGCGGGAGCTCTACCAGGGCGCGCTCATCGGACGGCTGACCAACCTGGAGACCGGGGCCAGCACGATCACCGACGCGAGCGGCAGCGCCCGGATCGAGTACGGCACCGACGGCTCGATGACCTGGTACGTGACCGGCCCGGTGCTGATCGGTTTCCGGGAGAACGGCGGCAACCTGCCGAAGGGGCTGTACATCATCGACGGCGAGTACGTCCTCGAGTTCAGCCCGACCGGCATCAAGACCCTCACGATGCGGCACGGCGCCGTGCACGACCTCTGCGCGGAGCTGGCCTGACGGCGGCCGTCCACCGGGGTCCCGGCCGGCTCAGTCGGCCGGGGCCTCGTACACCAGGGCCACCGCGATGCCGGCCAGCCCCTCACCGCGGCCGGGGAAGCCGAGGCCGTCGGTGGTGGCGGCGGAGACCGTGACCGGGGCGCCCACGGCCGCGGAGAGCACCTGCTGCGCCTCCGCCCGGCGCGGGCCGATCTTGGGGCGGTTGCCGATCACCTGGACCGACACGTTGCCGATCCGGAAGCCGGCCGCCCGGACCCGCCGGGCACTCTCGGTGAGCAGCGCGACTCCGGAGGCGCCCGCCCACTCCGGCTGGTCCACGCCGAAGTTCGCGCCCAGGTCGCCGAGGCCGGCCGCGGAGAGCAATGCGTTGCAGGCGGCGTGCGCGACCACGTCGGCGTCCGAGTGCCCGGCCAGGCCGTCCTGGTCCGGCCAGTGCAGGCCGGCCACCCAGCAGGGCCGCCCGGCTGCGAAGGCGTGCACGTCGGTGCCGATGGCCACCCGAGGAACGATCATGAGCCGAGGGTACGCGTCAGGCCCCGGCCGCCAGCAGATGCTCGGCGAGGGCCAGGTCGAACGGTCGGGTGATCTTGAGGGCCAGCTCCGACCCGGGCACGCAGAACACCGGCACACCCTGCTTCTCGACCAGGCCGGCGTCGTCGGTCAACGGGTCGCCGGCCGCCTCGTGCGCGGCGGCCAGCACCGACCGGCGGAAGCCCTGCGGGGTCTGCACCGCCCGCAGGGCGGCGCGATCCACCGTGCCGAGGACCCGCTCGCCGGCGTCGACCTCCTTGATCGTGTCGACCACAGGGAGGGCCGGGATCACCGCGTGGTGGCCGGCACGGACCGCCCCGGCGACCGATTCGATCAGCTCGGGCGGGGTGAGCGCGCGGGCGGCGTCGTGCACCAGGACGATCTCCGGCCCGGGTGGCACGGCGGCCAGCGCGGCCGCCACCGAGGCCTGCCGCTCCGCGCCGCCGGGCACCACGGTGACCGACGCCACCGGCGCGAGCAGCTCCCGGACCGCCCCGACGTCGGCCACCGGAGCGGCCACCACGATCACCCGTACCGAGGGCGCCGCCGCGATCCGGCGTACCGCGTGCACCAGCAGCGGCTCGCCGGCCAGCGGCCGGAGCGCCTTCGGCGCGCCCGGGCCGAGGCGTACCCCGGCACCGGCCGCAGGAACAAGGACCGCGACGTCACCGCGCGGATTGAGCTGCGCGGTCACGTCGCGGTCCTCGGATTTCTTTGCTACGGGGTGGGTACGACGATGCTGTGGGAATCAGGCCTCGGTCAGGACCTTGTCGAGCAGCGACTCCGCCTCGTCCTTGGTGCTCTTCTCGGCCAGCGCGACCTCGCCGACGAGAATGTCGCGGGCCTTGGCGAGCATGCGCTTCTCACCCGCGGAAAGACCCCGCTCCCGCTCCCGGCGCCACAGGTCGCGGACGACCTCGGCCACCTTCAGCGGGTTGCCGGAGGCCAGCTTCTCCAGATTCGCCTTGTAACGCCGCGACCAGTTGGTCGGCTCCTCGGTGTGCGGAGCACGGAGCACGTCGAAGACCTTGCCCAGGCCCTCTTCGCCGACCACCTCGCGCACACCCACGATCTCGGCGTTCTCAGCGGGCACCCGGACCGTCAGGTCACCCTGCGCGACCCTCAGGACGAGGTACTGCTTTTCCTCACCCTTGATGACCCGAGTCTCGATTGCCTCGATGAGTGCGGCCCCGTGGTGGGGGTAAACAACGGTCTCGCCGACACTGAAAACCATAGGTTCGAAACCCCTTTCGCTGTGTCTAGGGTAACACGCTCAGGCACCGATGTCCCACCGCTGTCCTGACCGTTGGCGCAGCTCAGGGGCCCTGTGAGAGGTATTTCTTCAGCTTGACAGGCGGTCAAACCGATGGTTTCGACACGCTCCGTGACCACGGGATGACATCCCGGTACGAGTGGCAGGAGCGTCGATATCTAGGGCGATGCGCTCCTTCCATGGTAGCTCCGGAACACGAGGTGCGCCCAGGTGTGGCGGTACGCGGACCGGTGCGGGACGCTTGAGGTGGACGTGACGTCCGCTCACCGAGACGGTTCCTGGGGGTCCGATGAGCATGCCTGACGCTGAAGGCCACGGGCCATCGGACGGGCTGCCCGGCCTGCCCCCCGAGTGGGGTCGGGTGGTCGTCCCCGACGACGCGTCCGCGCTCGCCGACGAGGCCCGCCAGATCCGCCGTGAGCTGCGCCACCAGCGCCGGCGTACGGGATGGCGCCGCCACCTCGGACTCACCCCCCGAGCGGACGGCCGCCTCCCGCTCGGGCTGCCGGTGCTGGCCCTGCTGATCTCGGTCCTGATCACACTCACCGGGCTGGCCGCGGTCACCTGGCCCCGGTCGACCCGCTCCGGCGGCAACCCCACGGTCCTTCCGTACCCCACGGCCACCCCGGCCGTGGTCGGGCCGCTGCCCGCGCTGGATCTGGTCGACGCCGGAAACTCCCCGGTGTCCCTGCGCAGCCTGCTGCCCGCGATGATCGTCCTCGTCGACGCCTGCGCCTGCCGGGAGCGGGTGACCGAGGCGGCGGCCGCCGCGCCGACCGGCGTCACCGTGGTCACCGTCACCGAAACCCGGCGGCCCGACGCCTCGCCCGTCCCGGGGGTCCGCGCCCTCGCCGATCCAGCCGGCGGCCTGCGCTCCTATCTGCACCTCGCCGCGCACCCCGGTACGGCCGCCGCGCTGCTGGTGGACCGGGAGGGCACCCTGGTCCGGGTGGTGCCCGAACTGGGTCCGGTCGAGGCGTACCGGGACGACCTGGCACGCCTGGCCACCTGATCCGCAGGTCAGGACAGCTGGAACAGCCGCGCGTCCAGGTCGACCTCGCCCGCCACGACGCTGAACCGCACCAGCAACGGGCCGCCCGAGGACTCCACCACGTTGGATTCCGCACCCTCGCCACAGCGCACGTTGCTCGGCGGCGGGTCGTACCGCGCCCCGGAGAACTCGACGACGACCGCCCCGGAGCCCGTGCACCGGATGCTCAACATGTACTGCCCGAAGTCGGACGTGCTGCTCTGCCGGGCGAGCGGCGGCTTCCCGGGCACCAGGCGCGACCGCTCGTGCCACAGCTCCAACGCGCCATCGCTCGAACCGGGCGGGGCGGTCGGTCCCACGTGCACGACCACCCGGTCCCCCGGGTCCGAACTGGTCAGCACCTGGCCGGTGACCGGGTCGACCAGCCGCACCCCCGGCTCCAGGAAGGCACCCATCGACGGGCTGGGCGACGGACCGGTCGGCCCGAGCGCCGGCGCCGACTCCTGCCACCACCACGCGCCGGCGGCCAGCGCCGCCACCGTCGTCCCGGTCAGCAGCGCGGTGCGTACCCGGTCGTCGGCAGCCATGCGGTGAGGGTAGCGGCGGCCGACCACCGCCACCGCCCCGTCAGCCGGCGCGCTCCAGCAGCGCCGCGTACAGGGTGAGGCCGGGCCCGAAGGCGAGCAGCACGATCCGCTCCGGCGGGCGCGCGGCCCGGCAAAGCCGGTCGAGGATCAGCAGCACCGTCGGGGACGAGCAGTTGCCGTGTTCGTCCAGGGTGGCCCGGGAGGCGGCCAGTGCCTCCGGCGGCAGGGCCAGCTCGCGTTCCACCACGTTGAGGATGCGCGGGCCGCCCGGGTGCACCGCCCAGCCGTCCACCTCGGCGATCGTCCGCCCGTGCCGGGCCAGCAGGTCGTCGACCAGGCTCCGGACGTGGCGCGAGAGCACCTGCGGCACCTTCGGCGACAACCCCATCCGGAAGCCGGTGTCCGTGACGTCCCAGGTCATGTGGTCCGCGGTCGAGGTGTCGGTGACCGAGGTGACCTCGCGCAGCGCGTACCCCCGGCCCCCGGGCACGACCACGGCGGCGACCGCCGCGTCCGAGAAGAGCGCGTGCGAGACGATCTGCTGGGTGTCCACCCGGGCCCCGGCCGGCTGGATGTGCAGGCTGGTCAGCTCGGCGCAGAGCAGCAGCGCCGGGCGGCCCCGGGCGGTGACGAAGTCGCTCGCCGCAGCCAGCCCGGGCAGGGCCGCGTAGCAGCCCATGTGGCCGACGAACATGCGCTGGGTGTCCGGGGCCATGCCCAGGTCCCGGGCGAGCAGGATGTCCAGCCCCGGAGTGGCGTACCCCGTGCAGGAACAGACGAGGAAGAGGCCGACGTCACCGGCGTCCAGCCCGGCGGCGGTGAGCGCCCGGCTCACCGCCTCCTTGCCCAGCGGCAACGCCTCGACCTGGTAGCGCCGCATCCGGCGCTCCGTCGGCCACTCCGAGACGTCCTCCAGCAGCGGGTTCACCGCCGCCTGCCGACGGGACACCCCGGAGTTGGCGAAGATGCGCTCGGCCAGCGCCCGGGTGGTCCCGGAGAAGTGCTTCGCGAAGAAGCCCGTCCAGAGTTCGTCCTGCGCGGCGGCCGGCGGCTGCGCCGCGCCCAGGCCCGCGATCACCGGCACGCCCATGTCCCCCACTCTCCCGGTCCCGTTCCCCACGCTCCCCGACGAGCGCCCTTCCTCCGCGGCTGCGGCGCTCGCGAAACCCGCTCACTCTGCACGCTTCACCAACGAGGAGTTGCCGTGTCTCGGTCCGGGTCGCCGCCGAGCACCGCGACGCCCAGCCAGTCGGCACAGACGTCCGAGGTGGCCGGGTGCAGCGAGCCGCACCGGGCGTCCCGGTAGAGCCGTTCCAGCGGATGCCCCCGGCGGGTGGCCGAGGTCCCGGCCGCCTCCAGCATGGACGCCGCCACCTCGGCCGCCGTGGTGCCGGCGAGCAGCTTGGCCCGCCACACCCAGCGGTTGGTCTCCGCGTCGCCGGGGGCCTCGTCGACCCGGCGGGCCGCCTCGGCCACCACCAGCTCGGCCGCCGCGGCCGCCGCGTCCGCCCGGCCCAGCCGGGCCCGGACGGCCGGCAGCCCGGCGAGGTCGCGGGCGTTCAGGTGCTCGGCGGCGGCGTCGATCGCCGCCCGGGCCACCCCGACGTAGACGGCGGCGTAGCTGGCCACCAGCCAGTGCGGCATGAGCTGGGCAACCACCAGGGCCAAGCCCTCCACCCCGCCGAGCAGCCGGTCGGCGGGGACAGTGACGTCCAGGTACAGGTCGTGCGAGGAGGTGGCGCGCATGCCGAGCGAGTCCCAGGTCGGCTCGACGGTGATCCCCTCCCCGGCCGGGACGAGGAACTGGGAGACCATCGACGGGTCGGTGGCGCTGCGGGCCGCCACCAGGTAGCCGTCCGGGTGGCCGGCGCCCGAGCAGAAGGTCTTCGCGCCCTTGAGGTGCCAGCCGCCGTCGACCGGCTCGTAGACCGTGCTGAGCCGGGACAGCCGGGCGCCGACGCCGCGCTCGCTCATCGCCACCGCGTACCAGGCGCCGTCGGCCGCCGCGCGGAGCAGCCGGTCCCGGGCGGCCAGCGCCTCGTCCGGTACGCCGAGCGCCTCGGCCAGCTCCTCGGTCACCGCGCCGAGCGCCCCGGTGACCGAGGCGTGCATGTTGAACACCAGGGCGGTGGCGCCGTTGCCCCGGGCCAGTTCGGTGGCGACGGCGGCGTACTCGGCGAAGGTGGCCCCCGCCCCATCCAGCTCGCGGGGCACCATCAGGCCGAAGAGCCCGGCGTCCCGCAGGTCGGCGAAGTCGTCGACCGGGAAGGAGCCGTCCCGGTCGTGGTCCGCCGCGCGGGCGGCCAGTCGCGGCGCCAACCGGCGCGCCGCCTCCAGCGCGTGCACAGTCATCGAACCCCCTTCTCGGCGTCCCAATACCCCGGGCGGCCCCGGCTACCCGCTCCGGACCCCGTGCCCCTGGTAGAGCACGGCGGTGGACCAGGTCGGCACGATCCGCGGCTCCCGGCCCGCCGTCCCGATCGGCCGGCCGGCCGGGCCGGCGCCGCTCCACAGCCGACGCAGCAGCCAGGCCAGCGTGCCGCCGACCGCCGGTCGGATGCCGCGCAGCCGCAGCTCGACGCCGTGCCGGGCACACTCCACGACCAGCGCGCGGGCGTCCACGAACAACCGTGGGTCGTGGATCCCCCGAGGCACGGTGGGCAACCGCTCGCCGAACTCCACCGCGATCAGCCGGGCCAGCAGGGTGTCGTTCAGGGTGTCCAGCACCAGCAGTCCCCCGGGCCGCAGCAGTCGGCACGCCTCGGCCACCGCCCGCCGCCAGTCCGGTACGTGTTCCAGCAGCTCACCGGCGGAGACGACGTCCGCGCAGCCGTCCGCGAGCGGAACCGCGACGGCATCGGCGTGGAGCACCGTCACGCCGTGCGTGACGGCCTGGTCGAGGGCGGAGCGGGTCAGGTCCACCCCGACGTGCCGGTAGCCCTTGCCGACCAGGTGCGGAGCGAGCAGCCCGGCACCGCACCCGAGGTCGACCAGCAGGGCGTCCCTCCTGGACGCCGGCGGCACCAGCGCGGCCCGGGCCCGGGCCAGCCAGTGCAGCATCGCGAAGGCACCGTCCGGTCGCCACCACTCGTCGACCAGGTCGTCGTACTGCCGGGGATCGTTGGGCGACAGCACCCGGGACGGAGTGGACACCGGGGCCGCAGCACACATGCACCGAGCGTGGCACGACTCCCGGGTAACGACCAGACTTCCCTTATGTCGTCGTCGGTGTTAGGGCTGGTCAGGGCGAGCCATCCGGAACCGGCCGCCGCGGTCACCGTGGTGGCCGGGCTGCTGGCGGCCGGGGTCGGGCACCGGCCGGCCGGGATCGCCGCCGTGGTCGGCACCGTGCTGGCCAGCCAGCTCGCGGTCGGCTGGAGCAACGACCTGCTCGACGCCGACCGGGACGCCGCGGTGGGGCGTACCGACAAACCGGTGGCCACCGGCGCGGTCGGCCGACGCACCCTCGGCCGCGCGGTCGTCGTCGCGGCCCTCGCCACCCCGCTGCTCGCGCTGACCACGGGTGGCGCAGCGGCGCTCTGCGCCACCCTGGGGCTGCTCTCGGCGCTGCTCTACAACTGGCCGCTGAAGTCGACACCGGTCTCGGTGCTGCCGTACGCGGTCTCCTTCGGCGCGCTTCCGGCCTTCGTGGTGCTGGCCCTGCCGGGCGCGCCCGGCCCGCCGGCCTGGTTGGTGGCCGCCGCCGCCTGCCTCGGCGCCGGGGCGCACTTCGCCAACGTCCTGCCCGACCTGGCGGACGACGCCCGGACCGGGGTGCGCGGACTGCCGCACCGGCTCGGGCCGGCGGGCAGCCGGGCGGCCGCCGCCGGGCTGCTGCTCGCGGCCACCGTCACGCTCGTCGTCGGGCCGCCCGGACCGCCGTCCTGGGCGGGCCTGTCGGCGGTCGCCGCCGCCGTCCTGGTGCCGGCCGTCGGTGGGTACGCGAGCCGCGCCGCCGGCCGCGCCGGCGGCCGGCCGGTGGCCGCCTTCCGGGCGGTCATGGTGGTGGCGCTGATCGACGTGGTGCTGCTGGTGGCGAGCGGTCGGGTGGTGTGACGGGTCACCGGGAAGGTGGCATTACCGGGTCGGCGTGCGGCCCTCGATCAGCCCCAACTACCCTGGAGCGCGGTCTGCGCGGGTATGGCCACCCCAGGCCCGGCGTACGGCCGGGTGGGGATCGTGACGAGGAGGACCGACGTGACGCGCTCGATCAGGGGTTCCCGGCGGGGGGCCGCCCTGCTGCTGGCCGGCACGGCAGCGGCGGCGAGCCTGCTGCTGTCCGGGTGTGGCGCAGGCCAGGTGGCCGAGACCGCCGCCAAGATCCCGTCGGTGCAGGGCGTCAACGTCCAGACCCCCGACAATTTCTACAAGGTGCGCGGCCTGTACGTGCAGTACCCGGGCGGCGAGGGCTACCAGGCCGGTGCCAACGCCCCGCTCAACGTCGTGCTCTACAACGACAGCGAGTCCCCGGTCACGGTGACCGTCACCACCGACAGCGCCCGGGAGATCCTGCTCTCCGGCGCGGCCCGGAGCGGCGGCCCGTCGGCCGCCCCGTCCGGCTCGCCCACCGAGCCGGCCTCCGCGTCGCCGACCGCCAGCGACCCGAGCGCCTCGCCGAGCCAGTCCCTGGGCACCTCCGAGTCGCCCTCGGCCAGCCCGTCGGCCTCGCCGAGCGAGTCGGCCCCGGCCGGCCAGCCGGCCCGGATCGAGATCCCGGCCAACGGCTACGTCGTGCTGAACGGCAACGGCGGGCAGTTCCTCCAGCTCGTCGGCCTGAACGACAAGCTGCGCTCCGGCCAGGGGGTCAACCTGACCTTCGACTTCGGCAACGGCAAGGTCATCAAGACCAGCGCCCCGGTCGGCGTCCCGCTGACCCCGGCCCCGGCCCCGTCGCAGGTGGTCCACCCCCGCGAGGAGGCGGGCGAGCAGGCCGGCGTCGAGGGTGGCGGCCACAGCTGATCGCCGACCCCGTTTCCGCGGACACCGCCGGTGTGGCCAGCGCCACGCCGGCGGTGTCGCCGTTTCCGGGTGGGCTTTCGTCGTACTGCCCGGTTAGCGTCCTGGGGTGAGCACCTCCCGATCGACCTCCGCCCGCGCTTCCGCCGCCACCGGCCGGAGCCGGGGCGCGACCCGCGAGCCGCGCCCGGCGTACGAGTGCGACGCCTGCGGCCACCAGCCGCCCAAGTGGGTCGGGCGCTGCCCGGAGTGCGGCGAGTGGGGCTCGGTGGTCGAGTGCACGCTGACCGGCCCGATGGTCTCCGGCCGGGTGGTCAGCTCGCGGATGCCCGCCGAGCCGGCCCGCCCGATCGCCACCATCAGCGCGGCCCCGGCCCGGGCCCGGCCCACCGGGGTCAGCGAGCTCGACCGGGTGCTCGGCGGCGGCCTGGTCCCCGGCGCGGTGGTGCTGCTCGCCGGCGAGCCGGGGGTCGGCAAGTCCACCCTGCTGCTCGACGTGGCCCAGCAGTGGGCGGCGGGCGCCGGCAGCGCCTCCCTGGTGGTCAGCGGCGAGGAGTCGGTCAGCCAGGTGCGGCTGCGCGCCGAGCGGATGGGCGCCCTGCACGAGCAGCTCTACCTGGCCGCCGAGAGCGACCTGTCGGCCGTGCTCGGCCACCTCGACGCGGTCAAGCCGGGGCTGCTGGTGCTCGACTCGGTGCAGACCATCTCCACCACCGGCACCGAGGGCGTGCCGGGCGGGGTGACCCAGGTCCGGGCGGTCACCGCGGCGCTGGTCGCGGTCGCCAAGGAGCGCGGCATCGCCACCGTGCTGGTCGGGCACGTGACCAAGGATGGCCAGGTCGCCGGTCCCCGGGTGCTCGAGCACCTGGTCGACGTGGTGCTGCACTTCGAGGGCGACAAGCACTCCTCGCTGCGGATGGTCCGGGGCGTGAAGAACCGGTTCGGCGCGGCCGACGAGGTGGGCTGCTTCGAGATGCACGAGGGGGGCATCAGCAGCCTCGCCGACCCGTCCGGGCTCTTCCTCACCCGCTACTCCGAGCCGGTGCCCGGCACCTGCGTGACGGTGGCCATGGAGGGGCGGCGGGCCCTGGTGACCGAAGTGCAGGCGCTGATCGGCGCCACGGTGGCCGGTTCGCCGCGGCGTACGGTCTCCGGGCTGGACGGGGCGCGGCTGGCCATGGTGCTGGCGGTGCTCCAGCGGCGCACCGAGCGGCTGACCCTCCACGACCGCGAGGTCTTCGCCGCCACGGTGGGCGGCATCCGGGTGGTCGAGCCGGCCGCCGACCTGGCCGTCGCGCTGGCGGTCGCCTCCGGCGGCCTCAACCTGGCCCTCAACCCGCACCTGGTGGCCATCGGCGAGGTCGGCCTCACCGGTGAGGTGCGCCGGGTCGGCGCGGTCCCCCGACGGTTGGCCGAGGCGGCCCGCCTCGGCTTCCGGCTGGCCCTGGTGCCGCCGGGCTGCGGCCCCGGCAGCAGCGGTGTGACCCCGGAGAACATGCGGGTGATCGAGGTCACCGACGTCCGCGCCGCCCTCCAGGCCGCCGCTCGCGCGTCAGTGGAGTGACGCACGGTGACCGCTCGGGCGGACCGGCTGGGCGATTTCGGACAGCCGGGCGGGGGGGTCGACGACCGGGGAGCTGGACATCGTGACACATCACAGTAACCACGAGAGCACCCACCGCACGGCAGTCCGTAGACTGTGCCCGTGCCGATCGACCGCGATGCCACCAAGCCCGCCGCGGCGACGCCGCACGCCCGCGCCGGCGTGGGCTCCCCCGCCCGTCCGATCAGCGTGAGCGTCTCCGGAAGCGTCGGCGGGGCCAGCGGCGACCCGCTGCGGGCCAACCTCGCCCTGATGGCGCCGGGCACCGCACTGCGCGACGGTCTCGAGCGCATCCTGCGGGGCCGTACCGGCGCGCTGATCGTCCTCGGCTACGACAAGGTGGTCGACTCGATCTGCACCGGCGGCTTCCCGATGGACGTGGAGTTCTCCGCCACCCGGGTTCGCGAGCTGTGCAAGATGGACGGCGCGGTGGTGCTGTCCAGCGACGGCACCCGGATCGTCCAGGCGGGCGTGCACCTGATGCCCGACCCGTCGATCCCCACCGAGGAGTCCGGCACCCGGCACCGCACCGCCGAGCGGGTGGCCCGGCAGACCGGCTACCCGGTCATCTCGGTGAGCCAGTCGATGCGGATCATCAGCCTCTACGTCAACGGACAGCGGCACGTGCTGGACGACTCGGCGGCGATCCTGTCCCGGGCCAACCAGGCCCTGGCCACCCTGGAGCGCTACAAGCTCCGGCTGGACGAGGTCTCCGGCACCCTCTCCGCGCTGGAGATCGAGGACCTGGTCACCGTCCGCGACGCGGTCTCCGTGGTGCAGCGGCTGGAGATGGTCCGCCGGATCGCGGACGAGATCGCCGGGTACGTGGTGGAGTTGGGCACCGACGGCCGGCTGCTCGCCCTCCAGCTCGACGAGCTGATGGCCGGCGTGGACGCCGACCGGACCCTGGTCATCCGGGACTACCTCCCGGTCGGCCGCAAGTCGCGCACTCTCGACGAGGCGCTGGTCGAGCTGGACCTGCTCAGCGCCACCGAGCTGATCGACCTGGTCGCGGTGGCCAAGGCGATCGGCTACCCGTCCGCCTCCGACGCCCTCGACGCGGCGGTCAGCCCGCGCGGCTTCCGCCTGCTGGCCAAGGTGCCCCGGCTGCCCACGGCCGTGGTGGACCGGCTGGTGGTGCACTTCGGCAGCCTCCAGCGGCTGCTCGGCGCGACCGTGGAGGACCTCCAGGCGGTCGAGGGGGTGGGCGACGCCCGCGCCCGGGGCGTCCGCGAGGGCCTGTCCCGGCTCGCCGAGGCGTCCATCCTGGAGCGCTACGTCTGACCCCGTCGCCGGCGGTCAGCCGACGATGGTGAGCTTCACCGGCTCGCTGAGCTTGGTGCCGACCCGGGCGAAGACCTGGTACGTGCCGGTCGGGGCGTACGGGCCGGCGGCCAGGCCGTTGGCGCAGCGGCTGGTGTCCCGGCCGTTCCAGCCCAGCTCGTAGGAGCGCTCGAAGTCCGGCGTGAACGACTGCACGTCCGAGCCCTTGCCGGTGCCGCAGGTGTCCGAGGACCAGATCTTCTCCGCCCCGGACTTCACGAAGAGCTCCTGGAGGTCGGCCCCGACGTCCCGGCTGCAGGTACGGTTCGACACGTTCTGGATCTTGAGGCGGAGAGTGACCACCGTGCCCTGCTGCGCGGTGGACGGCAGCGCCACCGCGGTCACCTTGATCTCCGAGTCGGCGCAGGTGCCGTCGTCGGCCACCGGCGCGGCCGGCGCGCCGCCGTTGTCGTTGGTCCCGGTGCCGCCCCCCGCCGGAGCGCTCTGGCCGCCGTCCGAGCCGCCTGAGTTCCCGCCGGAGTCGCCCGGCGTGGCGGACGGGCCGCCGGACCGCGGGGTCAGCACGGACCCGGTCGGGGCCGGGGCCGCCGTGGCGGACGGCGACGCTCCCGTGCCGGTCACCCGGGCATTCCGGTCCCCGCCGCTGCACGAGTAGAGCACGACAATCAGGAAGAGCAGCCCGGCTCCGAGTACGACGACGCGTCGCCGCCAGTACACGGCGGGAGGCAGAGGGCCGACCGTCAGACGCATGATGCGTTCACCGTAGCCGCGTATCACTGCGGTCGGGGGCGCGACGCGCCGGTACGCGCCCCGGACACCCCCCGAGCCTTCCACTGTGGACGGCTCCGTCACCGCGCGCGGCCGACGGATCACGGCCGGTCAGAGATAGACCTTGCGCTGATAGACGGCGTGCGCCCCGGCGACCCGGTCGAGGAAGAGCAGGCCTTCGCAGTGGTCGATCTCGTGCTGGAGCGCCCGCGCCTCGAACCCGTCGGTGACCAGCCGGACCGGCTCCCCGGTGCCGGGGAGCATGCCCTCCACCACCAGGCGACTGGCCCGCTTCACGTCGCCGGTCAGGTCGGGCACCGACATGCAGCCCTCCCGCCCGGCCTTCCAGCGGGTCGCCTCGACCACCCTGGCGTTGCAGAGCACGAAGACGCCGTGCACGGTCATCGCCTTCGGATGGCCGGTCACGTCCACGGCGAAGACCTGGGCACTCACCCCGACCTGCGGGGCAGCGAGGCCGACGCAGCCGGGCGAGACGCGCATGGTGGCGACCAGGTCGGCGGCGAGGCGTACCACCTCGTCGGATTTCGGATCCACCTCCGGCCCCGGCCGGCTGAGCACCGGGTCGGGGGCGGACACCACGGCCCGCACCTCACCCGCCGGGCCCAGCGCCTCCGGGGTCCAGCCACCCAGGCCCGCGTAGCCGGCCGTCACAGCAGATCCGTGTCCGCCGGCCGGAGGCTGACGCCCACGCCAAGCTCGGCAGCGGTACGGGCGAGCCGCCCGGCGACCTCGTCGGAGCTGCCCGGCGGCAGTTCCACCTCGGCGACCACCACGTAGAGCGAGCCGGTCAGCCGGGTGCTCAGATCGGTGACGTTGCCGCCGGCGTCGGCCAGTACCCGGGTCATCGCGGCCACGATGCCCATCCGGTCCGCGCCGTGCACCGCCATGACGTACGGCTCGCCGGCCGACTCGGTCTGCCCGTCGGGGGTGACCGCTCGTACGGTGGCCAGCAGCTGGCCGTCGGCGGCGAGCGGGGCCAGCGCGGCCTCGACGTCCACGGCGGCCGGGCCGACACAGATCAGGGTCATCGCGAAGTGTCCCCGCAACCGGGTCATCGTGGAGTCGGTGAGGTTCGCGCCGAGCCGCGCGAGGGCCTCGGCGACATCGGCCACGATGCCCGGCCGGTCCCGGCCGATGACGGTGATCGCGAGCTCGTTCATCCGGACATTCTGCCCCGTCGCCGCTGGTCGTCCGCAGGGCCCCGCCGGCCCGCCCATCCTCCGGGAAAGCCGCCCGTGACATCATCGGCGGCGCGATGACTGAGCCCACGTTCGCCACCCTGGTCAGCCGCTGGTACGAGCGGAACGCCCGCGACCTGCCGTGGCGCGAGCCGGGCGTCGGTGCCTGGGCGATCCTGGTCAGCGAGGTCATGCTCCAGCAGACGCCGGTGGTCCGGGTGCTACCCGCCTGGGAGGCGTGGCTGGCCCGCTGGCCCACCCCGGCCGCGCTCGCCGAGGACACCCCGGCCGAGGCGATCCGGATGTGGGGACGGCTCGGCTACCCCCGCCGGGCGGTCCGGCTGCGCGACTGTGCGGTGGCGATCGTGGAGCGGCACGGCGGTACGGTGCCCGACCGGCTGGACCAGTTGCTGGCGCTGCCGGGGGTCGGCACGTACACGGCCCGGGCGGTGGCCGCCTTCGCGTACGGGCAGCGGCACCCGGTGGTGGACACCAACGTCCGTCGGGTGGTCTGCCGGGCCGTCGCCGGCGAGCCGGACGCCGGGCCGGCCACCCGCCCCGCCGACCTGGTCGCCACCGAGGAACTGCTGCCGGCGGAGCCCGCCGCCGCGGCCCTGGCCAGTGCCGCCCTCATGGAACTCGGGGCGGTGGTCTGCACTGCCCGCGCGCCGCGCTGCGCGGTGTGCCCGGTCGAGTCGGTCTGCGCCTGGCGGGCCTCCGGCCAGGAGGCGCCGGCCGGTCCGACCCGCCGCCCTCAGCGGTACGCCGGCACCGACCGGCAGGTACGCGGCCTGCTGCTCGCGGTGCTGAGGGAGGCCACCGGTCCGGTGCCGCACCAGCGGCTGGACCAGGTCTGGCCCGACGACGTGCAGCGGGCCCGGGCGCTGGCCGGGCTGGTCACCGACGGCCTGGTCGAGCCGGCCGGCGAGGAGTCCTTCCGCCTGGTCGGCGACGGCCCTCCCGTCCCCCTCCCCCACCCCTGACCCAGCCGGCCCACGGCACCGGCGACCTTGCGGCATCCCGCAGCCCCCACCCGCACCACCTCGCCGATGTTGCGGCGTCCCGCCGCCCGCTACCCCGCCACCTCGCCGACCTGGAGTGGTTCAAGGCCGGCCCGGGTCGCGGACGGGGTGATCGACTCGGGTTGCGGCAGGTTGGGGTCTCCGGCGGCCGCGAAGGGGCGACCTGCCGCACGCCGTGAGAGCCCGGGGGGGTCGGCCGGGGTGGGGTGGGCACGCAAAAGGCGGCGGCCCCGACCGGCTTTCGCCGATCGGGGCCGCCGCCCTGTGTCAGATCTGCCCGACGCTTACGCCGCGTCGTCCGCGCCCGTGGCGGCGGTGCCGCCGAGGTCGGCCGGGACCGCGTCCGGCACGGCCACCGGCCGGTCGGCGCCCCGGAAGACGAGCTTGGACTTGTCGATGTTGCTCGGGTCGCCCTCGCAGTCCACCACCACGATCTGACCCGGGGTCAGCTCGTTGAAGAGGATCCGCTCGGACAGGTTGTCCTCGATGTCGCGCTGGATCGTGCGACGCAGCGGCCGCGCGCCCAGCACCGGGTCGAAGCCCTTCTTCGCCAGGTACTTCTTGGCGTTGTCGGTCAGCTCCAGACCCATGTCCTTGTTCCGCAGCTGGGTCTCGATCCGGGCGATCATGATGTCGACGATCGACAGGATCTCGTTCTCGCGCAGCTGGTGGAAGACGATGGTGTCGTCGATCCGGTTCAGGAACTCGGGCCGGAAGTGCTGCTTGAGCTCGTCGTTGACCTTCTGCTTCATCCGGTCGTAGTTGGACTCGGAGTCCTCAGAGGCCTGGAAGCCCAGCGACACCGCCTTGGCGACGTCCCGCGTACCGAGGTTGGTGGTCAGGATGATGACCGTGTTCTTGAAGTCCACGATCCGACCCTGGCCGTCGGTGAGCCGCCCGTCCTCCAGGATCTGGAGGAGCGTGTTGAACACGTCCGGGTGGGCCTTCTCGATCTCGTCGAAGAGGACCACCGAGAACGGCCGACGACGCACCTTCTCGGTCAGCTGCCCGCCCTCGTCGTAGCCGACGTAGCCGGGAGGGGCACCCACCAGCCGGGACACCGTGTACCGGTCGTGGAACTCGGACATGTCCAGCTGGATGAGGGCGTCCTCGCTGCCGAACAGGAACTCGGCGAGCGCCTTGGAGAGCTCGGTCTTACCCACACCGGACGGGCCGGCGAAGATGAACGAGCCGGACGGGCGCTTCGGGTCCTTCAGGCCGGCCCGGGTACGCCGGATCGCCTTCGAGACCGCCTTGACCGCGTCCTCCTGGCCGATGACGCGCTTGTGCAGCTCGTCCTCCATGCGCAGCAGGCGCGACGTCTCCTCCTCGGTCAGCTTGTAGACCGGGATGCCGGTCCAGTTGCCGAGCACCTCGGCGATCTGCTCGTCGTCGACCTCGCTGACGACGTCCAGGTCACCGGCCTTCCACTCCTTCTCACGCTGGGCCTTCTGGCCGAGGAGCTGCTTCTCCTTGTCGCGGAGCTGAGCGGCCCGCTCGAAGTCCTGCGCGTCGATCGCGGACTCCTTGTCGCGGCGGACCTGGGCGATCCGCTCGTCGAAGTCACGCAGGTCTGGCGGCGCGGTCATCCGGCGGATGCGCATCCGGGCACCGGCCTCGTCGATCAGGTCGATCGCCTTGTCCGGCAGGAAGCGGTCGGAGATGTACCGGTCGGCGAGCGTCGCCGCCGCCACCAGCGCGGCGTCGGTGATGCTCACCCGGTGGTGCGCCTCGTAACGGTCCCGCAGGCCCTTGAGGATCTCGATGGTGTGGGCCAGCGACGGCTCACCCACCTGGATCGGCTGGAAGCGGCGCTCGAGAGCGGCGTCCTTCTCCAGGTGCTTGCGGTACTCGTCGAGGGTGGTGGCGCCGATGGTCTGCAGCTCACCACGGGCCAGCATCGGCTTGAGGATGCTGGCGGCGTCGATCGCGCCCTCGGCGGCACCCGCACCCACCAGGGTGTGGATCTCGTCGATGAACAGGATGATGTCGCCCCGGGTGCGGATCTCCTTGAGCACCTTCTTGAGGCGCTCCTCGAAGTCACCGCGGTAGCGGGAACCGGCGACCAGCGCACCGAGGTCGAGCGTGTAGAGCTGCTTGTCCTTCAGCGTCTCGGGCACCTCGCCCTTGATGATCTTCTGGGACAGGCCCTCCACCACGGCGGTCTTACCGACGCCGGGCTCACCGATCAGGACGGGGTTGTTCTTGGTACGGCGGGAGAGCACCTGCATGACCCGCTCGATTTCCTTCTCGCGCCCGATGACCGGGTCGAGCTTGCCCTCGCGGGCGGCCTGGGTCAGGTTGCGGCCGAACTGGTCCAGCACCAGGCTGGTCGACGGCGCGGCCTCACCCGGCGCGGCGCCCGCCGCGGCCGGCTCCTTGCCCTGGTAGCCGGAGAGCAGCTGGATCACCTGCTGGCGAACCCGGTTGAGGTCCGCACCAAGCTTGACCAGCACCTGGGCGGCGACGCCCTCACCCTCACGGATCAGACCGAGCAGGATGTGCTCCGTGCCGATGTAGTTGTGGCCGAGCTGCAGCGCCTCGCGCAGCGACAGCTCCAGCACCTTCTTGGCCCGCGGCGTGAACGGGATGTGCCCGCTCGGCGCCTGCTGGCCCTGGCCGATGATCTCCTCGACCTGCTGACGGACGCCCTCGAGGGAGATGCCGAGGCTCTCCAGGGCCTTTGCCGCGACACCCTCACCCTCGTGGATCAGGCCCAGCAGGATGTGCTCCGTACCGATGTAGTTGTGGTTGAGCATCCGGGCCTCTTCCTGGGCCAGGACGACAACCCGTCGCGCTCGGTCGGTGAACCGCTCGAACATGCCCTCGTGCTCCTCACGTGCCGTGCGCCTTGATGGTCAAGATCTTGGCGGGGCCGGTGCGCGGACGTCCGGGACGGACGTCCGTGCCTCCTTACTCTATCGCCGCGGACCGACTCCGCTGAGGTCGTGTGTCCTCGCGAATGGCCGTTCACGCGTCGTTTCTGACAACCGTCCGCGCTCAGGAGGTGTTCCGGTACCCCTGCCTGTACGCGCAGAGCGAAATTCGACCGTCGGTGGAAAAGGCCGGTCGTGACCTCCCGGGCGACCCCGGACCCGGGCGGCTTCGACGCCGACCGCCGGTCATCCACACCCTGTGGATGGAATTTCCACTGCCTGTGGACAACTACCCCCGGCCCCGGTTTCTTCCCGGCCCCGAAGGGCCGTCCGGGACCCCCTCGGGTGCGGCACCCGGCAGGTCAGCGCGGACCGGACAGACGACGCGGCAGGGCGGAAACGGCGACGCCGGCCCGGAGTCACACTCCGGTCCGGCGTCGGTGTCGCCCCTGCGAGGTCGGTCAGTGGCCCGCCTTCGCGTGGTACTCGTCGACGATCTCCTGCGGGATCCGGCCCCGGTCGGAGATGTCCTTCCCGGCCTTCTTGGCCCAGGCCCGGATGGCCTTGTTCTGCTCGCGGTCGGCGGTCGCGCCGCCCCGACCACGCGCGGCCCGGCCGCCCACGACCACCCCGCCGCGACCGACCTTGGTCCCGTGCGCGATGTACTGAGCGAATACGTCGCGCAATTTTTCAGCGTTGGAAGCCGAGAGGTCGATCTCGTACTGCACACCGTCGAGCGCGAACTTGACGGTCTCGTCAGCGTCCCCGCCGTCCAGGTCATCGACCAGCTTGTGAATGATCTGCTTGGCCACGTCCCACATTCCTTTCGAGCAGGGTTGTGCTCCTGCAATACAGGAGCACAATAACCCGACCGATGCTTGCCGCGTCAATAGGTGGCGGTAACGACCCGGAGACGGTGTGGCACTACTCCGGCCGGACCAACGGGAACAGGATCGTTTCCCGAATTCCGAGGCCCGTCAGCGCCATCAGAAGACGGTCGATTCCCATTCCCATACCGCCGGCCGGCGGCATTCCGTACTCCATCGCCCGGAGAAAGTCCTCGTCCAGTCGCATGGCCTCGTCGTCGCCGCGGGCGGCGAGCTGCGCCTGGGCCACCAGCCGCTCCCGCTGCACCACCGGGTCGACCAGCTCGGAGTACGCGGTGCCCAGCTCGAAGCCGAGGACGTAGAGGTCCCACTTCTCGGCCAACCCCGGCTCGCTGCGGTGCGCCCGGGTCAGCGGGCTGGTCTCCTCCGGGTAGTCGCGCACGAAGGTGGGCGCCTGGAGCGACGGGACGACCAACTCCTCGAAGAGTTCCTCGGCCAGCTTGCCCGGGCCCCACTTCGGGTCGACGGAAAGCCCGACCTTGTCCGCGTACTCGACCAGGCGGGACTTTTCGGTGCGGACGGTGACCTCCTCGCCCAGCGCCTCGGAAAGGACACCGAAGAGCGTGACCGAGCGCCACTCGCCGCCGAGATCGAACTCGCGGCCGTCAGCGTGGGTGACGACGGTCGAGCCGGCGACCGCGATCGCCGCCTGCTGCACCAGATTTCGGGTCAGCTCGGCCATGGTGTTGTAGTCGCCGTACGCCTGGTAGGCCTCGAGCATCGCGAACTCGGGCGAGTGCGAAGAGTCGATGCCCTCATTACGGAAGTTGCGGTTGATCTCGAAGACCCGGTCCACGCCACCGACCACGGCCCGCTTCAGAAACAGTTCCGGCGCGATTCGCAGATACAGATCGGTGTTCAGCGCATTGCTGTGGGTCACGAATGGGCGGGCCGCCGCGCCGCCGTGCAGCAACTGGAGCATCGGGGTCTCGACCTCGAGGAAGTCCTGGTTGTGCAGGGTGTCGCGCAGGCTGCGCACCGCGGTCGCCCGGGTACGCACCATCTGCCGTGCCTGCGGGCGGACCACCAGGTCCACGTACCGCTGGCGGACCCGGGCCTCCTCGCTCAGCGGCTTGTGCGCCACGGGCAGTGGGCGGAGCGCCTTGGCGGTGACCGCCCACTCCTCGGCCAGCACCGACAGCTCGCCGCGCCGGCTGGTGATCACCTCACCGGTGACCCCCACGTGGTCGCCGAGGTCGACCAGGCGCTTCCAGTCGTCCAGCCGCTCCGCGCCGACCCGGTCGAGCGAGAGCATCGCCTGCAGCTCGGTGCCGTCCCCGTCCCGCAGGGTGGCGAAGCAGAGCTTGCCGGTGTTGCGGACGAAGATCACCCGACCGGTGACCGAGACCCGGTCGCCGGTGGCGGTGTCGGTGGGCAGGTCGGCGTACCGCTCGCGGATCGCCGCCAGGGTGGTGGTCCGGGGGAAACCGATCGGGTACGGCTCGACGCCCTCGGCGAGCATCCGGTCCCGCTTCTCCCGGCGGACCTTCATCTGCTCCGGAAGGTCGTCGGCGGGATCCACTGGCAGGGCGTTCTGCTCGGTCACGGCAGCTTCCTCAGGCTTGGTGAAAATATCGGCGGGTCAGCCCATGAGCGTACTCAAGGCCCCTGCCGGCCGTTACGGGATAACCTGCCGCCCATGACGGACCCCACTCACGCGCTCTCCTTCGGCGCGGCCGCCGCCGAGTACGACCGATTCCGCCCCCGCTATCCCGAGGAGGCGCTGCGCTGGGCGCTGGACGGGCTGACCGCCCCGGCCCGGGTGGTGGACCTGGGCGCGGGCACCGGCATCCTCAGCCGCGGCGTGCTCGGGCTCGGGCATGAGGTCGTACCCGTGGAACCGGATCCGGGGATGCGGGCGCAACTGGCGGTCGCCACCCCGGGCGCGACGGCGCTGGCCGGCAGCGCCGAGTCGGTGCCGCTGCCGGACGGGTCGGCGGACGCGGTGCTGGTCGGGCAGGCCTACCACTGGTTCGACAAGGAGCCGGCGCACGCGGAGATCGCCCGGGTGCTCCGGCCGGGCGGCACCTTCGCCCCGATCTGGAACACCCGCGACGAGCGGGTGGCCTGGGTGGCGGAGCTGACCCGGATCGCCCACCTCGGCGACAACGCCGGCAACGTGGTCGACAAGTACGGCGACTTCGGTCCCGCCTTCGCGCCGGTGGAGCTGGGCGAATTCGCCCACACGACCACACTCACCCCCGCCGAGGTGGTCGCCATGCTGCACACCCGCTCCTACTGGCTCACCGCGGGGCCAAGCGAGCAGGAACGGATCGACCAGGGGCTCCGGGACCTCTTCCACACCCATCCGGACCTGACCGGCCGGGAAACCGTGGACCTGCCCTACCGCACCCTGGTCCTCAAATCCCGGCGGCGCTGAAGCACCTCCCACAAAGATCACGTGTTGCGCTCGTAGACCATCCGCAGGCCGATCAACGTGATCATCGGCTCGTGATGGGTGATCGTCCGGCACTCGTGGAGCACCAGCGAGGCCAGCCCGCCGGTGGCGATCACCGCCTTCACCTCGCCCAACTCCTCGGTCATCCGCTCGACGATCCGGTCCACCTGGCCGGCGAAGCCGAAGTAGAGGCCGGCCTGGAGGCACTCCACGGTGTTCTTGCCGATCACCGACCGCGGCTTCGTCGCCTCCACCTTCCGCAGCTGGGCCGCGCGGGCGGCGAGCGCGTCGAAGGAGATCTCGATGCCCGGCGCGAACGCGCCGCCGAGGAACTCGCCCCGACCGCTGATCACGTCGAAGTTGGTGGTGGTGCCGAAGTCGACCACGATCGACGGCCCGCCGTAGAGGGTGTACGCGGCCAGGGTGTTCACCACCCGGTCCGCGCCCACCTCCTTCGGGTTGTCGATGGCGAGCTGCACCCCGGTGCGTACCCCGGGCTCGACGATCACGCTGGGCAGGTCCGCGTAGTAGCGGGACAGCATGGTGCGCAGTGAGCGCAGCGCGGCCGGCACCGTCGAGCAGGCGGCCACCCCGGTGATCTCCACGGCGTCACCGGCCAGCAGCCCCCGGAACATCAGACCCAGCTCGTCCGCCGTGGACCGGGCGTCGGTCTTGATTCGCCAGGAGTGCACCAGCTTGTCGCCGTCGAAGGTCGCCAGCACGGTGTTGGTGTTTCCGATGTCGATGCAGAGCAGCACGACCGCAGCCTAGACAACCCACCGCGGGGCGGGCGCGGAGCGCCGGACGAACCGTATCCTTGACCCATCACGGTATGAACATTTTTCTATCCACGGCACGGCCCGACGGGGAGCGGACATGTCGAGGATGTGGTGGATACGTGGCCGCAACGCCCTGCACCGGCGCCGGCGGCACGTGCTCGTGCTGGCGGCGCTGGCCGGCGGCGCGCTGTGGATGATCGTCCAGGCCTGGCGGTCCGAGCGACGCGACGGGCAGACCTTCCTCGGCGACCTCTACCTCAACATCGGCGCCGCGCTGATCATGACGCTGCTGACCTACCTGGTGCTCAACCCGCTCTTCCGCGAACTCCAGACGGCGACCATCATCGAGCACCCCCGCCTCGACCGGGACGCCCTGATCCAGCGGGTCGCGCAGTCCCGGGAGTTCGTGGTGATCCTGGAGACCTTCACCAGCATGCTGGAGGGCCCCTACACGCCGCGCTTCCTGGCCGCGCTGCGGTCCGCGCTCGGCAACGGCGCGACGGTCAAGGTGCTGCTGCTCGACCCGGATTCACCCGCGGTCCGGTTGCGCGCCGAGGAACTGCGCCGGGCCGACACCGCCATCGCGATCATGAGCAACCTCTACCACTTCGGTCGGCTCCAGCAGCAGCTCGCGCCGGCCGCCCGGTCCCGGCTCCAGGTACGGACCTACGTCACCGCTCCCTCCGTGCAGATGTACCGCTGGGACCACAAGGCCTTCATCTCGTTCTTCCCGGTCACCGGCAAGACCTTCGACGCCCAGCAACTGGAGGCGTTCGTCTCCACGCCACTCGGCGAGTTCGTCGAGGACCGGTTCACCGAGCTGTGGGAGACCGCGCCGATCGGCGACCTCGACGGCTGCCTCGCCGTCGATGTCTGCCTGCGACGCGGGGACGTCGAGCTGGAGTCCTGCGAGGCCCGCTACGTCCGCGTCGACGGCACCTGGTACATCGCCGGCACCGACCTGGTCCGCAACGTGGCGCGGCACGGGCTGGCCGGGTTGACCGTGGTGCTGGACCGCCCGGAGGCGGGCGGCCAGGCGTTCGCCCTCGGCGAGGCGGACGAGCTGGAACCCGAGGTCTATCACCGCGCGCTCCAGCTCTTCCGCGCCAAGTACGGCCTGGACGCCCGGGACGACACCGAGAACCAGGTCATCTTCAACCTGGCTCCGGCCGCCACGCTGACCAAGCGGCTGACCTGACCCCCCTTACTCCTCCCGCAGGTCCAGGGCGATGTCCAGGATCGGCGACGAATGGGTCAGCGCGCCCACCGAGAGGAAGTCGACACCGGTCGCGCCGTACTCGGCCGCCACCGGCAGGGTCAGCCCGCCGGTCGCCTCCAGTTCGGCCCGGTCACCCACCGCGGCGACCACCTCGCGCAGTTGCGCCGGGGTCATGTTGTCCAGCAGCAGGAAGTCGGCGCCGGCCTCCACCGCCTCCACCGCCTCGGCCAGGGTGTCCACCTCGACCTGCACCGGCACATCCGGGAACGCCTCCCGGACCCGGTGGTAGGCGGCCGCGATCCCGCCGGCGGCGACCTTGTGGTTGTCCTTGATCATGGCGACGTCGTGCAGGCCCATCCGCTTGTTGGTGCCGCCGCCGGCCCGCACCGCGTACTTCTCCAGGGCCCGCAGGCCGGGAGTGGTCTTGCGGGTGTCGAGCACGGTCGCCTTCGTGCCGGCCAGGGCGTCGGCCCAGGCCCGGGTGTGGGTGGCCACCCCGGACATCCGGCAGAGCAGGTTGAGCGCGGTGCGCTCGGCGGTGAGCAGCAGCCGGGTCGGGCCGGTCACCGTGGCCAGCACGTCGCCGCGCGCCACCCGCTGCCCGTCGTGGGCCACCAGCGACACCTCGACCGTACGGCCGGCGCCGGTCACCTCGCCCACCAGCTCGAACACGGCCGCCGCCACCGGCAGCCCGGCCACCACGCCGGCCTCCCGGGCGACCAGGTCCCCGGTGTCGTTCTGCGCCTCGGGGATGGTGGCGACGCTGGTGACGTCGAGGAAGTCGGGACCGAGGTCCTCGGCGAACGCGTCGACGATCACCCGTCGTACCCGATCCGGGTCCAGGCCACCGTCCCGCAGCGCCCGCTCCGTCGACTCCCTCATGCTGACGCCTCCCAGCGTTCGGTCAACCGGTACTCCGCCCCGATGCCGCCGACGAGGTGACCCAGCCACCGGTCGTCGGCGATGGGGAAGTCCTCCCGCCAGTGGCAACCCCGGGTCTCCCGGCGGGCGTACGCGGCGGCGACCAGGGTCGACGCCACGGTGATCAGGTTGGTTGCCTCCCAGTCGGCGGTCCGCGGGACGCCCCGGCCCTGCCCCAGCTCGGCCAGCGTGCCCGCGGTGGCGGTCAGGGTCTGCGCCGAGCGGAGCACGCCCGCGCCGCGGGTCATCGCCCGTTGCAGGGCCGCCGTGCCCCCGGCCGGCACCAGCCAGCCCTGGCCGCCCACCCACGCGCCGGTCTCCGCCGGCCGGGCCTGCTCGGGCAGCCCGGCGGCGATGTCCTCGGCGATCCGGCGGGAGAAGACCAGCCCCTCCAGCAGCGAGTTGCTGGCCAGCCGGTTCGCGCCGTGCACGCCTGTGCAGGCCACCTCGCCGCAGGCGTACAGGCCGGGGATGGAGGTGCGGCCGCGCAGGTCGGTACGGACGCCGCCGGAAGCGTAGTGGGCGGCCGGGGCGACCGGGATCAGGTCGGTGGCCGGGTCCACGCCGATGGCCAGGCAGGAGGCCACGATGGTCGGGAACCTTCCGGCCAGGAAATCCCCGCCGAGGTGGCGGGCGTCCAGCCAGACGTGGTCCGCGCCGGTGGCCAGCAGCACCCGGTGGATGCCCTTGGCGACCACGTCCCGGGGGGCCAGCTCGGCCAGCTCGTGCTGACCGACCATGAACCGCTTGCCGTCGCCGTCGACCAGGTGGGCGCCCTCGCCGCGCAACGCCTCGGAGACCAGCGGCTGCTGGGCCAGGCCGGCGCCGGGGCCGCCCGCCGGCACGATCAGCGCGGTCGGGTGGAACTGGACGAACTCCACATCGGTGACCGCCGCGCCGGCCCGCATGGCCAGCGCCACCCCGTCGCCGGTGGAGACCGCCGGATTGGTGGTGGCCGCGAAGACCTGACCCATGCCGCCGGTGGCCAGCACCACCGCCCGGGCCAGGATCGCCCCGACGCCGTCCTCGCTGCCCTCGCCGAGCACGTGCAGGGTGATGCCGCAGGCCGGGCCGAGCCCGTCGGGGCCGTCGCCGGGGGCGCGCAGCAGGTCCAGGACCAGGGCGTGCTCGACCAGCCGGATCCACGGGTCGCGGTGGACCGCGGCGTGCAGCGCCCGCTGCACCTCGGCCCCGGTGGCGTCGCCGCCGGCGTGCACGATCCGGTCGGCCCGGTGGCCGCCCTCCCGGGTGAGCATCAGCGAGCCGTCCGGGTTGCGGTCGAACTCCGCGCCGATCCGCATCAGCTCGCGCAGCCGGGTCGGGCCCTCCTCCACCAGCACCCGGACCGCCGCCGGGTCGCAGAGGCCGACGCCGGCCACCTCGGTGTCGTACGCGTGCGCGGCCGGGGTGTCGGCCGGGTCGAGCACGGCGGCGATGCCGCCCTGCGCCCAGCGGGTGGAGCCCTCGTCCATGTCGACCTTGGTGACCACCGTGACGTGCAGCCCCGCCTCGCGCAGGTGCAGCGCGGCGGTGAGCCCGGCGACCCCGGAGCCAACCACGATCACGTCGGTGGTCTCCACCCAGCCGGGGGCGGGCGCGGCGAGCAGCCGGGGCAGGGCCGGCAGTTCGACGGTCGGAAGGTCCATGGGCACAGTCAACCCGAAGGCCTCTCATCCCGGGCGGCGGGGGCGGGACGAGTGGTTTCGGCTACCTCGTCCGGACCGGCAGGCCGGCCGGCCCGGCGCCCTTGAGCGAGGCGGTCACCGTCCGGTCGGCGAGCCACAGGTAGCAGCGGACGCCCCGGTCACCGGCGGTCCACCGGCCGGCGCCGGGTGGGCGTACCACCACGCCGCTGCGGAAGCGCAGGATCGGGTCGTCGGGCACGCCGACGTACTTCGCCAGGGCCGTGTTGCAGCCGATGTAGAACGGGGCCCACTCGGCGTCCTTCGTCGGGTACGGCTTGTCCGGCGCCGCCCACACCCCGACGAACTCGGCGTCGTGCGCGGTGCGGCAGTCCACCGGTGCGAGGGTGCGCGCCCGGGCGTCCCCGCCGGTGCGCTGGCAGCCCAGCCGCAGCGGCGACGGCCCCTTGAGTGCGTTCCGCAGGCTGCCCGTCCGGATCACCACCCGGGCCGCCGCCTCGACCGTCGTCAACTCGGTCAGGTCGCACCGGTACCAGCGGGCGCCGGCCGCCCAGCCGGGACCGGTGGGCAGCGCCACGGCCAGCCGGAGCCGGCCGGCCCGCCAGTTGTCGCCCACGTACCCGCTGGCCCGCGTGTCGCAGTCGGCGAACGCGGCGCGCAGCTCGGCGGAGCCGAGGGTCGGCGGTGCCGCCCGGTCGACGGTGAAGGCACCGACGTGCACCGTCTCCACCCGGTGCGCCAGGTCGCAGCCGACCGGCTCGTAGCCGGCCAGCCCGACCGTGGGGGTGAAGTCGGCGACCTGGCAGGTCGCGGCCGCCGGGGTGAACACAACGGCCGGCGGCAACGCCCGCCAGTCGTCGGTGAGGTCCGCGTCGAGCCCGTGGGTGGCGGCGCAGCCGGCCAGCACGACCCCCGCCACCAGCGCGGCGGCCAGACCCGCCATCGCACGCCGCATCGCGGCCTCCCCCAACCCACGACCGTCGATACCCGACGCCCCCCTCAGGGTAGCCACAAATGACCTTCCGGTGACACACCGCCACCCCCCCCCGGCCCCCGCCCCCCGGCCCCTCCGCGCGATCTTGCACTTTTGGTGTTCGCATACCGGTCGTTACCGCCCGAAAGGGCAACCCGAAGTGCAAGATCGCCGGGGAGTGGGGGTCAGTTCACGGCGGCGGCGAGGGGGTTGGGGATGGGGGCGCCGGCGGTGCCGGGGGCGGCGGTGGTGGGGTCGGTCGAGAGGTCCACCACCTTGTTGTCCGCGTCGACGTGCACCACCTTGGGCCGATAGGCGCGGGCCTCGGCGTCGTCCATCTGCCCGTAGGAGATGAGGATGACCAGGTCACCGGGGTGCACCAGGTGGGCGGCGGCACCGTTGATGCCGATCACACCGCTGCCCCGCCGCCCCGGGATCACGTACGTCTCCAGCCGGGCCCCGTTGGTGATGTCCACGATCGCCACCTGCTCGCCGGGGAGCAGGTCGGCCGCGTCGAGCAGGTCCTCGTCCACGGTCACCGAACCGACGTAGTGCAGGTCGGCCTGGGTCACCGTGGCCCGGTGGATCTTCGACTTGAGCATGGTCCGGAACATCGGGGTGCCTCTCAGCGGGATCGTGATGGGTGGTCAGGAACGCGGGGTGAGCTGGATCGCCGCGTTGTCGATCAGGCGGGTGGTGCCGACCCACGCCGCGATCAGCAGCCGGGCCGGCCCGGCGACCGGCCCCGGCTCCAGGTCGGCGTCGGTGAGCACCAGGTAGTCGAGGCGGGCCCCGGGCGTACCGGAGTCGAAGCCGCGATGGGCGGCGGCCAGCACCGCGCCCGCGTCCGCACCCTGCGCGGCGGCCTCGTCGCCGGCCCGGAGCGCGGCGGACAGGCTCAGCGCCGCCCGGCGCTCCTCGGCGGAGAGGTAGCGGTTGCGCGAGGAGAGGGCGAGGCCGTCCGGCTCGCGCACGGTCGGCACGCCGACGATCTCCACCGGCACGTCCAGGTCGCGGGCCATCCGCCGGACCAGGGCCAGCTGCTGGTAGTCCTTCTCACCGAAGAAGGCCAGGTCGGGGCGGGTGAGCTGGAGCAGCTTCAGGACCACGGTGAGCACCCCGTGGAAGAAGCCGGGGCGGCTCAGCCCCTCCAGGTCCTCGCCGAGCGGGCCCGGGTTGACCCGGACGCTGGGCTGGCCGTCCGGGTACATGTCGGCCACCGCCGGGGCGAAGACCACGTCCGCGCCGGCCCGCCGGCAGATCTCCAGGTCGGCGTCGAGGGTGCGGGGGTACCGGTCGAAGTCCTCGTTCGGGCCGAACTGGAGCGGATTCACGAAGATCGTGACGAGCACGTGGTCGGCCTGCTCCCGGGCGGCCCGCAGCAGCGTCTCGTGCCCGGAGTGCAGCGCCCCCATGGTCATCACCACGCCGACCCGGCCGGTCAGGCCGTCCCGCGCCGCCGCCAGCTCCTTGCGCGTGTGCACCAGCTCGGTCATCAGGCCGCCACCTCCATCCCGCTCAGCACGTCCAGCAGCGACTCCGCGTCCGCCGGCCGCAGCCGGCCGGCGGCGATCGCCCGGTCCGCCGTCCGTCTGGCCAACGCCAGGTAGGGGGTTACGGATTCCGGGGCGGTCGCCGCCAGTCGCTCCAGGTGCCGGCGTACGGTGCCCGCGTCGCCCCGGGAGACCGGGCCGGTGAGCGCGTCGTCGCCGAGCCGCAAAGCGTTCTCCAGGGCGGCCCGCAGCAGCGGGGCGAGCACCTTCTCCGGCCGGTCCACCCCGGCGTCGCGCAGCCGGTCGGCGGCCTCGTTGACCAGGGTCACCAGGTGGTTCGCGCCGTGCGCCAGGGCCGCGTGGTAAAGCGGCCGGTCGCCCTCGGCCACCCACTCGGGCACGCCGCCCAGGTCGGTGACCAGCCGGGCGGCGAACGGGCGCAGCTCGGCCGGGGCGGTCACCCCGTACGAGATGCCGACGAGGCGGGTGAGGTCGTCCGGCGTACCGGTGAAGGTCATCGCCGGGTGCAGCGCGAGCGGTCGGGCGCCGACGGACGCGGCCGGGGCGAGGACGCTCAGCCCGTGGGCGCCGGAGGTGTGCGCCACGACCTGGCCGGGGCGCAGCGCGCCGGCCACGGCGAGCTTGGCGACCACGCCGGCGAGGGCGTCGTCGGGGACCGCCACGATCAGCAGGTCGGTGGCGGCGCGGGCGACGGCGGTCGCCGAGCGGACCGGGGTCTGCGGCAGCAGCAGCGCCAGCCGGGCCTTGGCGGCCCCGGAGCGGCCGGCGACGGCGACCACCCGGTGGCCGGCCACGGCGAGGGCCGCGCCGAGCACGGCACCGACCCGGCCGGCGCCGATCACGCCGACGGTGAGGGTGCGCGGGAAGACGAGCGGGGCGCCGGCGGGCCCGGGCGGGGCGGCCGGACGCGGGCGCAGCGGTGCGCTCATGGCAGTCGATCCAGTCCTCGAAGGGGGTACCGGTCGATCGCAAGTATGCGCCGGGGTCACGGAACCAGAACAAGCATGTGTGAAAACCTTCACCGGCTGCCGCGAAGTGGTTTCAACGGTCACCACGGGTGTCGGCCCGGCGGGGCGTTCAGGGGCCCGTACCGTCGGCGGGTGACCTCCACCGAGCGGCTGCCCTGGCGGGTGGCGATGGACCGGGCGCTCTACGGTCCCGACGGCTTCTTCGTCTCGGGGGCCGGGCCGGCTGCCCACTTCCGCACCAGCGTGCACGCCTCCCCGGTGTTCGTCGCCTGTCTGCTGCGCCTGCTGCATGATCTTGATGCGGCACTCGGCCATCCTTCTTCGCTCGATGTGGTGGACGTCGGTGCCGGGCACGGCGAGCTGCTGCGGTCGCTGCTCGTGGGGGTTTCCGGGGAAACCCTGCCCACCACGGCCACCGCTCCGATCCCGCTGGCCCAGCGCGTACACCTCACCGCCGTCGAACGGGCACCCCGCCCGGGCGACCTGCCAGCGGAGATCCACTGGACAAGCGAGATCCCCGGGAAGATCACCGGCCTGCTGGTGGCCACCGAGTGGCTCGACAACGTCCCCCTCGACCTCGCCGTGCCCACCTCGGCCGGCTGGCACTACCTGCTGGCCGACCCGAGCACCGGCGAGGAGTCCGTGGGCGACCGGCTGACCCCCGAGGACGCCTCCTGGCTCACCCACTGGTGGCCCACCGCGGCCAACGGAATGGGTCGCCGCGTGGAGATCGGGCGGACGCGGGATGAGGCCTGGGCGGCGGCAGTGGGGCACCTTGAGCGGGGGCTGGCGGTCGCCGTGGACTACGGGCATCTGCGGGACGGGCGGCCGGTGGGCGGGACGTTGACCGGGTACCGGGGTGGGCGGCAGGTGCCGCCGGTGCCGGACGGGTCGTGCGACGTGACCGCGCACGTCGCCATGGACTCGGCCGCCTCCGCGGGTGAGCGGATCGCCCGGTGTACGTACACCCTGATGTCGCAGCGGGAGGCGCTGCGGGCGCTCGGGGCCGACGGCGGGCGACCGCCGCTGAGCCTGGCCTCGCGGGACCCCGCCGGGTACGTGCGGGCGCTCGCCGCCGCGTCGGCGGTGGCCGAGCTGACCGACCCGGCCGGGCTCGGCGGGCACTGGTGGCTGCTCCAACCGGTCGGCGTCGCCCTCGACGCCGTCATGGCACGATGACGGACATGACCACGGACGCCGGCGACCTCCGCGAACTGACCGTCGGCACCGGCGCCGGCGGCGAGCAGCTCGGCACCGACATGGTGCTGAACATCGGCCCGCAGCACCCGTCCACGCACGGCGTGCTGCGGCTGAAGCTGGTGCTCGACGGCGAGCGGGTGGTCTCCGCCGAGCCGATCATCGGCTACATGCACCGGGGCGCGGAAAAGCTCTTCGAGGTACGCGACTACCGCCAGATCATCGTGCTGGCCAACCGGCACGACTGGCTCTCCGCGTTCTCGAATGAGCTGGGCGTGGTGCTCGCCGTGGAACGGCTGATGGGCATGGAGGTGCCCGAGCGCGCGGTCTGGCTGCGGATGGCGCTCGCCGAGCTGAACCGGGTGCTCAACCACCTGATGTTCCTCGGCTCGTACCCGCTGGAGATCGGCGCGATCACGCCGGTCTTCTACGCGTTCCGGGAGCGGGAGACCATCCAGGCGGTGATGGAGGAGGTCTCCGGCGGCCGGATCCACTACATGTTCAACCGGGTCGGCGGGCTCAAGGAGGAGGTGCCGGCCGGCTGGACCGGGCGGGCCCGGGCGGCCATCGGCGAGGTCCGCCGCCGGATGCCGGACCTGGACCACCTGATCCGGCGCAACGAGATCTTCCTGGCCCGCACCGTCGGGGTCGGGGTGCTGTCGGCGGCCGACGCCGCCGCGTTCGGCGCCTCCGGGCCGGTCGCCCGGGCCTCCGGTCTGGACCTGGACCTTCGGCGGGACGAGCCCTACCTGGCGTACGACCAGCTCGACGTGCCGGTGGTGACCCGGACCGCCGGGGACTGCCACGCGCGCTTCGAGGTGCTGCTCGACCAGGTGTACGCCTCGCTCGACCTCGCCGAGCAGTGCCTGGACCGGGTCGATCGGCTCACCGGGCCGGTGAACACCCGACTGCCCAAGGTGGTCAAGGCGCCCGAGGGGCACACCTACGCCTGGACCGAGAACCCGCTCGGGATCAACGGCTACTACCTGGTGTCCCGGGGCGAGAAGACCCCGTGGCGGCTCAAGCTGCGGACCGCGTCGTACGCGAACGTGCAGGCGCTGGCCACCCTGCTCCCCGGCTGCCTGGTGCCGGACCTGATCGCCATCCTCGGCTCGATGTTCTTCGTGGTCGGCGACATCGACAAATGACCCGCCCGGCCCCGTCGCGCGGCCCGCGCCGGGACGGCCGGCCTGGGCGGGTGGGGCGGGCGGTCCAAGCCGGTGGGGCGGGCTGCGGCATTCCGGGGTGATCGGCGGGCGGGTGGCACCGGAGTGCCGCATCCCGCGTCGAGCGGGGCGCGGGACGAGTCGAGCGGGGCGCGGGCGGGCCTGCGGCCGGACCGGGTCCCCCGGTCAGCGCCAGCGGTCGTCGGAGCGGGTGCCGCCGGCCCGGGGCGCGTCGTCGCGCGGCGGGTAGCCGTACCGCTCGTCGCCGTACCGGACCGGCTCGGGGTCGACCTGACGCCACTCGGCCTGGCCACTGCGCTGCGTCGGCGGCCGCCACTCGTCCGGTACCGGCACCCCGCCGGCCGGCAGCGCCGGGCGGCTCTCCTCCGCCCAGCTCGCACCGTAGCCGCCGCCCTGGTCGCGGCGCGGCTCCTCGACGGCTCCGCCGTAGACGCCGCCCTGGTCACGGCGTGGCTCACGGACCGCCGCCCAGCGGTCCTCCACCCGGTACTCGGTGCCACCGCCGTCGGCGTGCACCGCCGCCCGCCGCTCGCCGACTCTGATCTCCCGGGCGTGCTCGTCGTCCCGTACCGAGGCCCACCGGTTGCCGGAGCGCAGCTCGGACCAGTAGTCCCCGTCCGAGTCGTCGGAGTCGGCGGCCGGCCCGGACGGCTCCGCCGGCGCCCAGGCTCGGGCGTACGCCGATGCCCAGCCCTCAGCCTGCCCGGCGCGAGCGGGCTCGTCCCGGCCGTCCGACCAGGAGCGGTCGTCGCCCGAGCCGGCCCGGCCCGCCCAGGAACGCCCGTCGGCCGGCCCACCCGACGACCAGGAGTGCTGCTCACCCGGCCCGGCCGACCAGCCACGGTCGTCGCTCTCGTTCCGGGCCCCCGCCCACGAATCCGCCCGGGCCGGACCGCCGGGACGGTCCGCGGACCGGTCCCCGTCCTCCCGGGACCCACCCTGTCCGGGCCGCGCCCACTCCTCGCGCGACGCGCCCTGCCCGGCCCACGGCCGGTCGTCCCGATCGTCACCCTGCCCGGCCCACGAGCGGTCGTCCCGCCCCGCACCCTGGCGGGCCCACGGGCGGTCGTCCCGGTCGGCGCTCCGGCCGGACCGCGAGCGGTCGTCCCGGGCGTCCTCGACCGGGCTGCCACGGTCCACTCCGGCCCAGCCGCGGTCGTCGTCGGTGTCCCGGTAGCCGGATCGGGGCCGGTCCTCCGGCTCACCGCCGCCGAAACCGCGCTCCTCGGGGGACCACCGGCCGGCATATCCGCCGTAACGGCCGGCCGCCGTCGGGTCGGCCCCGCCGTCCACGATGGTGTGCCGGGTGGTGACGTGCACGGTCTCGGTGTGGTGTACCACGCCGACCTGACGGGGGCCGGGCTCCGGCCGGGCGTCGGGCTCCGGGGCCCGCGGGGCACCGTAGACACCGGCCTGCGGCCGTTCGGCGCCGCTCGGCTGGGCCGGGCGCTCGGTGCCGTAGCGGGTGCCGGACTGCGGGCGGCGGCCGGACTCGTCCTCACCGCGCCGGTCGGCGGGCGTCCGCCCCCAACCCTGGCCGGACTCTTCCTCAGCACGCCGGTCGACGGCCGGCCGCCCCCAGCCTGTCCCGCCCTGGTCGGGCTGGTCGTGGCGGTCGCCGTACGACTCCTGTGACGGCACCCGGGCGCGGGCACCGGCCGGCTCCTCTGCGGCCCCGGTGGTGAGACCCGCGGCGGCGGCGATTCCGGCCGCCGCAGCGTCCAGCCGGCGACGCAGCGCGGTGACCGACTCCTGGGCCCGCTGCGACTGGTCGAGCGCCTGGTTGCCGCGCTGCGCGGCGGCCACGATCTCGCCGCGCAACTCCCGGCGCAGCTGCTCGATCTCGTCCCGCAACGCCTCGGCCGCGGCTGTCCCGCCACCGCCGTCCGGACGCAGCGCGATGCTCAGGCCGATCAGCACCACGGCGAGGATCGCCAGCACGGCACCGAAGCGCAGCGGACCGTTACCGTCGGCGACGAGGAGGATCAGGGCGGCCAGCGGCGCGAGCGCCACGCCGATCCAGAACAGGACGGTCAGTAGCGGGGTGCGCTTCTCGGCGGGGGCGACCGGGGCGGGCATGGCGGGCAGACTACCGAGAGATCCCCCGCGAGGGAACGGGTCGGGGGCATCGATGTAAACGGCGCTGACCAGTGTCTCCGATGACGGGCCGTGCGGTGCGGCCGCCGGCGGTCCGGTGCGGACCGGCCGGCGGCCGTCGACTGTTCCGGGTCCGGCGTCGGCCGCGCCGAGCCGGACCACTCGCCTGGGTCAGCTGCCGGCGAGCGCCGCGTCCGAGGAGAAGACCAGGCCGACGCTGGCCGCGCCGGTCTTCAGCGCGTTCTTGGTCTGCGGGCCACCCGCGTCCAGCGAGCTGAACGAGCCGGCCTTGAAGTCGTAGACCTGGACGAGACCGGCCTGGCACTTCGGCCGCTGCGGGCACTCCGGCGGGCCGGCCAGCACGGTGGCCTGCCCGGAGCACTTGCCGGCCAGGTCGGAGAGCGTGGCGACCTGGTACTTGTCGGCGAACGCCTTGGTGACCGCGAAGGCGTTCTGGTCCTGCGCCTGGGACGGCTGGCCGAAGGTGATGCCGGCCTTGTCGCCCTCGGTCTTGAGCGCCTGGACCGTCTTCTCCAGCTCCGGCGAGGAGACCGGCTGGGCGTCCTTGCCGTTGGCCTTGGTGTTGAGGAACTCGGCCATGGTGGCCGCGTACTCCGGGACGACCTGGATCTGGCCCTTCTCCAGGGCCGGCTCGTAGAGCTCGCGGTTGCCGACGGTCTGCACCTTGACCTGGTAGCCGGCGGCGGTGAGCGAGATCTTGTAGAGCTCGGCGATGATCTGGCTCTCGCTGAAGTTGCCCGCGCCCACGGTGATCTGGCCGCTCTGGTCCTTCGGAGTGCCCTCGGTCACGCCGTTGGCGTCGGCGAACTCCTTCGCCGCGACCTGCGGGGTCTTCCGGTCGACGTCGACCGAGCGGTTCAGCTCGATCAGCTTGGGGGTGTCCAGCTTCGCGGAGACCTTGTCCAGCGCGGCGACGAGCTGCGGCGTGGCCGCCTTGGCGTTGATCGCCGGAAGGACGTTGTCGGTGTTCTGGAGCTTCTTGTCGTCGGTCAGGACGACCAGCTTGTCACCGGCGACCGGGGCGCAGCCGGCGCTCGAGGCGCCCTGCTGCGGGGCGTCGGTGCCGGACGAGCCCGCGTCACCGCACCCGGTGAGGAGCCCCGCCGCGGCGACAGCGCCGAGCGCGCCGACGGCCAGCCGTGAACGTGCAAGCATCAGTGCCCGCCTTCCGTGTCCCGGCGCGACCCACATCGGGCCGGCCGCGTGTCCGACGGGCGATCCGGTCGGCCGCCCGCGAGTCCAGCCAATATCCTCCAGGCCGGACCGACAAACTCCGAGCGACTTTCGTCACCGGATCGTCACCCCGGCGCCGACCGGACGGTCAGCCGCCCGCCGTGGCGTCCGCCGCACGTCGGTTCGCCACCCGCCGTACGCGGCGCAGCGGACGCGGCGTGACCACCCGCTCCACCAGCGCCAACACTCCCTCGACCAGCAGCGCGAGCCCGGCCACCAGCACCCCGCCGGCGATGATCTGCCCACCTCCGGCGGCGATGTCCAGCCCGAAGCCGGCCCGGATGATCTGCCCCAGCCCGCCGCCGTTGACGAACGAGGCGAGCGCCGCGGTGGCGACCACCTGCACCGCGGCGGTGCGGAAACCGGCCGCCAGGTACGGCACCGCGAGCGGCAGCTCCACCCGGCGCAGCAGCTGCCCGCCGGAGAGCCCCATGCCGCGCGCCGCGTCCCGGGCCTCCGGGTCGGCCTGCCGCACCCCGGTGTACGCGTTGGCGAGCAGCGGCGGCACCGCGAACACCGCGAGCGCGACCACCACCGCCGGCCGGCCGAAACCGAGGAAGGTCAGCGGCAGGATGGTCAGCAGCGCCAGCGTCGGGATCGCCAGGGTGACGTTGGACACCAGCAGCACGGCACCCCCGCCCCGGCCGCTGTGCCCGAGCCAGAGCCCGACCGGCCAGGCCACCAGACAGCCGAGCAGCACGGCCAGCGCGGAGATGGTCAGGTGCTCGCCGAGCCGGTCCAGGACGCCGCCCGGGTTGGTCCAGTTCAGCGGGTCGTTCAGCCAGACCACGGCCTCCCCGATGTGGTTCATGAGGGCCGCCGGCGGAGCCAGGGGGTGAGCAGCCGGCCCACCCCGGCCAGCACCAGGTCCAGCACCAGTGCCAGCAGCACGCAGAGCACCGTGCCGGTCATGATCTCCGCCTTGTAGAAGTTGTTCTGGAAGCCGGCGAAGATGAGCTGGCCGAGGCCGCCCCGCCCGACCACCACGCCGACGGTGACCAGGGCGACCGTGGAGACCGTGGCGAGCCGGAGACCGGTGAGGATGCCGGGCAGGGCCAGCGGCAGCTCGATCCGGAACAGGCGGGCCCAGCGGCCGTACCCCATCCCCTCGGCCGCCTCGCGGACCTCGGGTGGCACCTGGTTGAGCCCGGCCAGCGCGTTGCGGACGATCACCAGCAGCGCGTACAGCACCACCACGCTGAGCACGGTCACCGCCCCGATGCCCAGGTACGGCCCCAGGAAGGCGAAGAGCGCCAGCGACGGGATCGTGTAGAGCACCCCGGTCACCGCGAGCACCGGCCCGGCCAACGACCGGAACCAGTACGCGGCCACCGCGAGCGGCAGCGCCACCAGGGCGGCGATCAGCACGGCCCGGGCGGTCAGCCAGGTGTGGTCGCGCAACGCGGCCAGGATCGTGTCAGAGTTGTCCCGCACGTACTGCCAGGAGAACCACGGGTTACCGGGCGCGGCCCGGTAGCTCAGGTGGAGGGACACACGTGGACGTTACCCCGGGATCCACCGCCGGACACGGCGCCGCCTCGATCACCCTCGAGCGCATCGGCAAGCGCTACCCGGACGGGACGGAGGCGGTACGCGAGCTGAGCCTGGAGGTCAAGGCCGGTGAGCTGGTGGTGCTGATCGGTCCGTCCGGCTGCGGCAAGTCCACGGTGCTGCGCATGATCAACCGGCTGATCGAGCCGACCCACGGCCGGATCCTGCTCGGCGACGACGACGTCACCGAGGTCGACCGGGTCGCGCTGCGCCGCCGGATCGGGTACGTCATCCAGAACGTCGGTCTCTTCCCGCACCAGACGGTCGCCACCAACGTGGCGACCGTGCCCGGGTTGCTCGGCTGGCCCCGGGAGCGGACCCGGGAACGCGTGAACGAGCTGCTCGAACTGGTCGGCCTCGACCCGGCCCAGTTCGGCCGCCGCTACCCGCACGAACTCTCCGGCGGCCAGCGGCAGCGGGTCGGGGTGGCCCGGGCGCTCGCCGCCGACCCGGTGGTGCTGCTGATGGACGAGCCGTTCTCGGCCGTCGACCCGATCGTCCGGACCCGGCTCCAGGAGGAGTTCCTGCGCCTGCAGGCCGAGGTCCGCAAGACCATCGTGCTGGTCACCCACGACCTGGACGAGGCGGTCCGGCTGGGCGACCGGATCGCGGTGCTCTCCGAGGGCGGCCGGCTGGAGCAGTACGACACCCCGGCCGCCCTGCTCGGGTCGCCCGCCTCGCCGTTCGTCCGCGAGTTCGTCGGCGCCGACCGGGGCATCCGCCGGCTCGCGGTCACCCCGGTGACCCGGGACGTGCTCGACCCGCTCCCCGCCGGCGGGGCGGCCGACCTGCCGACGGTCCCGTTGGGCGGCTCGGCGTACGACGCGCTGGGGACGCTGCTCACCTCGGCCGCCGAGCACGCCGTGGTCACCGAAGAGGGGCGTCCGGTCGGGGTGCTCAGCCGGGCCCGGGTGCTGGGGCTGGGCGTCGTCGACTGAGCCGGTCAGGCCCGGGCGCCCAGGCTGGCCAGGCCGACGATCCAGCCGGCGAAGAAGCCGTAGGTGACCCCGGTGCCGGTGGCCTGGAACGCGGCGAGCAGCGAGCCGCCCGGCCCGAGCAGCGCGGACAGCAGGGCGGCGAAGCCGCCGGCCAGGGCGTACGCCGCCCAGCCGGAGAAGAACTGGCTGGCCGAGGCCTGCACCCGGGCCGCCTGGGCGGCCGGCAGCAGATAGAGCAGCGCGGCGGCCAGGATCAGCAGCAGGATGGCCCGCAGATCGGTGGCGAGCACCCCCTGGGACGGGTCGTCCGCGTGCAGCCGCCAGGCCGGCCAGGCGAGCAGGCGCAGGAACCAGCCGCCGGCCCCGTCCGGGTCGGTGTCCTGCACCCAGCCCACGTAGAGCGGGCTGCCGCAGACCCCGACGAGCAGGAGCGCGGCCAGGGTGCCGGTGCCGGCGGCGGTGCCGTACCCGCTGACGGTGCGCGGGCGGTTGGTGAGGGCCATGGGGCGGTCAGTTCCCGGCCCACCTCGCCGGGCAAACCTGCGCGTACGCGCGACCGCCGCGGGCCGGCGGGCGGCCATCGGCGGTCAGTGCTTCAGCAGGTAGTCGATGAAGGCGGCCCGCAGCACCGGGGCGGTCTCCTCGTAGCCGTGCCCGGTCAGCTCCCGCCACAGGGCGTTCCACTCGTCGATGGTCGGCCCCACCGAATTGAGGGCGCCGTCCAGCGCCGCCGCCTCGTCCGCGTTCGGCAGGTGCCGCAGCACCGACCAGAAGAACCCGAGGTCGCGACGTTCCCAGGCCAGGTGGACCGCCTGCTCGCGCAGCTCCTCGGTGGAGAGCTTGTCGAGCTCGTCGAAGGTACGGCCGCCGGGGGCAGGAGTTTCGGTCATGCCGACGAGCCTAACCGGCGAGATCAGCTCCGGCCCGCCGGACGCGACGCGCCGGGTGTCACCGGTCGTCGGTGTCCCACCGGCGCGGGTCGTTCTCCCAGCGCGGCGCCTCCCAGGCGTCCACGGTGGTCTCGGTGGTCCGCACCGGCAGCACCGAGGGCCAGGCGTCGGCCGGCTCGGGCGACGGGGTCAGTGCCCAGCCGGCGCTGATCGTGCCGTCGCCGGGCGGCCCGACCTGGGCCCCGGTGGCCTGACGCGGCCGGCCCAGCGCCTCGACCAGGCGGGTGACCAGCAGCCCGCCCCCGAGCGCCACCCCACCGACAGCCCACCGGCTGATCGTCCAGCCCCGGGCCGTCGCCCAGGCCAGGAAGACCTCGACCAGGCCGACCGCGAGCAGCGTGCCGAAGATCCCGCCCCGCCGGCCGTAGGCGCTGGTGCCGGCGAGCAGCACGGTGCCGACCGCGAGCGCGGTCCAGTCCAGTCCGGTACCCGGGACCACGGGGGCGGACCCGTTGGCGGCGATCAGCACGCCGCCCAGCACGGCCAGGACGGTCGAGGCGAGCAGGGCCAGCGCGGTCACCATGCCGGCGACGGCACCCCGGCGGCGGGCCGGGTCGGCGACCGGCCGGTACCGGCCGACCAGCCGCCGGACCGGCTTGATGGCACCGAGGAGCCCGCCGAGTACGGCCACCGCGGCGAAGCCGAGGAACAGGTAGATGGCGGTGCGCCGCGGGTCGTACCCGCCCTGCACGACCACGGGCGTGGTACGCCGCTCGATGTACACGATCACGCCGGCCGCGCCGGCCAGGCTCGCCGCCCAGCCGGGCACGTGCAGCACCACCACCGCCAGGCCGAGGGCCAGCCCGCCGAGCGCCGCCACCACCAGCGCCGGCAGCAGCGCCTCCCGGACGCCCTGGTCGCCCTGCTCGGCGAAGTGCAGGGCGGCGGCCACCGCGACCGGGCCGATCGCCAGGTTCACCGCGGCGGCGCGCAGGCTCAGCCCGGCGGCGAGGACGAGCATCCCGAGCCCGGCCACGTCGACCAGGAGCGACTTGAGCCCGGCACCGCGCAGCGCGTCCGGGTTCTCGCGCCAGAGCAGCCAACCGGCCACGGCCAGGCCGATCAGCAGCAGCACCTCCCAGAACACATGGACCGCGATCCGGTCCCGACCGGGCTCGCCGTGCGACGGGTCGTCGAAGACGTTCTCCAGGACGGCGGCCGGCACCCCGGATGACGCCTCCACCGGCGCACCCCGGCCCGTCTCGTCGTACCCCATGGCCGCGCCTCCCACGTCGGCGGCCGTCCAGGTCCGACGCACGGGCGGACCGGCGGCGGCCGTTGCTCTCCGGTCGCCAGGGACGGTACCTGCGGGCGCGGGGTGTGGGAACCCCTGATCAGAGGCGGCCGCGCGGGGTCTCCCGGTCGCCGGGCTCCCGGTCCTCGTCGTCCTCCTGCTCCGGGACCCGGCAGGACCGCTCCAGCCAGAGGGCCGCGGCGACCAGCGCCAGCGAGGCGAGCAGCCCGGCGCCGCCGGCCGGCCGGTCGCCGACTGCGGCGTGGGTCCGCTCGACGAAGAGCCAGCCGGTCAGGCCGGCGTAGAAGCCGGCGAAGATGGCCCCGGCCAGCGCGGACGCCTTGGCCAGCACTACGAACCGGGCGACCAGCAACGGGTTCACCGGGTCCCGGCCCGGGCGGCGCTCGATCCGGCCGCGGGTGTTGACCGCCGCGTACCCCTCGAGCACGGCGAGACCGGCCAGCGTGACCACGGGCAGCCACGGCAACCGGGGCGCCACCTCGTAGTAGAAGCTGCTGATCAGCAGCCAGGCCACGGCAGCGGCGGCCAGGCCGGCCACCACCAGCGTGGAGATCCGGGTCGGACCCATCCGGAACCGGTGGGGGTCGCGGGGAAACTGGGCCTGGCTCATGCCGTCCGGCTCCACTGGGTCATGATTCCGACTCTAACGCCAGATCCGGCCGGGGGCTGAGTTCCAGGGCGTCCCCGGCCAGTGGCTCGGCCTTGAGCAGGTCGGTCAGCCAGCCGTGCCCGGGCAGCCGGCCATGCGGCTCGATGTCGATCCACGGGCGCAGCACGAAGGCGCGCAGGTGGGCGCGTGGGTGCGGAAGAGTCAGCTCCGCGTCGTCGCTGAGCACCGGCGCGCCGGTGTCGTCCCAGACCGCGATGACGTCGACGTCGAGGGTGCGGGGCCCGTACCGCCGCTGCGGGTCGCGGGTCCGGCCGGCCGCCGCCTCGGCGGCCCGGGCCCGCGCCAGCCAGTCGCGCGGGCCGGCCGCCGGGTCCGCGACCAGCATCGCGGCGTTCAGGTACGCGGGCTGGTCGACGTCCCCCCACGGTGGAGTCTCGTAGACGCCGGAGACCACCAGCACGGTGTCACCGAAGGCGGCGACCGCCGCCCGGAGGTGGGCGAGCCGGTCGCCGAGGTTACTGCCGAACGACAGCACGGCCCGGCTCACCGGGTACGCCGCATGGTCACGGCCACGTCCCGGAAGGTGTGCGGGATCGGGGCCTCGGGCTTGTGCACGGTGACCGTGGCGGCATCGACCAGCGGTTCGGCCAGGCAGACGGCGAGCAGCCGGTCGGCGAGCGTCTCGATCAGGTTGACCGGCTCACCGGTGAGCACCGCGACCAGCTTCTCGGCCAGTTCGCCGTAGTGCACGGTGTCGGTCACCTCGTCGGAGCGGGCGGCCGGGGCGAGGTCGAGTTCCAGCACCGCGTCGACCACGAACTCCTGCCCCTGGGCGCGCTCGAAGTCGTAGACGCCGTGCCGGCCGTGCGCGCGCAGGCCGGTCAGCTCGATCCGGTCGGTCATCGCTCCCCTTCGCTCGCGGCACCGGCCCGGCCGGCGGGTCCGGCGGCCACCCGTTCGGCACGGCCGGCCGTCGCCTCGCCCGGCACCAGGCGCGGGCTGCCGGTGGCCCGCCAGACGGCGAGCGCGTCGACGGTGCCCCGGACGTCGTGCACGCGTACCCCCCAGGCGCCGGCCGCCACGGCGAGCAGGCTGGTGGCGACGGTGGCCGCCTCCCGGCCGGAGGTGGGCCGGGGGTTGCCGTCGGCGTCGGCGAGCAGCCGGCCCAGGTAGGACTTGCGGCTGGCGCCGAAGAGCAGCGGGAAGCCGAGGTCGAGCAGCTCGGGCAGGCGGGCGCTGAGTTCCCAGTTGTGCGCGGCGGTCTTCGCGAACCCGAGACCGGGGTCGATGATGATCTTCTCGGCGGCGACCCCCGCGGCGAGGGCCTCGTCCACCCGCTGGCCGAGCTCGGCCCGGACGTCCGCCACCACGTCGGTGTAGCTGGCCAGGTCCCGCATCTGCCGGGAGTGGCCGCGCCAGTGCATGAGCACCCAGGGACAGCCCGCGTCCCGGACCACCCGCGCCATGTCCGGGTCGGCGAGCCCGCCGGAGACGTCGTTGACCACGTCGGCGCCGGCGGCGAGGGCGGCCTCGGCCACCCGGGCCCGGCTGGTGTCGATGCTGGCGGGGATGCCGGCGGCGTGCAGCTCGCGGATCACCGGGAGCACCCGGGCGGTCTCGGTCTCGGCGTCGACCCGGTCCGCGCCGGGACGGGTGGACTCGCCGCCCACGTCGACCAGGTCCGCGCCGTCCGCCCGCAGTCGCACTCCGTGTCCGACGGCAGCGTCGAGATCCGCGTATCTGCCGCCGTCGGAGAAGGAGTCGGGCGTGACGTTGAGGACGCCCATCACCACCGGGAACCGCGCCCGTACCAGATCGGTCACGACCCGACACTACCGTTCGCCAGCAGGGCTTCCGGCGACCCGGCCGGTCGCCGTCGACAACGGTCCTGACATGGGCATTGGAACAGGTGTACGATCGGTCGTCCGGGTCGGTTCGGGTCGACTCTTCGCGGGTTGTCGCAAACAGGGCCGGCCCGTACGCTTTGGAATTGCCCAGCATCGAGATGGCGAAGCCTGGAGGGAGGGCCGAAGCGGGAAAAATCCCTCCAAAGCTCGCCACTCTCCGTGGTGGGTGACGAACAGAGGGTTGCGAACGCCGCACCCAGAAAGCACCATCCCGCCAGGCTTCTACTGCACCACCGCGGCGCCGCCGGCCGCGACATGGGGAGGTTTCAGTGATCGCCATCGAGCTCCTGGCGACGGCGTCGTCCGCCGTCGACCACGCGCTCCACACCCTGGCGTCGACTCCACTCGCCGAGCCGGCCCCCAAGGGCATCGACACCAGCGGTGTCGTCAGCTTCTTCGCCAGCAAGATCGCCCCGATCCTGCTCGCCGTGCTCGGCGTCATCTTCATCGGGCGGGCCAGCCGGGGTGAGATCTCGAAGGTGCTGACCAGCTCGGCCATCGCCATCATCGGCCTGGCCTTCATCGCCGGCGCGGCCACCCTCTTCTTCGTCGGCGACTATCTGATCAACCTGATCTTCGAATAGGCGCGGGCAACCATGCGGCTGCGCACCGACGACGACATCTACCGGGCTCGTCTCGTCTATCTCGGGCCGCCCGGGTACACCCTTCCCGTCCACCTGCCGTACGCCCAGTACGGCCTGTTCATGCTGCTCGTACCCCTCTACATGTTCATCCACTGGCTGTTCACGCTGCAGGTGGAGCTCTTCCCCGCCTGGGAGATCTCGCTCGCCATCGTGACCACCTCGTTCATCTTCCGGTACGTCGACCCGGACCGGCCGGCGCGCATGGTCATCCGGACCGCGCTGACGGACTGGCGACGCACCCGGGAGCCGGCCGCCGAGCTGCGCGACCCGCGCCTGGTGGCGAGCCGGATCAGGATCCGGGAGGAACTGGCATGACCGGGCGTACGCCGACGGCGCAGCCGAACGACGCGGGTGAGGCGGTCGCATGAGTCGCTCTTCCACGCCGGGTTCCCCGGCCGGGCGCCCGGCCGGGCCGTACGGTAACCGAGCGCGATCGTTCGACTACCCGCAGGACGAGGAGCTGGACGAGGTCGTGCTCGACCCGGCCCTCGCCACCAGCCCCGGGCACGGTCGCGTCGGCGTCTTCCAGCCGCCCCGGCCGGCGGCGCCCCGCCCGCCCGGGCCCGAGCAGCGGGTCCCGCCGACCGGCGACAGCGCCGACATCGACTCGCCCTTCCTCGACCTGTTCGGCGGGGCACAGCCCAGCGCGCGACGCCAGCCCGCGGCCCGTTCCGGCCCGCCGGCCCCGGCCGAGCCGACCCCGGTGGTGGCGCCCCCGCGCCGCGGCGTGGGCCGGGACGCCCTGCCGATCCCGCACCAGCACGCCACTCCGGCCGAGCCGGCCCCGACCGAACACCGGTCCGGCGGAGCCCCGGAGGGCGCGCCGCCGGCGCCCCGGTTCCGGGACGGCACGGCCGGCGTACGGCAGGTGTCCCGGGCCCGGGCGGTCCCCGAGCTCGACGCGGCGCCGTCCCGCGCCGCCGCACCGGCGGACGCCCAGCGCCCGCAGGCCCGGCCCGTCGGGCCGCCGGCCCAGCCGCCGGCCCTCGACGCGGGGCCCGCCGCTCGACCGCAGGTGCCGCACCAGCCCGGCGACCGGCTGCCCGTGCTCCGGTCCACCACCGAGCCGGAGCAGGCCGACCCCGAGCCGCCCGCCGAGCGGCCCGGCCGCCGCGGCAACCGGCGCGCGGCGGAGGCGGCCCGGGCCGCGGGGCGCGAGGTGGCCACCGCGCCGAGCCGCGACGTGGCCCCGCCCCGGCAGCGGTCCCCGGAGCGGAGCGGGCGGCCGGCCAAGCCGGTCCGCCCCCCGAAGATCAAGTTCGGTGACCGCGACCCGTCCGTCGAGCTGGCCATCACCGAGATCGCCGGTCACCTGACCTTCACCCCCAACACCGTCACCGCCTGGTACTGGCTGCCCGAGGTGCGCTGGGCGTTCCGCCCCGACGCCGAACGGGAGGCGCTGCTCTCCGCGATCTCCGAGCAGTACGCCGGCCTGGCCGGCTTCCGGCTGCACCTGCGCCGGACCACCCGGCCGTTCCCGGCCGACGAGTGGGCCCGCACCGTCGACGCGCACACCGTCGCGCCGCTGCCCGACGTGCCCGGCACGCCGGGCTGGGCCGACCACCTGGTGGCCGCCCAGCGGCACCTGATGGCCGTCAACCACGCCGAGGGGCAGACCTACCTCGGGGTTACCTTCGCCCGCCGCTCCCTCGGCGACTCGCTCACCGAGCGGCTGCTGCGCGCCTTCGGCCGGGGCACCGCCGACGGCGAGCGCCGCAAGCTGGGCCGCACCGTCGAACAGTTCGACGAGGTGCTCGGCGCGTTCGGCATGCGCGGCCGCCGGGTCACCGCCCAGGAGCTGGAGTGGCTGCTCTACCGCTCGGTCGCGCTCTGCATGGCGCCGCCGGGCGCCCTCTCCCCGATCACCAACGGCCGGTGGGAACGTGGCGATCTGCTCGCCCTCACCGAACAGGTGGAGCGCTACCGCACCCCGTACGGGTCGACGGTGAAGCTGGTCAACCGGATGACCGGCGAGGAACGGCACGTGGCCGTGCTCGCCGTCGGCCGGATGGAGCCGCTGGAGATCCCCGAGCGGCACGAGCCCTGGCTGCACTTCCACGAGCGGCTGCCGTGGCCGATGGAGCTCTCCACCCGGGTGGACATCCTCGGCCCGGGCGACTCCTTCCGGAACCTCGAGCACCGGCTCCGGATGATCCGGTCCCAGCAGCTCGACTACGCCGAGCACGGCATCGACGCCCCGCCCGAGCTGGAGCGGCTCGCCAAGCGTGCCCTGGTGATCGGCGACGAGATGACCACCGGCCTGCCGGTCGACTCGGCACGGGCGCACGGCTGGCACCGGATCGCGGTGGGCGGCCGGACCCGCGAGGAGTGCCTGGAGCGGGCCCGCCGCCTCATCCAGCTCTACTCCCGCGAGCTGCGGATCTCGCTCCAGCACCCGAAGAACCAGGACTGGTTGGCCCGCGAGTTCATCCCCGGCGAGCCGATCGCCAACACCGGCTACGTCCGGCGGATGCCGGTCAACCTGCTCGCCGCAGCGCTGCCGCAGGCCGCCTCCACGGTCGGCGACCGGCGCGGCGACCTGATCGGCCGGACCGCCGGCACCTGCCGCCGGCCGGTCTTCCTCGACCTGCACTTCCCGATGGAGGTACGCGAGCGCTCCGGCCTCGCCGTCTTCGTCGCCGAGCCGGGCGGTGGCAAGTCCACCCTGCTCGGCGCGCTCGGCTACCTCGCCGCCCGGCGCGGCGTGCAGGTGACCCTGCTCGACCCGTCCGGCCCGCTGGCCCGGCTCTGCGCGATGCCCGAGCTGGCTCCGTACTCGCGCGTGCTCAACCTGACCGGTTCCGAGCAGGGCACCCTGGCCCCGTACGCGCTGATCCCGACGCCGCTGCGCAGCGAGTTCAGCACCGGCGCGGCCGGCGACCGGGAGTTCGAGATCGCGGTCTCCAACGCCCGCGCCGAACGGCGCATGCTGGTGCAGGACATCTGCATGATGCTGGTGCCGCCGCAGGTTGCCCGGGAGGCGTCGACCGCCACCCTGTTCCGGCACGCCGTACGCCAGGTGCCGGCGGAGGAGACGTCCACCCTGGACGACGTGGTGACGACCCTGCAGGGGCTGGACGACGACGCCGGCCGGGAGCTGGCCAACCTGCTGCTGGACACCGCCGAGATGCCGCTCGCCATGCTCTTCTTCGGCCGGCCGCCGGAGGGGCTGCTCGGCGCCGACGCGGCGCTCACCGTGATCACCATGGCCGGGCTCCGGCTCCCCGACCTCAAGATCGAGCGCGAGTACTGGTCGGCGGAAGAGGCCCTGGCCCTGCCGATGCTGCACACCGCGCACCGACTCGCCGTCCGGCGCTGCTACGGCGGCTCGATGTCCTCGCGGAAGCTGGTCGGCCTGGACGAGGCGCACTTCATGGAGGGCTGGCGCTCCGGCCGGTCGTTCCTGGTCCGGCTCGCCCGCGACTCCCGCAAGTGGAACCTGGCCGCCCTCGTCGCCTCGCAGAACCCGAAGGACATCCTCGGCCTCGACGTGCAGAACCTGGTCTCCACCGTCTTCGTCGGCCGGATCGCCGAGGACTCCGAGATCGCCTCCGAGGCGCTGCGGCTGCTCCGGGTGCCGGTCAACGACGGGTACGAGGCAACCCTGGCCTCGCTGTCCCAGGCCGACAGCGGCTCGGCCGCCCGGCTCGGCTTCCGCGAGTTCGTGATGCGCGACGTCGACGGGCGCGTGCAGAAGGTCCGGGTCGACGTGTCGTACGTCGACGGGCTGCTGGAACACCTGGACACCACCCCCGCCGCGGTCGCCCGCGCGGCCGGGCAGCTGCCGACCCTGGCTGATCTGGAGGCGTGACATGGCGCGGGCCCGGGCACGGATCGCGGCGCTCCTCCTCGCGCTCGGCGTACTCGCCGGGGCCACCATCGGCTGGCCACTGGTCGGGGCGACACCCGCGTACGCCGCCACCCCGGTCGCCCAGGCCCGGGCCGCCGAGCTGTGCAGCACCACGGAGTGGCAGGCCGACTTCCGCGCCTGCGTCGCCAAGCTCAAGGAGGTCAGCCAGGACCAGGTCGAGTGCCGCAACGCGCCGGTCCCCGGCGCGCCGGACTCCGGCCTCGCCGGCTGGTTCGCCTCCCGTCCGGACTCCGCCAAGCTCCCCGGTCCCAAGGGCCTCTACAGCGACTACGGGTACGCCGGATACAGCTACACCACGTACGACGTCGACGGCGGCTGCGCCTCGTCCGTGCTCCACCCCGACTACCGCTTCACCACCATGGTGGCCAACGGCGAGTTCATGTTCGCCAACGCGGTGATCGGGGCGTCGAACGCCCTGCGCGAGCGGGCCTGGGATCCCCGGTCGATGTGGAGCTGGGCGGACCCGCTGGTGGAGCAGGCGACGAAGGCCGTCTACCAGAAGGTGTTCAGCGTCTTCGGCATCATCACGCTCTGCGTCGTCGGTCTCTACCTGCTCTGGCGGTCGCGCCAGTCGGACATGAGCAACGCCATGACCACGGCCGGGTGGGCGGTGCTGGTGATGGTGGCGGTGACCGCCCTCGCCGCCTGGCCGGTGAAGTCGGCCAACGTCGCCGACAACACCCTGATCACCTCGCTCAGCGTGGTCCATGACGCCGTCGGCCCGGCGTCGAAAACCATCCCGCCGGACAGATGCGCGCTGCCGAACCCGGATGCGTGCGTGGACAAGCGCCCCCCGGCGGTGCGGGCCAGCGACACCGCCACCGAGACCATGCTCTACCGGAACTGGCTGCGGGGTGTGCTCGGCTCGGCCGACAGCGAGACCGCCAAGAAGTACGGTCCGGCGCTCTACGACGCCAAGTCGCTTACTTGGGATGAAGCGGAGTCGATCCGGTCCAACCCAAAGACTCGCGACGTCGTCATCAAGTCCAAGCAGCAGCAGTGGGCCCGGGTCGCCGAGCAGATCAAGACCGAGGACCCGGAGGCGTACGAGTACCTCCAGGGCACCCGCGACATGGATCGGATCGGGGCGGGTTTCATCGCGGTGCTCGCCTCGCTGCTCTTCGCCATGTTCGACCTGACCGCGTCGCTGCTGGTGCTGCTCGGCTTCCTGATCTTCCGGTGGGCGGTGATCGCCGCACCGATCCTCGGCACCGTCGGCCTGATGAGACCGGCGAGCGCCGGCCTGCGCCGGCTGGCGAACGCCGTGGTGGCGGCCGTCTTCAACATCGCCATCTTCGGCACCGGCGCGGCCATCTACCTGTTCGCGGTCGATCTCATCATGAACACCCCCAGCCTGCCCGGCTGGCTCCAGGTGGTCCTGGTCTGGCTCTGCGGCGTGGTGGGCTGGCTGCTGCTCCGGCCGTACCGGCGAATCACCCAGCTCGGCGGCAAGGACAGCAGCGAGGCGATCAGTTCGGCCGGGTCCTGGCACCGCCGGTTCTTCCGGGACATGCGGGTGGCCGCCCGGCTGGACGTCGTCGAGCCCGGCGGCACCGCCGAGCCGGCGATCGGCCAGCGGCGGGGTGTGCCGCTCGACCAGAGCAGCCTGCGACCCGAGGCCCGGCACGAGGACCCGTCGCACGCCGCCACGGTCACCGAGCGCCGGCGACCGGACGGGCGGGAACGGGCCGACGACGCCCCGACGCCCGAGCGGTCGGGCGACCGTCGCGCCACCGCGCCCCGGCCCCGCCGGGAGCCCACCTGGACCGAGCCGGACGTGCCCGAGGCGGCCCCCTCCTTCGCGGTCTACCGGCCGGACTCTGCCGACCGCACGCCGGCCCGACCGGCTCCCCGCGTGCGGTCCGAGGCGCGGTGAGGCCCGATGCGTCGCGCGCTGGAGTTCCTGGTCACCCGGATCCTGCGGTCCCGGCTCGGGGTCGCGCTCGTGATCGCCGTCGTGGTCTTCGGGGTGATCGGCGCGGCCCGGCTGGTCTCCGGGCCGATCGACCCGACCGCCGGCCTCAGCAACCGACCGCGGGAACCGATCAGCACGGTCGACCCGGAGGCCGGTGACGACGGGGTGCTGTCCAGCCCGACGTCGGTGCCCTCGCCGAGAACGCGTTCCGGCGAGCCGACCCCGGAGCAGACGGCCGGCCGGTTCACCACCGCCTGGCTGAGCGGCCCGGGCAGCAGCGGAGAGGAGTGGCTGGCCCGGCTGAAGCCGTTCTCCACCCCGGCGCTCGCCGAGAAGCTGGACGGCGCGGACCCCGAACGCGTCCCGGCCCAGCGGGTGACCGGCCAGGTGACGCTGCGAGCCCGGACGGAGTCCTTCGTGCAGGCGCTGATCCCCCTCGACAACGGTCAGCTCCGGCTCGACCTGGTGGCCCCCGACGGCCGGTGGCTGGTGGACGCGATCGACTGGGAGCGGCAGTGAGCGCGCCGCCGGACAGCACGCCGCGTCGGAAGCTGCGGCTCGGCGTCCTGGCCACCGCGCTCACCGCGGTGCTCGCCCTGCTCTGCTGCGTCGGTGGCGCGGGTGCCTTCTTCCTCACCGAGCTGGGCAACCAGGAGAAGGACGGGGCGGCCCTCGGCGGCGGCTGCAACCTCGGGCGGCGGGTGAACATCACCGGGGACATGCCGCGCTTCGCGGAGTACGGCGAGGGGCAGTTGCGCAACGCCGCCGTGATCATCAAGGTCGGCCAGGACATGAAGGTGCCCGCCCGCGGCTGGGTCATCGCGCTGGCCACCGCCATGCAGGAGTCCGCGCTGCGCAACCTCGCCAACAGCACGGAGCCGGCCTCGCTCGGGCTGCCGCACGAGGGGGTCGGCTCGGACCACGACTCGCTGGGCCTCTTCCAGCAGCGGCCCGGCTGGGGCAGCGTCGAGCAGCGGATGACGCCCTCGTACGCGGCCGGGAAGTTCTACGACAAGATGGTCCGGGTGCCGAACTGGGAGCAACGGCCGCTGACCGTGGTGGCGCAGCGGGTCCAGGTCAGCGCCTTCCCCGACGCGTACGCGAAGCACGAGGAGTTGGCCGGGCGGATCGTCGACGCGCTCGCCGGCGGCGCCGCCCGCACCGTGCAGATCGCCGGCCGGGCGGTCTGCGACGCCGCCCGGGGCACCCGGATCGCCGCCTCCGGCTGGACTGCCCCGCTGCCCGGCGGGATCGTCTCCGGCTTCCGCACCACCGAACGCCCCGCCCACAACGGCGTCGATCTCGCCGCGGGCAAGCGCACTCCGATCCACGCCGCCTCGGCGGGGCGGGTGCTGGTGGCCCGCTGCGACCCCGACCACTCCGGCCGGCGGGACTGCGACCGCGACGGCTGGCCGGGCAAGGGCGGCTGCGGCTGGTTCGTGGACATCCTGCACGCCGGCGGGTACATCACCCGCTACTGCCACATGATCGAGCGGCCGCAGGTGGTCCCGGGGCAGATGGTCGACGCCGGCCAGGTGATCGGCCTCTCCGGCACCAGTGGGAACTCCTCCGGACCACACCTGCACTTCGAGGTGCACGTGGACAGCGACCGGTCCAGCCGGGGCGCGATCAACCCGGTGCAGTTCATGCGCGACCGCGGCGCACCGCTCTCCGGCGCCCAGTGAGGCCGCCGGCCCATGAGCAACCCGCTGCCCGACCCCTTCGCGGATCAGCCCGACTGGGCGCCGCTCCCGCCGCGACCGATCGAGGTCGTCCCCGCCACCGGCCGGGTCGAGCTGCGCGGCCGGCGGGTGCTGGTCGGCCTGCCCGGCCTCGGCTGGCGCGGTGACCTGCGCGCCGACGAGCGGGTGGTGCAGGGCAGCCGCACGTACGTGCCGGTCATCCCGGAGCTCGAGTGGTACCGGGCCGAGTCGGAGCAGGTCGAGGTCTTCGCACCGCTGGTGCCGGTGGAGCGGGTCTGGGTGGAGACCGTCGGCGAGCGCCGGTCGTCGAGCCGGTCACCCGAGTCGGGCATCCGGCTGGTCTCCCTCGACGCGCCGGCGCGTCGCGCGCCCACCCCGGTCTTCGAGGCGGACTCGGTCACCGGCCGGCGCGTCGTGCACGTGACCGGGACGACCGAGCGGCGCGACCTCCGCGCGGTGACCGAGACCTACTCCGGCGCGGACGGGGACATCTGCGTCCGGGTGGCCCCGGAACTGGAGTGGTACCGCTGGGCCTGGCGTGGACAAGCGCCGAGCACGCTGGAGGTCCCGGTCCACCTGCTCTGGATCGAGTGAGACGGCCTTACCCAGCGCGTTGAGCCGTACAGACCCCCCAACCGTCACCCCGTCTCGTCTCGAACCGCCAGCCCTGCCGATCGCTCTGTGAGATCCCGTCGACCAAGGCCGAAATGATGAGATCGACCTTGACCACGGCGACATCTCCCGACTGTTGAGCGCTCAGCGGGCCCCAGCTCACCGAGATGGTCGTGTCGAATCTCTTCTCGCGCGCCACGAGATCATCGCGAAGTGCCCGCAGGCTGTCGAGGTTCGTCGTGCCCTCGCAGGTGAACTCCTGCGCCTTCGTGTCGTTGCGGTCAACCAGTAGGGCCTGGATGTAATTGGCCACCACGACGTCGGGGGCACTGCGGTCGGGGGCGGTTGCGCGGTCGTACAGCACGAACCCGACCACCGCCCCGGTGCCGCAGAGCAGCGCCAGCACCCCGGCGACGATCGCGAGAACCGTCCGCAGCCGCCGGCGCGGACGCTCGGGCGCCGGAGCCGGCGCGGGGGGCGCCAACTGCTCGGGCGGGGTCCGCTGCACCGGTACGCGGGAGACCTGGGAACCGGCGGGGGGCTGCACTGATTCCACCTCCTGAGGCTATCGGCTACGCGCCGCGTACCCAATGCCTCGGATCTGGCGGATCTGCGGCCATGATTCGGCCTCCGCGCCGCCAGGCGGCCCTCCGTCCGAATGAGGGCCGTGGCGAACCGCCGGGGTTGACGCCGCCCGGCACGGCCCTGGTCGGGTCCGTGCCGGGCGGTCGTGCCGTGCCCGCGGTCAGGTCAACCGGTACACCCGGATGGTCTCCTGCTCCACGGTGTTGCCGGCGTCGTCCCGGGCGGTCGCCTTCAGCGAGACGAACCCGGTGGTGGACCGGAGGGTGGCAGCCCAACCCCCGTCACCGGCCGCGGCGAGGCTCACCGGCTGCCAGGTCACGCCGTCGTCGTAGGAGGCGCTGAGCGTGGCGGCGGTCGGCGTGCCGGCGCCCACGACCCCGGCGACGTGCGAGGCGACCAGGCCGATCTTCTGCTGGCTGCCGGCCCGCACCGCCCCGGTCAGGTCGGTGTCGATCCGGTAGCCGAGCTGGAGCAGCGGCAGCAGCGCCCGCTCCCCGACGGCCGGCCGCGCGGAGCGGAAGGTCCAGGCGGTCCGGGTGCGGGTGGAGGTCACCCACGGGTCTGCGGGCCGGGTGTTGTCCTGCTCGAAGCGATACTCGGCCGCGCCGTCGGTGGCGGGCACGCTCGTCTGGACGGCCTGGTAGGTGGACTCCCGGCCGACCTGCATGCCGTTCTGGTAGAGCCGGGACCGCACGATGCTGACCCCGTCGCCCACCGCGTCGGTGATGCCGGCGTCGCCACTGGACGTCAGGACGTTGACCGCGAGGAAGTCCCCGTGCGGTACGGGTACCAGTAGCCGGGGCCGAGCCGCGGCCGGGTGACCGGGCCGAACCAGCTCCGCGCGACGTGCTCCCCGGGCCGGTACGTCACCCGGTCGTGCCGCTGCTCCCAGCCGGGCGGCCGCCCGCGCCGCCGGTGAGGAGATCCGGATCGCGGAGAGGCTGCCGTTGAAGCTGTTCATCGTGGACCGGGAGATCGCCATCGTCCCGCTGATCAGCTCGTCGGACGTGGCCACCACCGGGGCGCTGCTGGTGCGCCAGAGCGGCCTGCTGGACGCCGCCCTCATCGCGCTCTTCGAGCTGGTGTGGACGGCGGCCACCGAGGTCACCGTCTCGGCGGAGGGCTTTTCCGGGACCGGCGTGGACGACCTGGACGTGCAGATCCTGACCCTGCTGCTCACCGGGTTGACCGACCAGGCGGTGGCCGGTCACCTGCGGACGTCGCTGCGGACCGTGCAACGCCGGGTCCGCCGGCTGATGGACCTGGCCCGGGTGCAGACCCGGATGCAGCTCGGCTACCAGGCGGCCCGGCTGGGCTGGCTGCCGGGTGAGCCGGCTCACCGCCGGGGGTAAAGACCGGCGCAGCGCCGACGGACATCCCCGAGGTCGGGCCCCGGCTGGGATACCGTCACAGCTCGGGGAGGGAATGTCGGCCTCGGAAAGAGAGGTGGACGCGATGGCGAGTCCGAAGGCGCGAGCCGGCCGGGCCGCCGTCCTGCACCGGCGGGCGGAGGCGGTCGCGACGGCCGCCGCCGGCATCCTCGACGAGATCCGGCCCGCCCCCGCCGACCACCACCGGCAGTACGAGCTGGCCGAGCGGCTGCGGACGGCGGCGGCCCTCGCCGCGCCCGGCTGGGCGGGCGCCGCGCTGGACAGCCTGGCCGTGGCGAGCCCGCCCGGCGACGGCCCGCCGCCCCTGGTCCGGGTGGGCACCGCCGCGCCGCTGGACGACGCCCGGTTCCCAGCGCTGGTGCCGTTGCTCGGCAGTGGACACCTGGCCGTCGACACCGATGCCGGCGACCCCCGGGTGGCTGGCCTGCTCCGGGCCCTCCTGCTGCGCCTCCTCGCCGCCACCCCGGCCGGGGCCCTGCTGGCCCGGGTGGTCGACGGCACCGGTTCGGGCATCTTCGCGGGCTTCGCACCGCTGGCCGACGCGGGCCTGCTGCCACCGCCCGCGACCGACCTGGCCGGGCTGCGGGCGGTCCTCGCCGAGGCCGAGCAGTGGGTGGCCGCGGGCTCGGCCCGGCCGCGCGGGCACGATCGCACGCTGCTCGTGGTGGTGGCCGCACTGCCGGACGGCACCGCCCCGTCCGACCTGGACCGGATCGAGGACCTGGCGGCCCGGGGGCACCGGGCCGGGCTGCACCTGGTGGTGGCGGGCTGGCCGGGCGACGCGTCGCTGCCGCAGGCCACCACCGTCGCGGTGCGCACCGCGTACGCGCTGGTCGGCGATCCGCCCGGCGCCGCGCTCGGCAGCCCCGGGGCGGAGCCGCCGGGCGGGTTGAACTCCCCGGTCTTCGTCGAGGAGGACCCGCCGGCGGAGTTGGTCACCGGAGTCTGCCGCCGGTTGGCCCGACAGATCGAGGACGGCTCCCGGCTCACCCTGACCGACCTGCTGCCGGCCGGCGACCTCTGGCCGGAGGGCTCCGCCGACGGGCTCGCCACCATGGTCGGCGACGCCGCCGGCCGGCCGGTCAGCCTCGGCTTCACCGAGCTGACCCCGCACTGGCTGGTCAGTGGCCGGTCCGGGGCGGGCCGCTCGGCGTTCCTCACCAACGTGCTGTTCGGGCTGGCCGCCCAGTACGGCCCCGACGAGCTGGTCGTCCACCTCGCCGACCTGGCCGAGGGCGAGTCCTTCGTGGAGTTCCTCCAGACCGAGCGGGACCGCTCCTGGGTGCCTCAGGTCCGGACCGCCGGGATGACCGCCGACCGCGAGTACGTGGCGGACCTGCTCGGCGAGCTGGAGGCGGAGCTGCGCCGCCGCGAGGAGGCGGGCCGGCGGGCCGGCGGCCAGCGGTACGCGGAGCTGCGCCAACACCAGGCGCTGCCCCGGATCGTCTGCGTGATCGACAACTTCCCGCTGCTGCTGCCCGAGCGGGACCGGCTCACCACCGACCTGCTGGCCCGGCTGGACGGGCTGGCCCGGGCCGCCCGGGCGTACGGGATCCATCTGGTCCTGGCCGGCGAGGGTGACCTCGGCATCGGCGGACCGCGCGATCCGCTGCTCGGCCAATTCCCGGTCCGGGTGGCGCTGCCCGGCGGCGCGGCGGTGCTGGAGCCGGCGAACGACGCGGCGGCCGGGCTGCCGGTGGGCAGCGCGGTGGTGAACACGGCCGGCGGGCTCGGCGGCCCGCGCGGGGCGACCCGCGGCCACGAGCGGATGATCCGGTTCCCGGATCCGCACGACGAGCCGGAGGTCCTCGCCGACCTGCGACACCGGCTCTGGTCGGCCCGTCCGGAGGGAGCCACCCCGCCGGTGGTCTTCGCCGGGTACGCGCAACCGCTGCTCGCCAACGACCCGCTCCACCGGGCCGCGCTGGCCGGCCGGGCGAACACGCCGGCCGCCCTGCTCGGCCGGGCGGTGGACGTGCACCGCTCCACGGTGGCCGTGCCGCTCGGGCCGGCGGCCGGCCGGAACCTGGCCGTGCTGGGCCGGAACGAGGAGGCGGAGCGACTGCTGGTCACGGCGGCCCGGAGCACCGCGGTGCAGCACGGCCCCACCCGGTTCGTGCTGGCGCCGCTGGCCAACGGCTCGGCCGGGCCGGCGGCGGCGCTCGCCACCGAACTGGCCGAGCGGCACGAGGTGGCGACGGTGGACGTCGCCGGGCTGCGCGCCGCCCTGGCCGGAGACGACCCGGGCTACCTGGTGGTGTTCGGGCTGGACGTGCCGGACGGCACCGAACTGCCGCCCGAGCTGCTGCGGACGCTGCTGCTGGAGGGTCCGCCGGCCGGGCGGCACCTGCTCGGCTGGTGGCGGTCGGTCGCGCCGCTGGCCGGGCTGGTCGGTCCCGAGGGCGAGGTGGACAAGCTGACCGCCGTGGTGGTGACGGACGTGCCGGGCGGCCGGTTGGAGCAGCTCTTCGACCGGCCCGTGTCGTGGCGGCCGCGGCCCGGGCGGGCGGTGCTCTGGGACGGCCCGGGCGAGCAGGGCCGGGTCCTGGTTCCGTTCGGGGAGGCGGCGGCGTGAACGAGACGGGCACGGCCGTACCAGCGCCCCGGGCGGGCCGGCCCACGAGCGGGGCCGACCCGGTCGAGACGGCCTGGGCCGACTACGTCGCCGCAGCCCGGCAGCTCGACGGGGTACGCCGGGCCGCAGCGACCGCCGCGACCGAGCAGGCCCGGTCGGTGGCGGCGGCCCGCGAGGAGCTGACCGCCGTGCGGGAGCGGCTCGCCCCGCAGCAGTCCCGGCTGCGGGAGTTGGGCGTACCGGCGATCTCGCTGGTGCCGACGCCGCCCGAGGTGACCGAGTCGGCCCGGCCGATGGCGGGCGGGCCGGCGGCCGTGCTGGCCGCCCTGCGCAGCGCCCGGGGCTGGGCGGAGTCGGCGGACGTCACGCTCGCCGCCCGGGGCCTGCCCCGGCTGGCCCGCTGGCCGGCACGCCCCCGCAACCTGCTGGTGTACGGGCCGCTGGCGCTGCTGGTCCCGCTGGTCCAGCTGCTGCTCTTCGCCGGCACCGGCGCCGGCCCGGTCAGCATCGCGGCGCTGGTGGTGGGGCTGCCGATGCCGGCGGTCGCGTTCATGGTCGGCTGGCTGGCGGTGGGCCGGCTGTTCCGGCCCCGCCCGGCGGACCGGGTGGACCGCACGCCCCGCTTCGGCGCGCTGGTCTGCCTGGTCCCGGCGGTGCTGGCCACCGCCGGGCTGGTTCTCGCGATGTTCCCCGGCTGACCGCCGACACGCCGACGGCCCCCGCTCGGGGAGCGGGGGCCGTCTGGCGGTACGGGTCAACGCGGGATGATCAGGGACATCGCCTCGGCGCGCGACTTGGCGTCGCGCTGGAAGGTGCCCCGGACCGCGGAGGTGATCGTCTTCGCGCCGGATTTCTGGATGCCGCGCATCGCCATACACATGTGCTCGCACTCGAGCACCACCACGACGCCGCGCGGGGCCAGCCTGCTCATCAGCAGGTCGGCGATCTGCGAGGTGAGCCGCTCCTGCACCTGCGGCCGGCGGGCGAAGACCTCGACCAGCCGGGCCAGCTTGGACAGCCCGGTGATCCGGCCGTCCGGCCCGGGGATGTAGCCGATGTGCGCGCTGCCCCGGAACGGCAGCAGGTGGTGCTCGCAGAGGCTGGTCACGTCGATGTCCCGGACCAGCACCAGCTCTTCGTGGTTGGCCTCGAAGGTGGTGCTGAGCACCTGCGCCGGGTCCACCCGCAGGCCGGCGAAGAGCTCGGCGTACGCGCGGGCGACCCGGGCCGGGGTCTGCTGGAGGCCGTCCCGGTCCGGGTCCTCTCCGACGGCGATGAGGATCTCCCGGACCGCCTTCTCGATCCGGGCCAGGTCGACCGTCTCCTCCACCGGGCGCCCGGTCAGCTTGCCGCTGATCAGGCGCGCGGCGACGAAGTCGAGGCCGTCCTCGTCGGGCTCGGTCGCGGAGACGGCCAGCTCCCGGTCCCGGGAGCTGGCCGTCGGGTCGCTGCTCAGTGGTTACCGTCCGAGTTGTTCGCCGACGGGGCACTGCCGCCGACCGCGGCGCCGTCGGCCTCGGCCTGCGCCTTCAGCGCCTCCTTCTCGGCGGGGGTGAGCACGGGCGGCTCGGTGGACGGCTGGCGCTTGCCGAAGCCGTGGTACGGGGCCATCGGCGGGCGCTTCGCCACCCGGGCGCAGATCCGGGCCATGTCGGCGGTGGAGAGGGTCTCCTTCTCCATCAGCTCGAGCACGATGTTGTCCAGGACGTCCCGGTATTCCACCAGGATCTCCCAGGCCTCGTCGTGGGCCAGCTCGATCAGCGCCCGCATCTCGGCGTCGATCTCGGCGGCCACCGTGTCGGAGTAGTCCCGCTCGTGGCCCATGTTGCGGCCGAGGAACGGCTCGTCGCCGCTGGTGCCGTACTTGATCGCACCGAGCTTGGAGCTCATGCCGTACTGGGTGATCATCGCCCGGGCCAGCTGGGTGGCCTTCTCGATGTCGTTGCCGGCGCCGGTGGTGGGCTCGTGGAAGACGAGCTCCTCGGCGGCCCGGCCACCCAGCGCGTACGCCAGGGTGTCGATCATCTCGGCCCGGGTCTGGGTGTACTTGTCCTCGGTCGGCAGGACCAGGGTGTGGCCCAGCGACCGGCCCCGGGACAGGATCGTCACCTTGTGCACCGGCGCGGCGTGCGGCAGCGCCCAGGCGACCAGCGCGTGCCCACCCTCGTGGTACGCGGTGATCTTCTTCTCCTGGTCGCTCATCACCCGGGTCCGGCGCTGCGGACCGGCGATCACCCGGTCGATCGACTCCTCCAGGGAGTCGTTGGTGATCGCCCGCTGGTCCTTGCGGGCGGTGAGCAGCGCGGACTCGTTGATCACGTTGGCCAGGTCGGCGCCGCTGAAGCCCGGGGTACGCCGGGCGACCGAGTCGAGGTCGACGTCGGGCGTGAACGGCTTGCCCTTGGCGTGCACCCGCAGGATGGCCTTGCGACCCTCCATGTCGGGGGCGTCGACCGGGATCTGCCGGTCGAACCGGCCCGGGCGCAGCAGCGCCGGGTCGAGGATGTCCGGCCGGTTGGTGGCGGCGATCAGGATGACGCCGCCCTTGGTGTCGAAGCCGTCCATCTCGACCAGGAGCTGGTTGAGGGTCTGCTCCCGCTCGTCGTGGCCGCCGCCCATGCCGGCGCCACGGTGCCGGCCGACGGCGTCGATCTCGTCGACGAAGACGATCGCCGGCGCGTTCGACTTGGCCTGCTCGAAGAGGTCGCGGACCCGGCTGGCGCCGACACCGACGAACATCTCGACGAAGTCCGAGCCGGAGATGGAGTAGAAGGGCACCCCGGCCTCGCCGGCGACGGCGCGGGCGAGCAGGGTCTTACCGGTACCGGGCGGGCCGAAGAGCAGCACGCCCTTCGGGATCTTGGCGCCCAGGGCCTGGTACTTCGCCGGGTTCTGCAGGAAGTCCTTGATCTCGTGCAGTTCCTCGACGGCTTCGTCCGCCCCGGCCACGTCGGCGAAGGTGGTCTTCGGCGTGTCCTTGGTGATCATCTTGGCCTTGGACTTGCCGAAGTTGAGCACCCGGGAGCCGCCGCCCTGCATCTGCGACATGAAGAACAGCAGCAGGAGCACGAGCAGCGCGATCGGGAGGAGGTTGACCAGCAGGCTCACCCAGATGCTGTCCGACGACACCTTGGTGTCGACCGGACCGCTGATCCGGCTGGCCCCCTTGGCCTCCTGAACCTGGTTCCAGACCTGGCCGCCGACCTCGTAGGGGAACTGCGCCTCGATCTTGTCGGTGGTGGTGTCGTCGAACTTGGCCTTGTCCTTCAGGTCGAGCTGGAGCGTCTGCTCCTTGTCCTGGAAGACGACCTTCTCGATGCCACCCTTGCTGAGCTGTTCGAGCGCAACGGAAGTGTCCACCCGGTGGTAACTGGGACCAGCGGTGAACAGTTGACTGAGCACAACGGCGCCGAGGATGACCAGGATGATCCAGACCACCGGTCGGCGGAAGAAACGCGTACGTTCCATGCTGTCGTCGGGCGCCGAGACGCCCGCATCCTCCTGATCGACGTCCTGACCGTCTGAATGGTGTCGCCGCCTCGGGCGGCGGCCGCAGCCGCCGTGCGGGCCGGCCCCGACCCCGAGACGCGCCAACTGCCGCGCCGCGGTCATTCGACGGTACACCGTTCGTGCCAGATGCGAGCTTGCGAGCCCGGCACTTACGCGTACGGCGAACCGAGGTTTGAGCCGGCGTGCCGGGAGCTCCCCACCCGACCTCCCGACCGCCCGGTCACGCGGACGAGGGGTCGGGCGTGGAGGGTGCCTCCACGTCACCGGCCTCTACCGTAGTCCGAAAGGCTGAGAGTCCGCTGAACGTCCGCTTGACGGATGCACCGGCCGATCAGGCGCGGGCGTAGACCTCGGGCTTGAGGACGCCGACGTAGGGCAGCTCGCGGTAGCGCTCGCCGAAGTCGAGGCCGTAGCCGACGACGAACTCGGTCGGGATGTCGAAGCCGACGTACTTCACCGGCACCTGCACCTTCACCGCGTCCGGCTTGCGGAACAGGGCGACCACCTCGACGCTGGCCGCGGAGCGCGACTCCAGGTAGCGCAGCAGCCAGGAGAGGGTGAGGCCGGAGTCGACGATGTCCTCCACGACCACCACGTGCCGGCCGGCGATGTCCCGGTCCAGGTCCTTCAGGATGCGGACCACGCCCGAGGAGGTGGTGCCCTGGCCGTACGAGGAGACGGCCATGAACTCGAGTTCGGCGGGCGGCCCCTGACGGCCCAGCGCCCGGGCGAAGTCGGCCATGAACATGACCGCGCCCTTGAGCACGCAGACGAGCAGGAGTCCGTCCTCGACGTGCGCGTAGTCCGCCGAGACCTGCTTGGCCAGTTCCGCGGTCTTGTCGCGGATCTGCGCCTCGGAAATGATCACGTGGTCGATGTCGGCGTCGTACCAGGAGCCGTCAGCCATGCTCCTAGCCTGCCGTACGCCCGCTGGCCTCCGTCGGCGGGGCCGCCCCTTTTGGCGCGGTCCCGCCGGGGATTTTCGGTGCGCAAGGAGCAAATCACCTCAGCAGGTGCGGGAGCGCCAACGGTGCCCGTCGTCGGTCGGCTTCCAGTCGGCCGAGTCCCGGCTGTCGGCGGTGATCCCGAGGCCGCTCGCGGCACCCAGGAGCAGCAGGAAGAGAACAAGCAGCAAGACGATCATGGCGGCGCTCGCTTTCGCGTGGTTGATGTCTGTTTCGCCGCCGGTGCGCACCGGACTGAACCCAGTCTGCGGCCCGCCGCGCCGCCCGGACAGTGGCAGGAAAGCCAGTGGGCATCGATTTCCTGCCACCTCCGGGGTTACCCTCGTCACATGCTCCGATCCGTGGCCGTCGTGGCCCTCGATGACGTCGCCGCGTTCGAACTCGGCGTGCTCGCCGAGGTCTTCGGCACCGACCGCACCGCCGACGGCTTCCCCGGCTACCGGTTCGACGTCTGCACCGCGGACGGCCGGCCGGTCCGCAGCCGCTCCGGCTTCCTGCTCACCCCGCACGCCGACCTGACCCCCCTGGCCGACGCGGACCTGGTCGCCGTGCCCGCGCACGCCGACGGAGCGGCCGTGCCAGCACCCGTCCTGGACGCGCTGCGCCGGGCCGCCGACCGGGGCGCCTGGCTGCTCAGCGTCTGCGCCGGCGCGTTCGTGCTCGGCGAGGCGGGGCTGCTCGACGGGCGGGACTGCACCACCCACTGGCGGCACGTCGACGAGCTGCAACAGCGGTTCCCGGCCGCCCGGGTGCGGTGCAACTCGCTCTACGTGCAGGACGGCCGCCTGCTGACCAGCGCCGGCACCGCCGCCGGGATCGACGCCTGCCTGCACCTGGTCCGCCAGGAGCACGGCTCGGCCGTCGCCACCCGGCTGGCCCGGCGGATGGTCGTGCCGCCGCACCGCGACGGCGGCCAGTCCCAGTACGTCGAGGCGCCGATCCCCAGGGCGCCGGAGGCGCCCACCCTGGAGCCGGTGCTGGAGTGGTTGATGGGCCACCTGGACCGGACGCTCACCGTGGACGAGTTGGCCGCCCGGGCCGGGATGGCCCCGCGGACCTTCGCCCGCCGGTTCCGCGCCGAGACCGGCACCACCCCACACGACTGGCTGACCAACCAGCGGGTGCTGCTGGCCCGGCGGCTGCTGGAGGAGACCCGGCTGAGCGTGGAGAGCGTCGCCGACCAGGCCGGCTTCGGCGACGCCGCCGCGCTGCGGCACCACTTCACCCGGCGGGTGGGCACCACCCCGCACGCCTACCGGACCACCTTCCGGGAACGCGTCGAGGCCTGATCACCAGCCCAGCATCGCCCCGTCGACCCGGGACTCCGACCCGGCGACGTACCCGCCGGAGGGGTGGCGCCAGATCGCCTGCCCGTACCCGAAGGCGGCCGGCTGGTCGGCGACGACGACCTCGTGCCCGCGGGCCCGGAGACCGGCGACCAGGCGCGGGTCCAGCTCGGGCTCGACCAGCACGATCCGCCCGGCGTGCCAGTACCAGCGCGGGGTGTCCAGCGCGGCCTGCGGATCGCGCCCGGCGTCCAGGGTCGCCGAGACGAGCTGCACGTGCCCCTGCGGCTGCATGTGCCCGCCCATCACCCCGAACGGGCCGACCGGGGCGCCGTCCCGGGTCAGGAAACCCGGGATGATCGTGTGGTACGGCCGCTTCGCCGGCCCCACCACGTTCGGGTGCTCCGGGTCGAGCCGGAAGCCGAGACCCCGATTCTGCAACGCGAAGCCGTGGCCGGGCAGCACCACGTGCGACCCGAAGGCCAGGTAGGTCGACTGGATCAGGCTGACCATCATGCCGCCGGAATCGGCGGTACAGAGATAGACGGTGCCGCCGCGTTCCGGCTCACCGGCCACCGGCTCGCTCGCCTCGTCGGTGACCAGCACCCGGCGGCGCGCCGCGTAACCCGGGTCGAGCAGGGCTTCCGTCGGCACCGGCGAACGCTCCGGGTCGGCGACGTACGCGTGCGCGTCGGCGAAGCCGAGCTTCGTCGCCTCGATCTGCCAGTGCAGCCGCTCCTCGGGCGACAGCGCGGCCAGGTCCACCCCGTCGAGGATCTGCAGCGCCAGCAGCGCCGCGATCCCCTGCCCGTTCGGCGGCAGCTCCCACACCTCGTGCCCGCGGTACCGGACGCTGCCGGGGTCGACCCAGGTCGAGCGGTGCCGGGCGAGGTCGTCACCGGTCAGGAAACCACCGGTCCGGGCGGCGTGGGCGTCGATCGCGGCAGCGATCCGGCCCCGGTAGAAGTCCTCCGCCCGGCTCTCGGCGATCCGGCGCAGCGTCCCGGCCGCGTCCGGGTTGCGCCACCGCTCGCCCGGCCCGGGAGCCCGGCCGTCCACGGTGAACACCCGGTCGAACTCGGCGAACTCCGCCCCCGCCAGACCCGCGTGCCCGGCGACGCCGTACGCCCAGGTGGCGGCGGTGCCGGGGGCGACCGGGAAGCCCCGCTCGGCGTACCCGATCGCGTCGGTGAACAGCTCGGCGAAGGGCAGCGAGCCGAACCGCTCGTGCAGGTCCCGCCAACCGGCCGGAGCGCCCGGCACGGTGACCGGAAGCCAGCCCCGGGCCGGCATCGCCGGTCCGGCCGCCTGCGCCCCGCCGAGCGCCTCGACCGGCTCCGCGCCCCGCCGGTCCGTGGCCGCCAGCACGATCTCGCGGGTCAGTGCCGCCGGGGAGCGCCCGGAAGCGTTCAACCCGTGCAGCCGCTCGCCGTCCCAGACGATCGCGAAGAGGTCACCGCCGATGTCGTTGGAGGGCGACTGCACCACGGTCAGGGTGATCGCGGTGGCCAGCGCGGCGTCGACGGCGTTGCCGCCGCGGCGCAGCACGGCCAGGCCCGCGGCCGCCGCGAGCGGCTGGCTGGTCGCGACGGCGCCGTTGGGGGCCAGCAGGGGCTGTCGGGGGTACGCCATGCGCCCCTGTCTACCGCCTCCGCCGGCTCCCGGCGACCCCTCACGGCGCAGGGTGCGACTCACCGCGTCCCGGGCCGACGGCCGACGCCCGGGGTGCCGCGATCCGGCGTATCCGGCGGGCTGGATACCCCGACTCGCCGCACCACGAGTCGATCAGGCGGCTGGGCAGTGGACCCGGCCCGGTCAGGGGGTCATGCGGCCCTCGTGGCGGGCGACCGGGATTCCGCCGGGGAGCTGGACGGGGCCCTGGCCGTGCCAGTCGGTGACCAGGGCGTCCAGGGCGGCGACGTGCCGGTGCGACAGAGCGGCCGGCGGGGCGCCCAGCTCCCGCGCCCAGGCGTGCAGCACCCGGGTGCGTACCGCCGCCGGGAGGGCGGCCAGCGCGGACACGGAGAGACCACCCTCGGCCGCCCGCACCGGCCGGACCACCAACCCCGCGCCCGCCAGGTCCGCCGCCGAAGCGGACCGGGCGGCCGGCGCGGCGAGCGCGGCGGTGGCCAGGGCGTCGAGGGCGGCGGTGTCGGCGGCGAGCAGCCGGGCGGTCCGGGCCAGGTTGTCCACCACGCCGGGGCCCAGCGCGTCCACCAGCGCCGGGAGCAGCTCGGCCCGCACCCGGGACCGGGCGTACGCGGGGTCGGTGTTGTGCGGGTCGTCCCACGGGGTGAGGCCGAGCGCGGCGCACGCCTTGCGGGTGTCCTCCCGGGCGACGTCGAGCAGCGGGCGCAGCAGCGACACCCCGGCCCACTCACGCCGCTCCGGCATGCCGGCCAATCCGCGTGGACCGGCGCCCCGGGCCAGCGCGAGCAGTACCGTCTCGGCCTGGTCGTCCCGGGTGTGGCCGAGCAGGACCGCGGCGGCGTCGTGCCGGCGGGCGGCGGCGAGCAGGGCCTCGTACCGGGCTTCGCGGGCGGCCGCCTCCGGGCCACCGGGCCGCCCGGCGACCCGTACCGGCACCGCCTCGACCGGGTCCAGCCCCAGCTCGCGAGCCCAGGCGGCGACCGCCTCGGCTCGCTCGGCGGAGCCGGGTTGGAGGCCGTGGTCCACGGTCACCAGGCCGACGCGCCGGCCGAGCCGGGGCGCCACGAAGGCCGTGGCTGCGGCCAGCGCCAGCGAGTCGGCGCCACCGGAGCAGGCCACCAGCACCGGACCGGCCCCGGGCAGGCCGGTCAACGCCCGGCGTACGGCGACCCGGACGGCGGCAACCGGCGGAGCGAGCGCGGCCACGGCGGGGCGGGCGGCTCAGCCGGCGGCCGGGGTGGCGCCGGTCGGCCCGTGCACCCGGGCCACCCAGGCGTCCGGGTCGCCCAGCTCCTCGAGCCGGGGCAGGGTCAGCGGGGAGGAGAAGATCCTGTTGAAACCGGCCATGCCGACCCGGTCGACCACGCCGTGCACGAACTTGCGGCCCTCGGCGTACTGCCGCATCTTGACCTCGATGCCGAGCAGCCGGCGGATCGCCTTCTCCAGCGGGTTGCCGGACTCCCGGCGCCGGTTGAACGATGCCCGGATCGACTCGACGCTCGGGATCACCTGCGGACCCACGCCGTCCATGACGAACTCGGCGTGCCCCTCCAGCAGCGTCATCAGCGCGGTGAGCCGGTCGAGCACGGCCCGCTGGGCCGGGGTCTGCACGATGTCCAGCACGCTGGCCCGGCTCTCCGGGTCCCGCACCGCGTCGGAGAGGGTGGCCACGCCCCGGCGCAGCCGTTCGAGCAGGTGCTCGCCGGCCTGCGCGGCGTCCACGAACGCCTGCACCTCGCTGAGGAAGTACGCGCGCATCCACGGCACGGCGGTGAACTGGGTCCGGTGGGTCACCTCGTGCAGGCAGACCCAGAGCCGGAAGTCCCGGGGGTCGGCGCCCAGCTTCCGTTCCACCTCGACGATGTTCGGCGCGACCAGCAGCAGCTGGCCCGGATCGCCGGCAAAGACCTCGTACTGGCCGAGCACCCGGCCGGAGAGGTACGCCAGGACGGTGCCGGCCTGCACCCCGGTGAGCCGGGACCCGACCGCCTCGGTCAGCGGCCCGGGGCGCTTGTCGCCGGAGAGGCGGCTCACCAGCGGGCTGATCACCTCGCGCAGCCCGGCGATGTTCGCCGCCGCCCAGTCCCGCCGGTCCACCACGCGTACCGGTGGATGGGCGACCTGGGACCGCAGGCCGGTGTAGTCGGCGACGTGCCCGGCCGCCTCCTCGGTCAGCCGTCGCAGCTCGCTGACCACGTCGGTGGCCTCGGCGTACGACACGCGGGGGCCCGACTTGCCCAATGCCCCCGCGGTGGCGGCGGCCAGATCCCAGTCCACGAACTGCGCCATGAACCCACCGTACCCGCGCAGCGACACCCCAACCGGCGATCGACGGTGGTCGCAGCGTCTCAGCGGCAGCCGCAGCCGGCCAGCGCGGAGCTGATCCGGTCGAGGGCCTCCCGGGTCGCGTCGAGGGTGCCCGCCGGCGCCCGGTCGGTCAGCACGGCGAAGGTGAGCAGCCGGCCGTCGGCCGTGGTGACCAGGCCGGCGATGGCGTTCACCCCGGTCAGCGTCCCGGTCTTGGCCCGGACCACGCCGGCCCCGACCCTGGTGGCCGACTCCTGGTACCGGTCACCCAGGGTGCCGGACCAGCCACCGACCGGCAGGCCGCCGAAGATCGCCGCCAGCTCGGGGTGACTGCCGTTGCCGGCGAGTGTGATCAGATCGGTGAGCAGGGACGGGCTGATCCGGTTGGTCCGGGAGAGCCCGCTGCCGTCGGCCAGGCTGATCTCGTCGGCCGGCAGGCCGAGCTCGCCGAGCACCTGGTCGGTGGCGGCCGCGCCACCCTCGAAGGAGGCCGGCTTGCCCTTGGCGAGCGCCACCTGCCGGGCCATCGACTCGGCGATCACGTTGTCGCTGTCGCTGATCATGATGTCGACCAGCCGGACCATCGGCAGCGACTCGACCTTGCCCAGCTCGGTGCCGGCCGCGGGCGCGGCTCCACCGGAGGCCGCGGGAGCGCTGCCCCGCTTCACCTCGGCGGCGTCGCCGGAGAGGCCGAGCAGCTTGGCGAACTGCCGGCCGGCGGTCAGGTCCGGCTGGGGGACCCGCTCGGCCATGCCGTGGGTGTCGTCGAACGACTTACGGGCCGCCTCCGGATCTCGGCGGGCGCCGTCGGTCATCAGCGCCGTGATCGCCGCGCCGAAGCCGCCGGTGGGGATGTCGTCGTCCCAGCCCGGGCCGTACACCTGGCCGCTGAACAGGGACGAGTCGACGATGACCTTGGTCGGCGCCTGGCCGCCGAGCGCCGTGCGCACCTGGGCGGCGAGGTCGTCCAGCCGGGCCGCGCCCGGGTAGAAGCCGTTCTTGTCGACCGCGAGGGTCGGGTCACCGCCGCCGACCAGCACCACCTCGCCGGGGTTCGGGCCGGCCACCGCCCGGGTGGGGATCCGGTACGCCGGGCCCCGGGCGGCCAGCACGGCGACCCCGGTGGCCAGCTTGGTCACCGAGGCGGGGACGGTCGGGCTGTCCTGCCCCCGGCCGTAGAGCGCCTTGCCGGTGGCCACGTCCTCCACCGAGACGTTCACCCGCTCGCCGAGCGCGGCCGCCCCGACCAGGGGTTCGAGCGCGGCACGGACCCCTTCGGGGGTCGGCGTCGGGGCGTTGGCGTCGGCGCCGGCGAGCACGTCCGCCGGGGCGGGCTCGGCGGTCCGGGCGCCGGCGGTCGGCGCGGCGCTCTCCCCGCCGAGCCAGCCGGCCAGCGGTCCGGGGCGGAGCACGGCCAACCCGGCGGCGGCCACCACGATCACCAGCACGGCGGCCAGCACCGCCAGCAGCCGGGACCGGCTCCGGCGGGGTGGGGCGGGTGGCGGGGGCGGCGCGGCGCCGGCCGGCGGGACGGGCGGGCTCACCGGGATCCCACCGGGCGCATCGTGCCCCGGCCAGCTCACCGGGGCGACCGGACCGGCGGGATACCGCCGCGGGTCGGCCCGCCCCACCGGATCGGCGCCGTAGGCGGTGGGCTGGGCGCGGCCGACCGGGCCGCCACCGTACGCGGAAGGATCGGCACGGCCGACCGGGGCACCACCGTACGCGGAGGGACCGGCCCGACCCGCCGGCCCGGGGCCGTACGCCGCGGGGTCGGCGCGGCCGACCGGAGCGGAGCCGGCGGCCGGGGCGGAGCCGCCACCGGGGTTCGTCCCGGGGACCCGGACCCGGCCGGAGGCGGAACCTCCGGACTTCCGCCCGTCAACCCCCTCGGGGCGGTAGTGTGAATCTTCCCTCCCCACGACCCCCTCCTCCCCAGCTCAAAAGCGCCTTGGGTGACACTACTTCGGTCCGAACACTATGCGGCGGCCGGAGCCGGCGGGGGTCATTCACCTGCGCGGGAGGGCGGCGCCACTGGTTTCCGTTAGCCAGCGTGGGCAAACGAGGGAGCGTGGAAGATGGATTTCGACGTCACGGTTGAGATCCCGAAGGGTCACCGCAACAAGTACGAGGTGGACCACGCGACCGGCCGGATCCGGCTGGACCGCACCCTCTTCACCTCCACGCAGTACCCGGCGGACTACGGCTTCATCGAGGGCACCCTGGGCGAGGACGGCGACCCGCTGGACGCGCTGGTGCTGGTCCCCGAGCCCACCTTCCCCGGCTGCCTGATCCGCTGCCGCACCATCGGCATGTTCCGGATGACGGACGAGAAGGGCGGCGACGACAAGGTCCTCTGCGTCCCCTACGAGGACCCGCGCCAGGAGCACCTCCGGGACATCCACCACCTGGGCGAGTTCGACCGGCTGGAGATCCAGCACTTCTTCGAGGTGTACAAGGACCTGGAGCCGGGCAAGTCGGTGGAGGGCGCGACCTGGGTGGGCCGCACCGAGGCCGAGGCCGAGATCCGGGCCTCGTACCAGCGTGCCAAGGAGGCCGCGGAGCGCGGCGAGACGCTGCACTGACCTGACCTGCGTCGACGGGCCCGGGCCGCTCAGCCGAGCGACCCGGGCCCGCGCGCATGCTCAGCCGAGCAGGCCCCGGGCCCGGTCGTAGAGGTCCAGCACCGCGCAGGCCACCGGGACCACGGAGACCACCAGCGCGGTGTCGGTCAGGTCGGCCAGCCGGCCGAGGTACGGGGAGAGCGGTCGCCGGGCGTAGGTGGCGCCGGCCGCCACGGCGGTCAGTGCCAGCAGCAGCCCGCCGCCGGCCAGCAGGAGCCGGCCGGTCGGACCGGCGGGCCCGGCGAGGATCGTGCCGAGCAGGGCGTACCCGGTCAGGCCGGCGACCACCGGGGGCACCCGGTGGCGGACCGCCACGAAGAGCCGGGAGCGCAGCAGCAGCACGGCGCAGCCGACCGCTGCCAGCAGCCGTCCGGCGGGCCCGCCCGTGGTGGCCAGCACCGCCGTGGCGGCCACCGCCAGCACGGCATGCCCGAGCAGCAGCCCGCTCAGCACCTCCTCGGTCCGGGCCACCGCCGCGTGCACCCGTCCCCTGTCGGGCAGGTCGCGTACGCCGCTGGGGCCGCCGGTGGGGGTGGTGGCGGGCAGGGTGATCGGCGGCAGCGGCAGCTTGCCGAGCCGGATGGACAGCAGCGGCAGCCCGCCGAGCGCGAAGACCAGCACGCACAGCAGCACCGCCGCGGTGCCGGCCGGGTCGAGGAGGAGACCGCCGAGAGCGGCGGACGCGCCCGCCAGGCCGGTGGCCCCGCCGGCCACGAAGATCCGGCCGCGGCTGGCCACGCCGAGCAGGCCGAGCACCGAGACCAGCAGCAACGCCACCGAGCCGGCCAGCAACTCGGGTGCGCCGACCCAGCGCAGCGGGGCGAGCGGGCCGACCGGGTCGCCGGTGCCGACCGCCAGCGCGCCGGCCGCGGCGGCCCAGGGCAGGGCGTACCCGCCGAGGGTGGTGCCGGCCCGGCCGTCGCCGTACGCCCGGGAGGCGGCGGTGCCGGCGAGCACGAGCAGCAGCGCCACCGCGGCCGCGACGGGCCAGCCGGTGCGCGGCCCGGGACCGGCGGCCAGTACGGCGACGAGCCCCACGGCCAGCGGCACGCCCGCCCCGACCAGGGTGGCCGTCCGGGTGGCCGCCGGTGACCAGGCGGCGCCCCGGCGGCGGGCCCCGTCGGCGATCGTCTCGACCACGTCGTCGTACTCCAGCTCGGGCCACTCGGCCCGGGCCGGTACGAGGTGCAGCACCTCGCCGTCGCGTACCCCCTAGGGGAGCAGCGCCTGCGCGGTGGCCAGCACCGCCCCGTCGGTGCGGCGCAGCACCCAGCCGCCGTGCCGTTCCCCGTCGTCGGCCAACCCCTCCCCGGCGTGCCGGAGCACCTCGGGCAGCAGCTCGGCCAGGGGAACCTGTTCCGGCAGGGCCACGTCCACCCGCCGCTGGGGGGCGCTGATGGTGACCCGCGCCAGCCCGATTGTCATCGAGGTCTCTCCATATTGAACGGGACGGGTGACTGACGGATGACAGGACTTTACCTACCATGAGCCAGGCTCGGGTTACCGAGAGCCATGGGGAGGCTCCGTGTCCACTGTCGTCATCAAGCGGCCGCCACGCCGCCCGGCGCCGGAAATTCCGGCCGGCGAGCTGCCCGTCGAGGCGCCGCCGGAGATCCCCGTGCTCACCGGAGGGCGCTGGCAGCAGGCGCTGATGGTCCTGCCCATGCTGGGCGGCACGGTGGCGATGGCGATGATGTTCGGCCGGGGCGGCGGGGCCTACTCGTACGTGGTGGGCGGGATGTTCGGCCTCTCCTCGGTGGCGATGCTGGTGACCTCCTGGGGCAGCGCGGCCGGCACCCCGCGCAGGTCCGAGATGATGGCCGCCCGCCGGGAGTACCTGCGCCACCTGGCCGCGCTGCGCCGCCGGGTCCGGGAGACCGTCGGGGCGCAGCGGGCGGGGCTCTACTACCGGCACCCCGACCCCGGCCGGCTCTGGTCGACGGTGGACAGCCACCGGGTCTGGGAACGCCGGCCGGGTGACCCCGACTTCGCCGTGGTCCGGGTCGGGGTCGGTCCGCAGACCCTGGCCACCCCGCTGATCCCGCCGGTTACCCGGCCACTGGAGGAGCTGGAGCCGATGACCGCGGGAGCGCTGCGACGCTTCCTCGACGCGTACTCGGTGGTGCCGGACCTGCCGGTGGCGCTCTCGCTGCGCAGCTTCGCCCGGGTCTTCGTCCGGGGCTCTCGACAACTCCAGCTCGGCGCGTCTGACGCCGCGCAGCGACCTGGAGCCGTCGCCGGGTCGCCGGACGCGCAGGGGCTGGCCCGGGCCGTGCTCACCCAGCTCGCCGTCTTCCACGCCCCCGACGAGCTGCTGATCGCGGTCTGCGCCGGGCCGGAGCGGCGGGCCGGCTGGGAGTGGGTGAAGTGGCTGCCGCACGCCCACCACCCGCGCCGCACCGACGCGCTCGGGCCGGTCCGGCTGGTCACCAACTCGGCCGCCGAGCTGGAACGGCTCCTCGACGACGTGCTGGCCAGCCGGTCCCGGTTCAGCCCGGCCGGCCCGGCCACGGACGGGCCGCACGTGCTGGTGCTGCTCGACGGCGGCGACCTGACCGGGGCGACCGACCTGGCCGGGGACGGCGGCATCGACGCGGTCACCGTCCTCGACCTGGACACCCCGCCGCCCCGCCTGCTCGACCGGTACACCCTCGTGCTCGAACTGGCCGACGGCCGCCTGCGCTCGCACTCCGCCGAGGGGCACGCCGAGGTCGGCATCGCCGACACGCTGGAACCCGCCGACGCCGAGGCCGTCGCCCGCCGGCTCGCCCCGCTCCGGCTCGCCGGCACGGTACGCGGGCCGGACGCCCCGCCGGGTGCCGAGCCGGGCCTGCCCGAACTGCTCGGCATCGGCGACCCGGAGAACTTCACCGCCGAGCAGGGCTGGGCGCCCCGGGCCGCCCGGGACCGGCTGCGGGTGCCGATCGGGGTGGGCGCCGACGGCGGCGCGATCGAGCTGGACCTCAAGGAGTCGGCGCAGGACGGCATGGGCCCGCACGGCCTGCTCATCGGGGCCACCGGTTCCGGCAAGTCGGAGCTGCTCCGCACCCTGGTGCTGGGGCTGGCCGCCACGCACAGCTCGGAGCAGCTCAACTTCGTGCTGGTCGACTTCAAGGGCGGGGCCACCTTCGCGTCGTTCGAGCGGTTGCCGCACACCGCCGCGGTGATCACCAACCTGGCCGACGCGCTGCCCCTGGTCGACCGGATGGTCGACGCGATCAACGGCGAGCTGACCCGCCGCCAGGAGTTGCTCCGCCGGGCCGGCAACTTCGCCAGCCTGCGCGACTACGAGCGGGCCCGGGCCGCCGGCACCCCGCTCGCGCCGCTGCCGTCGCTGCTGCTCGTCTGCGACGAGTTCGCCGAGCTGCTGTCGGCCAAGCCGGACTTCATCGACCTGTTCGTCCAGATCGGCCGGGTGGGCCGGTCACTCGGGGTCCACCTGCTGCTGGCGTCGCAGCGCTTGGAGGAGGGACGGCTGCGCGGGCTCGACACCCACCTGTCGTACCGGATCGGGTTGCGCACCTTCTCGGCGCTGGAGTCCCGGACGGTGCTCGGGGTGCCGGACGCGCACGAGCTGCCCCGCACCCCTGGGCACGGCTTCCTGCGCTCGGGCACCGACCCGCTGGTCCGGTTCAAGGCCGCGTACGTCTCCGGCCCGGTCCGCCGCCCCCACGGCGGGACGGCGGGCACGGCCGGCGGCGGCGTCCCCCGGCTGCTCACCTTCTCCACCCATCTGGTGCCGATGCCGGACCCACCCACCCCGGCCGCGCTCCCCGCCGCGGAGGACGTCGCCGAGAGCCTGCTCGATCTGCTCGTGTCGCGGCTGGCCGGGCAGGGGCCGCCGGCGCACCAGGTCTGGTTGCCGCCGCTGGACTCGTCCCCCACCCTCGACGAGCTGCTCGGCCCGGTGGGCGTCGACCCGGTCCGCGGCCTGACCGTGGCGAACCCGGAGCTGCACGGCGCCCTCCAGGTGCCGGTGGCCGTGGTGGACAAGCCGCTGGAGCAGCGCCGGGACCTGTTCTGGCTGGCGCTGGACGGGGCGGCCGGGCACGTGGCGGTGGTGGGGACCACCCGCAGCGGGCGGTCCAGCCTGCTGCGCACGCTGGTCTGCGCGCTGGCGCTCACCCACACCCCGGCCGAGGCACAGGTCTACTGCCTCGACTTCGGCGGCGGGACGCTCGGCGCGCTGCGCGATCTGCCGCACGTCGGTGGGGTGGCCGGGCGCACCGACGACACCGCCGTCCGCCGGACCGTCGGGGAGATCGCCGGGCTGCTCGCCCAGCGGGAGCGGCGGTTCGCCGAGGCGGGGGTGGAGTCGGTGGCCGCCTGGCGGCGCCGACGGGCCGCCGCGCCGGCCGGCGGGCCGCCGGGCACCGACCCGTTCGGCGACGTGTTCCTGGTGGTCGACGGCTGGAACATCCTGCGCAGCGACTACGACGACCTGGAACCCCTGGTCACCGAGCTGGCCACCCGGGGGCTCGCGTACGGGGTGCACGTGGTGGCCAGTTCGCTGCGCTGGTCGGACTTCCGCCCGGCGATCCGCGACCTCTTCGGCTCCCGCGTGGAGCTGCGCCTCGGCGACCCGTCGGACACGGTGGTGAGCAAGCGGCAGTTCGCGACGACCGTGCTGGAGGGGCGGCCCGGACGCGGCATCACCGCCGCCGGGCTGCACTTCCTCGCCGCCACCCCCGCCGTCGCCAACCTGGGCGGCGAGACGACCGACCTGGTCAAGGCGGTCGCCGGGGCCTGGACCGGGCCGGTCGCGCCCCCGGTACGGCTGCTTCCGCCCGTGCTGCCATACGCCGAGCTGGACCGGAGCGCGACCAGCGGGCTGGCCTTCGCGATCGGGGTGGCCGAGGCGGACCTGCGCCCGCTGGTGCTGGACTTCGCGGTCGAGCCCAACTTCGTGGTCTTCGGCGACGCCGAGTGCGGCAAGTCGTCGTTCCTGCGGGCGCTGGCCACCTCGATCGTCAACCGGTTCACCCCCGAGCAGGCCCGGGTGATGCTGGTGGACTACCGGCGCAGCCTGATGGGAACGATCGAGACGCCGCACCTGATCGGGTACGGCACGGCCGCGCCGCACACCGCCGACCTGCTCGAGTCGGCGGCGAGCTACCTGCAGGGGCGGCTGCCCGGTCCGGAGGTCACCCCGGCCGAGCTGCGCAGCCGGTCGTGGTGGACCGGGCCGGAACTGTTCGTGCTGGTGGACGACTACGACCTGGTGGCCGGTGGGCCGACCAACCCGCTGCGCGCGTTGGAGGAGCACCTGCCGCACGCCCGGGACGTCGGGCTGCACCTGGTGCTGGCCCGCCGCGCCGCCGGATCGGGTCGGACCTCGTTCGAGCCGATCATCCAGCGGTTGCGGGAGCTCTCCACGCCCGGCCTGGTGATGTCGGGCGCACCGGAGGAGGGCGCGCTCGTGGGTCAGGTGCGGGCGGGACCGTTGCCGCCGGGCCGGGGCCGGTTGGTCACCCGGCGCGAGGGGGTCAGGTTGGTGCAGCTGGCCCACCTGCCGCCGGGGTGAGTGGTGTCACCGAGTTGCACCGGGACGCGGGAGAGACCCGGTAATCTCCGAGCAGCATGGTCTTGTCGCGATGAATGGCTGGGGAATGTGACCAGGGATCGGCAGGGGGCTCCGAGCGCGGTACGGCGCGTGGTCGGGCGGGCACTGCTCGGGGTGGCGGCCACCGTGGCCACCGTGGCCGGTCCGTGGGTGCCGCCCGCGCACGCCGTCGCCGTACGGGAGCCGGCCTGGGTGACGCCGGTCGAGTCCCCGGCCCGGGTCGACCAGGTCCGCGAGGAGCAGTGGCAGCTCGACCAGCTGAACGCGAGGACCGCCTGGCGGACCTCGACCGGGCGCGGCGTGGTGGTCGCGGTGGTCGACTCCGGTGTGGACGGTTCCCATCCGGACCTGGCCGGCCAGGTGCTCCCCGGCATCGACCTGGTCGCCCCCGACGGCTCCGACGGCCCGGACCCGGTGGGGCACGGCACCACGGTCGCCGGCCTGATCGCCGGGCGGAACGACGACGACCGAGGGGTGGTCGGTCTCGCGCCGGACGCCAAGATCCTCCCGGTCCGGGTGCTCGACGACGAGAACCGGTACGACGACGCGCTGATCGTCGCCAAGGGGGTGCGCTGGGCGGTCGACAACGGGGCCCGCGTGATCAACCTGTCCCTCGGCGGCAGCGGGGACAGCCCCGCCCTGGCCGCCGCCCTCGACTACGCCTTCGCCCGGGACGTGGTGGTGGTCGCCTGCACCGGCAACCTGGCCACCTCGACCAGCCCCAAGGTCTGGTACCCGGCCCGCGAGCCCGGCGTGATCGCCGTCGCCGGCCTGGAACGCAACGGCAAGGACCTCTGGTCCGGCTCGATCACCGGCCACGAGACGGTGCTCACCGCCCCGGCGACCGCGCTCTACGGCGCCCGCCCCGACGGGTACTGGCGGGTGCAGGGGACGAGCTTCGCCTCGCCACTGGTCGCGGCGACGGCCGCGCTGATCCGGTCCCGGTACCCGCGGATGTCCGCCGGTGACGTCGTCAACCGGCTGATCAGCACCGCCAAGGACCTCGGCCCGACCGGCCGGGACGACCGGTTCGGCTACGGGTTGGTGGACCCGGTGGCCGCGCTGACCACCGACGTGCCGTCGGTGGGGGCCAACCCGCTCGACGACAACGCCTCCCCCGGCGTGGTCGGCTTCGGCCCGGCCCCCGGTGCCGACCGGGCCGCCTGGGCCGCCGCCGGGCAGGGCGGCGACCCGTTCTACGCCGCGCCCCGGCAGCAGACGAAGTGGTCGGCCCGGGCGGCCGGCCAGTACACCGACTCGGCGCCGGAGCGGCTCTGGACCGGGCTGGCCCTCTTCGTCGCCCTGGTCACCGGCGCGGCGTTGGTGGTCCGCCGGTTCCGCCAGGCCCGGCGTTGACCCGGCCGGTCTGATCGGCCCTTCCGCTGGGTAGTGGACGACGTATGAACAGCGTGGACACCGAGCGGCGGTCCTGGCGTGCCGCGCGGCTGAATCCGGACCGTTCGCTGGGGCTGCGCCTGACCCTGGCCACCGTCGCGGCGTTTCTGGTGCTGGTGCCGTTCGCCCTGCTGGCGCTCCTGGTGCTGGGCGCGTGGCCGCCGCTGTTCCGGCTCGACGCCGCGATCACCGACACGCTCCACGGGTACGCGCTGGAGCACCCGGCCTGGGTGCGGGTGATGAGCCTGTGGACCGATGTCTTCGCCCCCGGCCCGCTGCGGGTGGCCGCCGCCGTGGTGGTGGGCTGGCTGTTCCTCCGCCGGGCGCCGCGGCTGGCGCTCTGGGTGGTCACCACGATGACCGTGGGCGGGCTGCTCGGCGGGCTGCTCAAGCTGCTGGTCGGGCGGCACCGCCCGGACCTGCTCGACCCGGTGGCCCGGGCGGCCGGATACTCCTTCCCGTCCGGGCACGCGCTGAACGCCGCCCTGGCCGCCGGCGTGCTGCTGCTGGTCTTCCTGCCGTACGCCCGGGATCGGCGGGGGCTGCGCTGGGGGTTGTGGAGCACGGCGGTGCTGCTCGCCGTGGTGACCGGGCTCAGCCGGATCGTGCTGGGCGTGCACTGGACCAGCGACGTGGTCGGTGGCTGGCTGCTCGGCGCGGCGGTGGTCGCCGCCACGGCCGCCGCGTTCACCACCTGGCGGACCCGGATCGGCCGGCCGGTCCGGACCACCCGAGAAGGGGTGGAGCCGGAGTTGGCCGAGCCGGGCCCGGACGGGCCGCACGCGTAGTTCGGCACCGGTCGGGGTAAAGGGCGGCCCATGTCCGATGTCGTGGTGAAGGTCGCCAAGCGGATCCTGCTGCCGGTGGCCCTGCTCTTCTCCGTCATGGTGGCGCTGGGCCTCCTGGTCACCCGGGTGCTCGCGAAGTCCTGGCCGTTCACCGTCGAGGACACGGTGAACCGGGAACTCGCCGCCGACCGGACGCCGGGGTGGAACGATGTGTCTCTGGTGTTCAGCACGCTGGCCAGCACCCAGATGATCGTGGTGGTGACCGTGCTGGTCGCCCTGGTGCTGCGGCTGGTGCTGCACCGCTGGCGGGAGCCGCTCTTCCTCTGCGCGGCGGTGAGCGCGCAGGCGCTGGTCTTCCTCTTCACCACCATGGTGATCGACCGGCACCGCCCGGCGGTCGAGCACATGGACACCTCGCCGCCGACCTCCAGCTTCCCCTCCGGGCACACCTCCGCAGCGACCGCGCTCTACATCGGCATCGCCGTGCTGCTGGCGCTGCGGGCGAAGAGCAGACCCGCCAAAATCGCGTGGTGGAGCCTGCTGGTCCTGGTGCCGGTCGGGGTGGCGATCACCCGGATGTACCGGGGCATGCACCACCCCAGCGACGTGGTGGCGTCCTTCCTGAACGGCGGCACGTGCGTCGCGATCATGGCCCGTGCGGTGCTCGACCGGACCCTCACCTGGGGTCGGGGCAAGCTGCCGGTCGACCGCTCCGGCGACGACGTGGCCCCGGCGGGCGCGTCCGCCGGCTGACGCCGCCCCGGCCGGCCGGGACGACCGCCGTCCCGGTCGGCCGCCGTCGCCGGGCTCAGGTGCAGTCGCCGGTGCCGACCGCCCGGGTACGCTCCGCGCCGGCCAGCGCGACCGGCCGGGCCTCGGCGGCGGTCACCGCGAAGCCGGTGTTCGGGTCGTCCGCCGCCGCCGCGAAGATCACCCCGAGCACCAGCCCGTTGGAGGAGACCAGCGGGCCGCCCGAGTTGCCGCTGCGGACCAGCGCCCGGATCGTGTAGATCTCCCGGGTCACGTCCCCGGCGGAGTAGATGTCCGGGCCGGTGATCCGGTCGACGTCCCGGATCCGGGCCGGGCGGGCGTCGTACGGGCCGTCGAGGGGGAAGCCCAGCACGATGGCGTCCGCCCCGCTGCCGGCCTGGCCGGCGGCGAAGCGCAGGGACGGGCCGGGCAGCCCCGGCACGTGCAGCACGGCCAGGTCCCGCTCCGGGTCGTAGACGACCACCTCGCCGTCGTACCGCTCGCCGCGCAGCTCGACCGCCACCGAGCGGGTGCCGGCCACCACATGCGCGTTGGTCATCACCCGGTCGTCCGCGTACACGAAGCCGGAGCCCTCGATGCGGCGGGCGCAGCTCGGCGCGGAGCCCAGCACCTTCACCACCGCCCGCTGGCTGGTCCGCACCACCTGGGAGCCGGCCAGCGCCGGGTCGGGCGGGGAGACTTGGCGGGCGCGGGTCGGGGCGAGATCGCCGAAGACGTCCGGAAAGCCGTTGGTGTCGACGGTGTCCCGCAGCGCCGTGGAGAGTTCCTGCGCCTTGTCCGGCAGGACCCGGTCGACCACGGTCAGCAGGGCGCTGTTGCGGACCGAGGAGGCCAGCCAGGGCAGCGACGAGGAGCCCAGCGGCACCGCGACCAGCCAGGCCACCAGCATCACCGCGAAGACCGAGACGAGCGCGCCGCCGATGTCGTCGAGTCGTTTGGCCAGCTCGTTGGTGATCGTCTGGCGCAGGTGCGAGCCCAGCCAGCCGGCCAGCGCCTGGCCGAGCACGGCGAGGCCGAAGACCGCGACGAGCGAGATCAGTACCCGGGTGCCGCTGTCGGCGAACTGCCGGGCGACCAGCGGACCGACCTGCAGCCCGACAAGCGCCCCCAGGAAGAACCCGGAGAACGACAGCGCCCCGATGACGAAGCCCTGACGGTATCCGCTGATCGCGAACACGAGCATGAGCAGGAGCAGTACGAGATCCACGGCGGACACGCGTCCAGGGTACGGGTACTGCGCCCGGAAGACCCTGAGCGCTGGCTGAAGGTGACGCTCAGGTACGCGCCGGTGACCTGTCCCGGCTCAGCGGACCGGGGTCTCGTCGACCGCGTCGGTGCCGGCCGAGGGCGCCGGGGTGGCGGCGGTGGGCGGCAGCTCCACGACCCGGGATCGCGGCCACGGACGGGCCCAGCCGCCCATCTCCAGCAGCGTGTTCAGCACCCCGGCGGTGAAGCCCCAGACGAGCATGCCGCGGACCGCGAAGGCGGGGCCGATCCAGCCGCTCGGGTGGCGGACCCGCATCCGGTTCTCCGGGTCGACCAGCTCGGCGACGGGCAGCCGGGCCACGTGCGCCACCTCGGCCGGTTCGCGCGGATGCACCGGGTGCGGCGCGTGCCACCAGGCGAGCACCGGGGTGACCACGAAGTCGCTCACCGGGATCCACAGCTTCGGCAGCTCGGCCAGCACGGTGACGCTGCCCGGGTCGAGCCCGACCTCCTCGTTCGCCTCGCGCAGCGCGGTGGCGCTGGCGTCGGCGTCCTCCGGGTCGGCCGCGCCGCCGGGAAAGGCCGGCTGCCCGGCGTGGTTGCGCAGGGTGGCGGCGCGCTGGAGGACCAGCACGTCCGGACCGGCCGCCGGCTCCTCGCCGAGCAGCACCAGCACCGCGCTCTCCCGGCCCCCGCTCTCCGGGGTGGTGAGCCGGGTGAAGTCCTCGGCCCGGGCCGTGCCGAGCCGGCCGAGCAGCGGGTCCAGCCAGTTCGGCGGCTGCCTCGTCATGCCGCGACCTCCACCCCGAGGTGCTGGCGGACCAGTTCGGCCAGGCGGGCGTCGTCCAGCTCGCCGGTGGAGTCGGTGTGTCGGATCCGGCCGTCCGCCCCGACGAGGACGGTCAGCGGGAAGGCGTTGCGCCCGAGCCCCCGCTCGAAGGCGTCGCCCTGGTCGACCAGCATCGGGAAGCGGACGCCGAAGTCCTCGCCGATGGACTGCGCGCCGCCGCGACTGTCCCGGCTGTTCACCCCGATCACCTGGAACCGCCCGGCGGCCCGCTCGCTGAGCCGCTGGAAGGCGGGCAGTTCCTTGCGGCAGGGTGGGCACCAGGACGCCCACACGTTGATCACCGCCGGGCCCTTGACGTCGCGCAACGCCACCGGCGCCCCGCCGGTGAAGCAGGAGAGGGTCAGTTCGGGCAGCGGGTCGCCCGGCTCGCCGGCCGGCGTGGCGGCGGCCGAGGCCGGTGCGGCGGTCAGCGGGCCACAGTCGGCGAACGGCGAGGGCCGTTCGGCGCGGGTGGCCGGGGCCGGGCCGGCCGGCTCCCCGTCGGTGCCGGTGCAGCCGGCCAGCGTCAGCAGCGCCGGGACGAGCAGGTACGCGAGCCGACGGTTCACGGCACGTCCGCCGCTGCCGCCTGCCGGGGGACCAGGTCGGGGTCGATGCCGACGGCGGCCGCCAGGTCCCGGGCGCGCGGGCCCTTGAGCAGCTTGGCCGCCGCCACCGGGTCGGTCGGCCCGGTGCCGTACGACGGGCAGAGCGTGACCAGCGTGCAGGCGCCGCAGGCTGGCTTGCGGGCGTGGCAGACCCGCCGCCCGTGGAAGATGATCCGGTGCGACAGCATGGTCCAGTCGCGCTTCGGGTACAGCGCGCCGATGACGTGCTCGATCTTGACCGGGTCGGTCTCGTCGGTCAGCTTCCAGCGCTGCACCAGCCGCTGGAAGTGGGTGTCGACGGTGATGCCGGGGACACCGAAGGCGTTGCCGAGGATCACGTTGGCGGTCTTGCGGCCGATGCCGGGGAGGGTGACCAGGTCGGCCAGCTTCCCGGGGACCTCGCCGCCGTACCGCTCGCACAGCTCGCGGCCCAGGTTGATCAGGGAGCTGGTCTTGTTGCGGTAGAACCCGGTGGGCCGGATCAGCTCCTCCAGCTCGGCGCGGTCCGCCCCGGCATAGTCGGCGGCGGTGCGGTAGCGGGCGAAGAGCTTCGGGGTGACCTCGTTGACCTTCTTGTCGGTGCACTGCGCCGACAGGATGGTGGCGACCGCCAGCTCCAGCGCGTTGGAGTGGTCGAGTTCACAGTGCGCGTCGGGGTGCGTCTCGGTCAGCACCCGGCCGATCCGCCGGGCCCGGCGGGTGCGACCGAGGTCGGTCTCGGGGGTACGCGTGGTCACGCCGGCCAGCCTACGTCGCCCGGCCGACCTCCCGGCGGGCCCATGCGCGGGCGGGCCGGGTCAGGCGCCGGTGCCGGCCGGCGGGCTGATCCTGCCGGCCTCGTCGAACCGGGCCCCGGACTTCGCGAAGTCGCTCCGGCTCACGTCGCTGACCAGGCCGAGGCCGCGGTGCTGCCGGTCGATCGACGGCCGGCCGACCGCGTTCATCGCGGTGGAGGTAAAGGTGCCGCCGACGAAGCTGCCGTCCGCCTTGAGCGAGACCTTGAGCACCCCGCCCCAGCCGAGCCGGCCGGAGCTGTTCAGCGACTTCCCCCCGCCGGCGAAGTTGCCCAGGCTGTACGCGATCAGCCGGCCCTTGTAGAACTCCATGCCGCGCAGCACGTGCGGGCCGTGCCCGACGACCAGGTCGGCGCCAGCGTCCACCATCGCGTGGGAGAACCTGATCGGGTCGCCCCGGTTCTCGCCGAAGAACAGCTCGGTGCCCGGCTTGACCCGGCTCTTGTCGGCGCCCTCGGCGCCCATGTGCACCTGCACCACGACCACGTCGCCCATGGTGGCCGCCTTCGCCACCACCCGCTTCGCCGACTCGATGTCGACCAGGCTGTTGGACCAGACGTACGACGAGAAGCCGGCCACCGCCACCTTGACGCCCTCGACCTCGACCACGGTGATCTGGTCCGGCGCGCCGGTGTGCTTGAGCCCGTGCTCCTCCAGCGCCCGCTGGGTGTTCTCGTAGCCCTTCGGGCCGTAGTCGTAGCCGTGGTTGTTGGCCTGGTTGAGCAGCTCGAAGCCGGCGTCCTTGAGGTGCGCCGCGTACTCCGGCGGGGCCCGGAACTGGTAGCAGTTCTTCGGGCTCGGCCCGCACTTGCCCGTGCCGGTGTCCTCGGTGAGCGGCTCCTCCAGGTTGCCCATCACCAGGTCGGCCTTGAGCGCGGCCTTGACGTCGTCGAAGAAGCCCGCGCCGTCGTCGGCCGGCAGCCGGGACGGGGCGTTGCCCATGATCACGTCCCCGGTGGCGGCCAGCGAGATCGCCTTCTCCACCTCGTCCACCGGCTCGGCCGGCTGTTCGGCCTCGACCGGGCCGCCGCTCGCCGCCACGCCCGGCTGCCAGACCGGCGCGTCGTCGGCCTGCGGGCCGCAGCCGGCGACGAGCAGTGCCGCGAGCAGTGCGCCGAGGACGGCCGCCGGCCGCCGCCAGCGGCGGGATACGGAAAGGGCGGGAGAATACATCGTTCGCGACGCTACCGCCCGGGAACGCCCCAGACGACGTCCGATCGGTCGGAAAACTGGTTCGGGTCGTGGGTGGCGGGCTCAGCCCGCCCGCCGGTCGGACCACGGCACGACCGTGCCCGCGCCGCCGGCCAGGACGGCCGCGTGCACCGCCCGGGCCAGCGGTGCGCCCCAGGTCGACCGGGGCCCGCCGTACGGGGCCGGGTCGCCGTCGGCCGGGCAGAGGAGGGTGACCGCGTCCGTCGGGGTGCCGGTGGCGGGCAGCCCCAGCTCCCAGATCGCCTGCGCCTTCGCCTCGGTGACCGTGGCCACCGCGTTGACCAGGGCGGCCGCACTGAGCCGGACCGGGACGTACCCGACGATGTTGACCGTGCCGACGCGCTGGGCCGGGGTGGCGGGTGCGGGGGCGGCGGCCCAGACCGGGGTGCCCAGCCCGACGGTCGCCCAGACCCGGACGCCGCCGTCCGCGCGGGCCACCACCTCGGCCACGTCGACCCCGGTCAGCAGGCCCACGCCGGGTCCGTCCAGACCCAGGCCGTCGGCCAGCTCGGCCAGGTGGCCGGCCGGGTCGTCCCGGTCGTACGACATGGGCACGGTCGCGTTGACCACCCACCGGCGTACGCCGATCCCGCCGCCCAACGGGGCGGAGCCGACCGCCAGCAGCGGCTCCTCGGCCCGCCACACCAGCAGCGGGATGTCCCACCCGGATTCCGGGCGGGTGGTCAGGAACGGCTCGTTCAGCACGCCGCCGACCCTACGATCAGGGTGGGAAGGGACGGCGGCCACCCGGACCGGGGGCGGGATCTTAGTCCTTGATCGGGTCGAGAGGGTTACGCCCAACGATCAAGATTCCAGGGGTGCACCTCTGATTCCAGCTCATGTGCGCCTAGACTGGCGGCGCGCGAGGGATCAGCGGACGGCGGACCCGGCCGACGGACGGCACGCGCAAGCGGAGGTGCGCGATGGACGAGGTACTGGCCCGCAGCGGGATCTTCCAGGGTGTCGACCCGGAGGCTGCCGAGGCGCTCGCCAAGGAGATGGAGACGATCGAGGTCCGCAAGGGCGAGGTCGTGTTCAACGAGGGCGAGCCCGGCGACAGTCTCTACATCCTCCTGTCCGGCAAGATCAAGGTGGGTCGCCGCGCGGCGGACGGCCGGCAGAACCTGATCGCCGTGATGGGCCCGTCGGACATGGTCGGCGAGCTGTCGCTCTTCGACCCCGGCCCGCGTACGGCGACGGCCACCGCGGTGACCGACACCCGGCTGGTCCGGCTGCGCAAGCAGGCGCTGCGGCCCTGGCTGAACAACCGTCCCGAGATCGCCGAGCAGCTGCTGCGGGTGCTCGCCCGCCGCCTGCGCCGGACCAACGACTCGCTGGCCGACCTGATCTTCACCGACGTGCCGGGCCGGGTCGCCAAGAACCTGCTCCAGATGGCCGGCCGGTTCGGCACCCGCGACGGCGGCGTGCTGCGGGTGACCCACGACCTGACGCAGGAGGAGATCGCCCAGCTCGTCGGCGCCTCCCGGGAGACCGTCAACAAGGCGCTCGCCGACTTCGCCTCGCGCGGCTGGCTGCGGCTGGACGGCAAGAGCATCATCATCCTCGACCCGGAGCGCCTGGCCCGCCGCGCGCGGGTCTGACACCTCCTCACGCACTGCCCGGCCCGGCCCGCCCTCGCGCGGTCCGGGCCGGTCCGGTTCGTGGCCCCTCCCGCGTCGGCCAGGGATACCGCCGTTCGCCCAGGGGTGGGACCGGCCGGTGACGCCGCCAGTCCTCCGCCTGGTCCCGCCAGTGCGACCAGGTCCGCCAGAGGTACCACCCGTACACCACGGGAACCACGCCGAGCGTGATGAAGAAGGCGGCACCGGCCGGCGAGGGTCCGCCGCCAGGCAGGTACACGTCCTCCGGCCGCGCCGGGTCGTACCGCACAGTGAGCACGTCACCGGGGGCCGGCCGGGGGTCGGGCACCTCGATCGTCGTGCCGCTCACCGTTCTTCCTTCGACCGTGGTCAGCCGCACCCCCATCCACGACCGGCGTTTGGACACCGAAACCCATTCCACAACGGCCGTGGTCGTGACGCCGCGCTCCCGCAGGTGCGACCGGTCGACCAGGGCACCGATCCCGCAGTTGAGCAGAACGACCAGACCGCAGACGGACACGGCCGCCGAGAAGGCGGGATGCCGGAGCCAGTAGCCGGGGCGCCAGCGGCGCCGCGGCTCGCGCTCGGCCGGTGCGGTCGGCGGCGTCCGGACGACGCCCCGCAGACGGCGCGCCTTCCCGCGTCGGCTCCGCCGACCGCCCACCCCCACCTCCCGCACAGCGCCCGGGCAGCGGCATGTCCCGGCCGACGCCCACGGTAGGCAGCGGCGGCAAGCCGGCCGCGTCTGCCCGGCGCAGAATTCCTGGACTCCGACGCGGGCCGGGGGCCAGGGTAGGGCGATGTTCGAACGTGTCGCCGTCCTCTCCGACATCCACGGCGTACTGCCGGCACTGGAGGCCGTCCTGGCCGAGCCGGACGTGGCCGCCGCCGACCTGATCGTGCTCACCGGTGACATCGCGGACGGCCCACAGCCGGTCGAGGTGCTGGACCGGCTCGCCGCGCTCGGTGACCGCGCGCGCTGGGTCGGCGGCAACGGCGAACGGGAGCTGGTGGCGGCCCACGCCGGCCGCCCGGCCTCGTACGACGTCTCGAACTGGGCCGCCGCCCAGCTCCGGGAGGATCAGGTCGCTCGGTTGGCCGCCCTGCCGCCGACCGTCACGCTGCCCGTCGCCGGCCTCGGCGAGGTGCTCTGCTGCCACGCGACGCCGCGGGACGACGAGGAGGTCGTGCTGGTCGACTCGCGGCTCGACCGCTGGGCGGAGGTCTTCGCCGGCCTGCCGGCCGAGGTGGGCACCGTCGTCTGCGGGCACACCCACATGCCGTTCACCCGGCTGGTCGACCGCCGCCTGGTGGTCAACCCGGGCAGCGTCGGCATGCCGTACGGCGGGGCCGGGGCCTGGTGGGCGCTGCTCGGCCCGGGCGTGCAGCTGCGCCGGACCCGGTACGACGTGGACGCCGCCTGCGCCCGGGTGGCCGCCGAGTCCGGCTTCCCGGACGCCGCCGCCTGGGCCGACGAGTACCTTCGCTCGCGCCATTCCGACGTGGATGCGCTCAGCGTCTTCGGCCCGCGCGACGGCCGCTGACCGGCAGCCCGTCGAGCTGCGCGGGACCGGCCGGGGAGCTGCCCGGCCGGTCCCGCTCCGGTCAGCGGTGGGCCAGGTGGTGCTGGGCCGTCTCGCGCAACCGGGCGTGCACCCCGTCGTACCCGCCGACCCCGCCCAGGTAGCGCTTGTCCACCTTCGCCACCATCGTGTAGTTCGTGTCGCACACGTTGCCGACCGGCGCCTCACCGGCCTGGCTGACCAGTTGGTACGCGTCGAGCTGGTCCAGCCCGACCAGCCCGGCGGTCCAGGTGACCAGGTCGTGCTGGCTGATCCGGTAGGCGTCCTCCAGCGGGCGGGCCGAGCCGGTGGACATCAGCGCGTCGTCCGACTCCAGCCGCGGCCACGGGGTGCCGACCCCCTTGATGACGTCCACCACGACCGTGGTGTTCATGGCCGCCTCGAGGCCGGTGCCGCAGACCTCGCCATGGCCCTGCCGGCAGTGCCCGTCGCCGAGGGCGAACAGCGCGCCCGACACGTTCACGCCGAAGTACGCGGTGACTCCGGCCCGCAGCTCCGGGGTGTCCATGTTGCCGCCGTGCGCGTCCGGGGTGATCGTCATCCGCGCCTCGAAGGCACCCGGCGCCACCCCGGCGGTGCCGTGCATCGGATCCAGCGGCAGCGCCACGGTGTAGTCGCCCCGGCGGGCCCGGTACGTCGCCGTGCCGGCGGCGACGTCGACGTCGTACCGCCAGACCACCTCGTCGAGCGGGGGTTGCAGGGTCGCCGTGGTGTGGGTGCTGGTGAGCGCGCCGAAGTGCGGGAAGGTGGTGGACACGGCCCAGTCCCGGGCCGGTTCGATGGCGATGAAGTGCACGGCGAGGGTGTCCCCGGGTTCGGCCCCCTCGACGTGGATCGGCCCGGTCACCGGGTTGAGGTACGGAAACTGGCAGACCTGCGAGGGCAGGTCGTCGACGCTCCGGACCCGCCCGCCGAAGCAGTCCTCGGTGTACAGCTCGAGGATCGTGCCCGGGCGCACCCGGAGCACCGCCTCACGCCCGCCGAAGGTGTAGGAGAGCTCGTCCGGCTCCGGCCGGTACTTCACCACGTCGGGCGTCACTGCGGCTCCTTCACCGGCTCGTCGGTGCTCTCGTGGGCGACTTCGACGAGCCCGGCGAGCTCGGGACGCCGACCCGTCAGGTAGAAGGCCAGCAGGACGAGCAGCCCGACACCCAACCAGACGAAACCGAGCACCTGGGCGGCGACCTTGGCGTTGATCACGACGTAGAGCAGGATCAGGAACCCGATCACCGGCACCACCAGGTGCCGCAACCAGTCCCGGCTGCCGTTGCGCACGACGTAGTGGGTCACGACGGAGACGTGCAGCGCCAGGAACGCCGTCATGGCGCCGAAGTTGACCAGTGTGGACAGGAGTGAGATGCCGTCGTCCCGGCTGGCCATGTAGAGGCCGAGCGCCAGGGAGATGACGGCGACCAGCAGGGTGGCGTTGGCCGGCACCTTGTGCTTCGGGTTGATCTGGGCGAGGAAGCGGGGCATCTGCCGGTCGCGGGCCATCGCGTACAGCAGCCGGGAGGTGGCGGCCTGGGCGACCAGGGAGTTGGCGAAGCCCCAGGCGATCGCGGTGGCCAGGGCGGTCAGCGCGGCCAGCCAGCCTCCGCCGGCCGCCCGGGCCGCGTCGTAAAAGGCGGTTCCTTCGGGGTCGCCGTTGGCGAGCAGGTCGGCCGCGTCCGGCACCAGCAGGGCCGCGACCCACGTCTGCACGACGAACAGCGCACCGGCCAGCAGCAGCGCTCCGACCATCGCCCGGCCGATCTGGCGGGCCTCCTCACGGCTCTCCTCGGCCAGCATGGAGATCCCGTCGAAGCCGAGGAAGGAGAGCACGGCGATCGACACCGCGCCGAAGACCAGCGGCCAGGAGAAGGTGTCGGCGTCGAACAGTGGCCGCAGCGAGAACCCCGCACCCTTGCCCTGCGCCAGCGCGACCACGCCGACGACCAGGAAGATCGCGAGGATGGCCAGCTCGGCGACGAGCATCACCCGGTTGACCCGGGCGGTCATCCGGATGCCGAAGTAGTTGACGACGGTGTTGAGCACGACGAAGGCCACCAGCCACGCCCACACCGGCACCTCTGGCACGAGGGAGTGCATGGCCACGCTGGCCACGAGGTAGAGCAGGCCGGGCACGAGGACGTAGTCGAGCAGGATCACCCAGCCGGCGAGGAAGCCGACGGGCGGGGCGATGCCCCGGCCGGTGTAGCTGTAGACGGAGCCGGCCATGGGGAACGCGCGGACCATCTGCGCGTACGACAGGGCGGTGAACATCATCGCCACCATGCCGATGATGTAGGCCAGCGCGACCATCCCGCCGGAGCCGGAGTACACGCTGCCGAAGATGCCGAAGGGGGCGATCGGCACCATGAAGATCAGTCCGTAGATGAGCAGGTCGGTGAAGCTGAGGGACCGGCTCAGCTCCTGGCGGTAGCCGAACCGTTCGACCTGGGTGGCTGTCTCGGATGGGTCGGGAGGTTGAGTCACGGCGGGCCTCCTTGATCTGGTGAGGCCGCACGTTAGTCCCGCTCGGGACGGACAGCTAGATCCATCTACCTGAATTGGGAACATCGACAAAGCGCCGCAATGGCCGCGTAGTCACGGCGCAGAAAAAGTCAGGCTTGACTGTTTGTTTCGGCGGCGGCACGCTGTCCCCGTGCCCACCGCACCGACCCGCGTCCCGCAACAGGAACGCAGCCGCGCCACCCAGGCCCGGCTGCTGGAGGCGACCGTCGAGTGCCTGGTCGAGCACGGCTGGTCCGGCACCACCACCACGGTGGTGGCGGCCCGGGCCGGCGTCTCCCGGGGCGCCCAGCTGCACCACTACCCGACCAAGGCCGCGCTGGTCACCGCCGCCGTCACCCACCTCACCGAGCGCCGGGCGGTGGAGCTGCGCACCGAGGCCGCCGCCCTGCCGGCCGGCCCCCGCCGGCTGGACCGGGTGGTCGACCTCCTCGGCGCCGCCTTCACCGGGCCGCTCTTCGTCGCGGCCCTGGAGCTGTGGGTGGCCGCCCGCACCGACGCCGAGCTGCGCGACGCCCTGCTGCCCCTGGAGGTCCGGGTCGGCCGGGAGATGCACCGGCTGACCGTCGAGCTGCTCGGCGTGGACGAGCGCCGCCCCGGCGTACGCGAGGCGGTGCAGGCCACCCTCGACCTGCTCCGCGGCCTCGGGGTGGCCAACCTGCTCAGCGACGACTCCACCCGACGCACCGCCCTGCTGCACACCTGGAAACGCCAGCTCGCCACCCTGCTCACGCCCGACGGCGGCCCGCCGACGCCCGGGAGCCCGCGGCCGCACTGACCCTCCGGAGGCACCATGGTCGACCTGACCGCCCTGCTCGCCGACCTGACCGCCGAGTCCGAGCAGCTCGACGCCCTCGTCGCGCCGCTGCCGCCGGAGGGGTGGGCCCGGCCGACACCGGCCCCGGGCTGGACGGTCGCCCACCAGATCGCCCACCTGGCCTGGACCGATCACGTGGCCCACCTGGCCGCGACCGACGCCGACGCCTTCTACGCCTCCGTCCTGTCCGCGCCGGACCCGTCCCGGCTGGTCGACGACGGCGCCGAGGCGTTCCTCGCCCCGCCCGCCGCCCTGCTGACCCGCTGGCGGGCCGGCCGCGCGGCGCTCACCGCGGCCCTTGCCGCCGCGCCAGACGGGGAGAAGCTGCCCTGGTACGGCACCCGGATGTCGCCCGCCTCGATGGCCACCGCCCGGCTCATGGAGACCTGGGCGCACGGCGAGGACGTGGCCGACGCGCTCGGCGTCCGGCGTACCCCGACCAGCCGGCTGCGGCACGTGGCGCACCTGGGCTTCCGTACCCTCGGCCACGGCTTCGCCGCGCACGGCCGCGCGGCGCCGACCGCACCGGTCCGGGTCGAGCTGGCCGGGCCCGACGGGGACGCCTGGACCTTCGGCCCGGCGGACGCCGCCGACCGGGTCACCGGCCCGGCGCTCGACTTCTGCCTGCTGGTGACCCAGCGCCGGCACCGCGCCGACCTGGCTCTGGTGGCCACCGGGCCGGTCGCCGACGAGTGGCTGGACGTGGCGCAGGCGTTCGCCGGGCCGCCCGGGACCAAGCGGGAAGCGGCCGGCAGCGGGGTGACCGCGTGACCGCGCTCCGGGTCGGCAACGCCTCCGGCTTCTACGGCGACCGGCTCACCGCCTGGCGGGAGATGCTCGACGGCGGCGACCTGGACGTGCTGACCGGCGACTACCTGGCCGAGCTGACCATGCTGATCCTCGGCCGGGACCGGCTGCGCGACCCGTCCCTGGGATACGCGAAGACCTTCCTCCGGCAACTGGAGGGCTGCCTCGGCACCGCGCTGGACCGCGGGGTCACGCTGGTCACCAACGCCGGCGGCCTCAACCCGGCCGGACTGGCCACCGCGATCGGCGCGCTCGCCGACCGGCTCGGCCTCACCGTGCGGGTCGGGTACGTCGAGGGCGATGCCCTCGCCCGGCCGGACGCGCTGACCGCGAACGCGTACCTGGGGGCGTTCGGGATCGCGGCCTGCCTCGACGCGGGGGCGGACGTGGTGGTAACCGGCCGGGTCACCGACGCCTCGCTGGCGGTCGGCCCGGCCATCGCCCGGTTCGGCTGGGGCCGGGACGACCTGGACGCGCTGGCCGGGGCGACCGTCGCCGGGCACCTGATCGAGTGCGGCGCCCAGGTGACCGGGGGCAACTTCAGCTTCTTCACCGAGCTGCCGGACGGCGGTCACCGCCCGGGCTTCCCGATCGCCGAGATCCACCCGGACGGTTCGTCGGTGCTCACCAAGCACCCCGGCACCGGCGGCGCGGTCACCGTAGAGACGGTCACCGCCCAACTGCTGTACGAGGTGGACGGGCCGGCGTACCTGGGGCCGGACGTGGTGACCCGGCTGGGCACGGTGGAGCTGACCCAGGACGGGCCGGACCGGGTCCGGGTCTCCGGGGTCCGGGGCACGCCGCCACCGGACACGCTCAAGGTGGGCGTCAACAACCTGGGCGGCTTCCGCAACTCGATGACGTTCGTGCTCTGCGGGCTGGACATCCCGGCCAAGGCGGCCCTGGTCCGGGGCCAGCTCGAGGAGGCGGTCGGCAAGGAGGGGCTGGAGTTCATCCTGGCCCGGACCGACCACCCGGACGCCGCCGACACCGAGGCGGCGAGCGCGCTGCTGCACGTACACCTGCGGGACGGCGACAAGGCGCGGGCCGGGCGGGCCTTCTCGGCGGCGGCGGTGGAGCTGGCGCTGGCCTCCTACCCGGGCTGCACGCTGACCACCCTGCCCGGCGACGCGACGCCCTTCGGGGTGTTCACCGCCGACACCGTGCCGCAGGACGCGGTCGCGCACGTGGCCGTGCTGCCCGACGGGGCGCGGGTGCCGATCGCCCCGCCGGCCCGGACGACGGCCACGCCGTCGCACCCGGCAGGGACGACGCCCGACGCCGCGCCGGTCACCGGGCGGCCGGGTCCGACCCGGCGGGCGGCCCTCGGGGAGGTGGTCGGCGCCCGGTCCGGGGACAAGGGCGGGGACGCCAACCTGGGCGTCTGGGCCCGGACCGACGCGACCTGGTCCTGGCTGCGCGGCTGGCTCACCGCCGAGCGGCTGGCCGAACTGCTGCCGGAGATCGCCCCGCTGACCGTCGAGCGGTACGAGCTGCCGAACCTGCGCGCGGTCAACTTCGTCGTCCGGGGGCTGCTGGGGCCGGGCGTGGCCGCCTCCACCCGGTTCGACCCGCAGGCCAAGGCGCTCGGCGAGCTGCTCCGCGCGCGGCTGGCCGACCTGCCCGCCGATCTCACCTCCGGAGTGCCGTCATGACCATCGTGGACACCCCCGAGCGGCGGCAGCTCCGCGAGCTGACCCGGACCTTCGTGACCAAGGAGGTGCTGCCGTACCTGGCCGACTGGGAGCGGGCCGGCGAGGTGCCCCGGTCGCTGCACGAGACCGCCGCGAAGATCGGGCTGCTCGGCATCGGCTTCCCCGAGAAGGTCGGCGGCAGCGGCGGCGACCTGCTCGACTCGATCGTGGTCACCGAGGAGATCATCCGTTCGGGTGGCTCGTCCGGGCTGGTGGCGGCGCTGTTCACGCACGGCATCGCGCTCCCGCACATCATCGCCGCCTGCGGCGGCGACAAGGCAGGCTCGAGCGACGCCGGTCCGCAGCATCTCATCGACCGGTACGTCCGGCCGACCCTGGCCGGGACGATGATCGGCGCGCTGGCGATCACCGAGCCGGATGGCGGCTCCGACGTGGCGGGCATCCGCACCTTCGCCCGGCGCGACGGCGACCACTACGTGGTGAACGGGTCGAAGACGTACATCACCAGCGGGCTCCGGGCCGACTTCGTGACCACCGCCGTCGCCACCGTCCTGCCGGGCTCCGGCGCGCTCAGCCTGCTGGTGATCGAGAAGGGCACGCCCGGGTTCACCGTGGGCCGGCGGCTGGAGAAACTGGGCTGGCACTGCTCGGACACCGCCGAGCTGTCCTTCGTGGACGTGCGGGTGCCGGTGGCGAACCGGGTCGGCCCAGAGGACACCGGCTTCCTGGCGATCATGCAGCAGTTCGCCACCGAGCGGCTCTCCCTGGCCACGAGCGCGTACGCGACCGCGCAGCGCTGCGTGGATCTGGCCGGGCAGTGGTGCCGGGACCGATCCACGTTCGGCCGGCCGCTGGCCAGCCGGCAGCTGGTCCGGCACCGGCTGGCCGAGATGCACACGCGGGCCGAGGCCGCCCGGGCGTACGTGCACGACGTGGCGGAGCGGGTGGCGGCGGGACAGCCGGTGGTGACCGAGGTGGCGATGGCGAAGAACGTGGCCGTCGCGGCCTGCGACTGGGTGGTCGACCAGGCGCTGCAACTGCACGGCGGCTTCGGCTATCTGCGCGACGCCGAGGTGGAGCGGCACTACCGGGACGCCCGGATCCTCGGCATCGGCGGCGGCACCACCGAGATCATGAACGAGATCATCGCGAAGGGCATGGGCCTGTGACCACTCTGGACAGCGCGCTCGACCCTGCCTCGCCGGCCCACCGGGCCAACCGCGAGGCGCTGCTGGACCGCCTCGCCGAGCTGGAGGCCGCGCTCGACCAGGCCCGGGCCGGTGGCGGTGAGAAGTACGTGACCCGGCACCACCAGCGCGGCAAGCTGCTCCCCCGGGAGCGCATCGAGCTGCTGCTCGACCCGGACAGCCCGTTTCTGGAGCTGTCGCCGGTGGCCGCCTACGGCACCGACTTCCCGGTCGGGGCCAGCACGGTTACCGGCATCGGCGTGGTCGAGGGCGTGGAGTGCCTGATCGTGGCCAATGATCCGACGGTACGCGGCGGCGCGGTGAACCCGTGGGGCCTGGCGAAGACCCGGCGGGCCGGCGAGATCGCCCTGGCCAACCGGCTGCCGATGGTCAACCTGGTCGAGTCGGCCGGCGCGGACCTGCCCACCCAGGCGGAGATCTTCATCCCGGGCGGTCGGGTGTTCCGCGACCTGACCCGGCTCTCCGCGGCCAAGATCCCCACGGTCAGCGTGGTCTTCGGCAACGCCACCGCCGGCGGGGCGTACGTCCCGGGGATGTCCGACTTCACCATCATGATCCGGGACCGGTCGCAGGTGTACCTGGCCGGGCCGCCGCTGGTGAAGATGGCCACCGGCGAGGTCACCGACGACGAGTCGCTGGGCGGGGCGGCCATGCACGCCACGCGGTCCGGCCTGGCCGACTTCCTGGCCGAGGACGAGCGGGACGGCATCCGGCTGGCCCGGCAGTGCGTACGCCGGCTCAACTGGCGCAAGCAGGGACCACCGCCGCGCAACCCGGTCCCACGACCGCCCCGGTACGACCCGGAGGAGCTGCTCGGCATCGCCAGCGCCGACCTCAAGGTGCCGTTCGATCCGCGCGAGGTGCTCGCCCGGGTGCTGGACGGCAGCGAGTTCGACGAGTTCAAGCCGGCCTACGGCACGGCGCTGGTGACCGGCTGGGGCGAGTTGCACGGCTATCCGGTGGGCGTGCTGGCCAACGCCCGGGGCGTGCTGTTCAGCGAGGAGGCGCAGAAGGCGGCGCAGTTCATCCAACTCGCCAACGCGGCCGACACCCCGCTGGTCTTCCTGCAGAACACCACCGGCTACATGGTCGGCACCGAGTACGAGCAGCGCGGCATCATCAAGCACGGCGCCCTGATGATCAACGCGGTGTCGAACTCGAAGGTTCCGCACCTCACGGTCAACCTGGGTGCCTCCTACGGCGCCGGCAACTACGGCATGTGCGGCCGGGCGTACGAGCCGAGGTTCCTGTTCACCTGGCCGAACGCCAAGTCGGCGGTGATGGGGCCGGCGCAGTTGGCCGGGGTGCTGTCGATCGTGGCCCGGCAGGCCGCCGCCGCCCGGGGACGCGACTACGACGAGGACTCGGACGCCGCGATGCGGATGATGGTCGAGCAGCAGATCGAGTCCCAGTCGGGGGCACTCTTCCTCTCCGGCCGGCTCTACGACGACGGGGTGATCGACCCCCGGGACACCCGTACCGTCCTCGGGCTCTGCCTGTCGGCGATCCACAACGGACCGGTCAGGGGCGCCGACGGCTTCGGCGTCTTCCGGATGTGAGGGGACCGCTCATGATCAACCGACTGCTGGTCGCCAACCGGGGGGAGATCGCCCGCCGGCTCTTCGCCACCTGCCGCGCGCTCGGTGTGCAGACCGTCGCCGTGCACTCCGACGCGGACACCGACGCGCCCTTCGTCGCCGAGGCCGACCAGGCCGTCCGGCTGCCCGGGAACACGCCGGCCGAGACGTACCTACGGATCGACCTGATCCTGGACGCGGCCCGCCGGGCGGGCGCGGACGCCGTGCACCCGGGCTACGGATTCCTCGCCGAGAACGCCGAGTTCGCCGCGGCGATGACCGACGCGGGGCTGACCTGGGTGGGGCCGCCGGCCAAGGCGATCGCCGCGATGGGCGACAAGATGGCGGCCAAGGCGCTGCTCGCCGACGTCGGCGTGCCGATGCTGCCGACGTGGACCGACGACGACCAGGTCACCGGCTTCCCGGTGCTGGTCAAGGCCGCCGCGGGCGGCGGCGGGCGCGGCATGCGGGTGGTCCGTGACCGGGCCGGGCTCGCCGAGGCCGTCGCCTCCGCGCGCCGCGAGGCGGCCGCGGCGTTCGGCGACGGCACGGTCTTCATCGAGCGGTACGTCGAGCGCGGCCGGCACGTCGAGGTGCAGATCTTCGGGGACACCCACGGCACCGTGGTGGCCCTCGGCGAGCGGGACTGCTCCATCCAGCGGCGGCACCAGAAGATCGTCGAGGAGGCCCCGGCGATTCTCGCTCCGGAGCTGCGGGAACGGCTGCACACGGCGGCGGTGGCCGCCGGCCGGGCCGTCGACTACGTCGGCGCCGGGACCGTCGAGTTCCTGCTCGGGCCGGACGGGGACTTCTTCTTCCTGGAGATGAACACCCGCCTCCAGGTCGAGCATCCGGTCACCGAGGCGGTCACCGGGCTGGACCTGGTCCGGCTGCAACTGCTGGTCGCCGAGGGTGCGCCCCTGCCGCTGGCGGCCACCCCGCCGGCCGAGGGCCACGCGATCGAGGTACGCCTCTGCGCGGAGGAGCCGGCCCAGGGCTTCCGCCCGGCGACCGGGGTCCTGCACCGGTTCGCGATCCCCGGGGTGGCCGGCGCGTTCACCCCGCTGCGCGGGCTGCGGCTCGACTCCGGGGTCACCGACGGCACGACGGTGCGCGTGCACTACGACTCGATGCTGGCCAAGCTGGTCGCCTGGGCGCCCACCCGGACGGAGGCGGCCCGGGCCCTGGCGGGCGCGCTGGCCCGGGCCGAGCTGCACGGCGTGGCCACCAACCGGGACCTGCTGGTCCGGGTGCTGCGCAGCCGGGAGTTCGGCGCGGTGGAGATCGACACCGGTTTCCTGGAGCGGCACCCGGAGGTCTTCGACCCGCTGCTCCCCGCCGACCGGCTCCCGCTGACAGCCCTGGCCGCCGCGCTGGCGGGCGCCGCCGGGCACCGGGCGTCCGCCCCCGTGCTGGCCGGGCTGCCCTCGGGCTGGCGGAACGTGCCGGCGTTCCCGCAGGTCACCCGTTTCACCGGGCCCGACGGCGAGATCGAGGTGCGGTATCGGCTGGACCGCACCGGCGCGCTCGCCGACTGGTCGACCTCGGCGGCGGGGGACCCCGACGCTCCTGCCGCCGGTAAGCCGCCGGCCGTGACGCTGGTCGAGGCCGCGCCGGACCGGGTGGCCCTCGACGTCGACGGCGTCCGGCAGGATTTCCGCGTACACCGGGTGGGGTCGGCGGTCTTCGTGGACGGCCCGGACGGGGCGGCCAGCCTCACCGAGCTGCCGCGTTTCCCGCTGCCCACCGCGGAGCTGGCGGCCGGGTCGCTGCTGGCGCCGCTGCCGGGCGCGGTGACCCGGGTGCACGTCGAGGTCGGCCAGCGGGTCGCCGCCGGTGACCTGTTGCTGACCCTGGAAGCGATGAAGCTCGAACATCCCGTGCTCGCCCCGGCCGACGGCGTGGTCGCCGAGCTGCCCGTCCCGGCGGGCGGCCAGGTCGACACCGGGGCCGTGCTGGCCGTGGTCAATGCTGAGGAGGACCCGCGATGAACTTCGACCTCACCCCCGAGCAGGACCAGCTCCGCGACGCCGTCCGGACGCTGGGCCGCAAATACGGCCACGACTACTTCGTGCGGAAGGCCAAGGCCGGCGAGCACACCACCGAGCTGTGGCACGAGGCCGGCCGGCTCGGCTACCTCGGGGTCAACATCCCGGCCGAGTACGGCGGCGGGGGCGGTGGCATCACCGAACTGGCCCTCGTCTGCGAGGAGCTGGCCGCCGCCGGCTGCCCGCTGCTGCTGCTCGTGGTCTCCCCCGCCATCGCCGCCACCGTGATCACCAAGCACGGCACCGAGGAACAACGCAAGCGGCACCTGCCCGGCCTGGCCGACGGCTCCCAGAAGATCGTCTTCGCGATCACCGAGCCGGAGGCCGGCTCGAACTTCCACCGGCTCGGCACGGTGGCCCGCCGGGACGGCGACGACTGGCTGCTCTCCGGCCGCAAGTGCTACATCTCGGGGGTCGACGAGGCGCAGCACGTGCTGGTGGTGGCGCGCGTCGCCGTCGGAGACGGCCCGGCCGGCTCAGCGGACGCGTCTCCGCAGAAGCTGAAGCCGGCGCTGTTCATCGTGCCGACCGACGCGCCCGGGTTGGAGCGGTCCAAGCTGGACATGGAGATCCTCTCCCCGGAGAACCAGTTCCTGCTCTACCTGGACGACGTCCGGCTGCCGGCCGACGCGCTGGTCGGCGAGTCGCTGGACGCCGGGCTGCCGGCGCTCTTCGCCGGGCTGAACCCGGAACGGATCACCGTCGCCGCGATGGGCGCCGGCACCGGCCGGTACGCCATCGAGCGGGCCAGCGGGTACACCGCCACCCGGACGGTGTGGGGCCGCCGGAGCATCGGCTCCCACCAGGGCGTCGCCCACCCGCTCGCACACGCCGCGGTGCAGGTGGAACTGGCCCGGCTGATGATCCACAAGGCGGCCACCCTGTACGACGCCGGCCGCGACCTGGAGGCCGGCGTCGCCGGCAACATGGCCAAGTACGCGGCCGGCGAGGCCGCCGCGCTCGCCGTGGACACCGCCGTGCAGGCACTCGGCGGGGCCGGCATGACCACCGAGTACGGGGTGGCCACCCTGCTCGGCGCGGTCCGGGCCGGCCGGATCGCCCCGGTCAGCCGCGAGATGATCCTCAACTTCGTCGCCCAGCACGTCCTCGGCCAGGACAAGTCGTACTGACCCCCTGCGGGGGCGGAAAGGGTGGCCGAATCGACACCGTGTGTCGTCGCCGTCGCGCTGTCAGGATCGGACCCGACTGACCACACAGGAGGGTGCGATGGACAGAAGAGCGCTTCTCAAGGGAATCGCCGGGGCGGCGGTCGCGGCGCCGGCGGCCGGCCTGCTCGGACCGTCGCCGGCCGAGGCGGCGACGTACTACGTGATGGCGACCGAGCAGGCCAGCGGGCGGATCCTGCGCTTCAACCCGGCGGCCTGGAGTGGCGGCACGACGCTGTGGCAGGCCCCGAGCCGGACCGGCACCTGGACCAACCTGTCCGACGTCAAGCGGCGGGGCACCGCGAAGTGGGGCAACGTCATGCTGGTCACCTCGTCCGGCGCGGGTGACTACCTGGGCCGGGCCGCGATGATCGACGAGAGCCGGATCAGCTCGTCGCACACCGGTGGGATCGTCTGGCAGGCGACCGTCGACGGCAACCCGCACTCGATCGAGCGGATCGAAGGCCGCGGGGCGATCGTGGTGGCCACCTCGAAGGGGCCGACCGGCTCGTCCACCGGCGGCGGGCTGCACCTCTTCGCCCCCAGCACCAACGGCGGAACGCCGGGTACCCGGGCCGCGCAGTTCATCAGCTTCCCGGGCGCGCACGGGGTGATCTACAACCAGAACGGCTTCGTGATCGCGGTCGGCAGCGGCGAGGTCCGGCTCTACTCGATGACCGGCGACGGCTCGGCCACCCGGCTGAAGTACCGCACCAAGCTCACCTTCAGCGACGGCGCGGGCAAGGCGAAGACCGGCCACGACATCCTGCCCGACCACAAGGGCAGCGGCTACTTCTTCACCTCGTCCTACAACGTGCGCGCGCTCAACCTGGTGTACGCCGGCAACAGCTGGCAGTTCACCTCCAGCCTGGTGAGCACCGCCGACCACGTGAAGGCGTACACCCGGCTCCCGAACGGGGTGCGGACCTGGGTGGTCCCCGGTGCCGGTGAGGGCGAGTGGAGCAGGACCATCCACTTCAGCTCCGGCAACCACAGCAAGAGCGGCGCCCGCTTCTACCGGGTGCGTTACTACACCACCGCGTTCGCCTGACCGGTGGACCCGGGGTACGGCGGGTGCCCGATCATCCGCCGTACCCCGGCGTTTCCCAGCGGACGGTCGGCGTGCCGGCCGCCGGCAGCGGCGCGACGACCGGCGGGAGCGGCTTCGGCTCGCCCCGGCCGGCCGGCCGAACCCGGGCGGGGGGCGACATCGGACCGTACGGCCGGGGCGGGCCGCGCGGATCGGTCGGTTGACAGGCGGACGGCCTGGGCGATCCTGGACTGGTGAATTCGTTCCCCCGGCCCGATGCGCGAGTGCGGGCCGTCCTCGCGGCGCTGGCGGCGGTGGCGGCACTGGTCACGCTGCTGCTGTGGCGCCCGGCCGGCGTCCTGGCGGTGGCCCTGGCCCTGCTCTGCGTGCTACTCGGGGTGATCGCCGGGGTGGCGGTGAGCGCCGCCCGGGCGGTCGCCGACGACGCCCCGGCGGCGGGCTGGGCGGATCCCGGCGGGTACGAAGTGGACGCCGACACCCTCGAGTCGTTCGATCCGCACGCGCTCCGGGATCCCGCGGCGGCCGGGCACGAGGTCGACGCCGACACCCTGGAGGCGCTCGACCCGCGGGAGGTCCAGGAGAGCCGGCGGGTGCCCGAGGGGCTCAGCGACCGGTGAGGGTCGGCACGGCGAGCGCGTCCACGCCCCGCCCGGCCAGGCAGCGGTAGGTGCGGTCGGCCGTGTCGCCCTCGGGCGGCAGCACCTCCAGGTTCCAGCCGGCCGTCTGCCGGATGCCGCTGGCCAGCCGAAACGTGCTGACGTTGCAGACCTGCTGGATGGTCGCGTCGGCGACCACCGCGTCGTGGCCGGCCCCGGTCAGGGCCGCCGGCAGGACGCCCTCGGCGTAGGTCTCCCAGGTGTGCCGGCCGTCGCACGGCACGCGGACCGCCTCCGCCCGGTCCCGGCGCAGCCGCACCGGGCCGAAACACTCCAGCTCGGGCGCGCACCGGGCGCCCTCCGGCAGGCGTACGCCGCCGGCCGCGCAGCCGGGCAGCACCCTGGCCGCGCTCGGGTCGGCCACCCCAGTGGCCACCGGTGTCGGCGACACCACCGGCGGCGCGCCGCCGGCCAGCCACGCCCCCGCACCGGCCGAGGCGGCCAGCGCGACCACTCCCGCGCCGCCGAGGAACCAGCGCCGCCGCCACCGCCGGCCGGGCACCGGCACGGTCGGGTGCTCCGCCTCCGCGGGCGGCCGCGGGCCCGGCTGCCCGGTCCGGCCCAGCGTGTACGGCCCGCCGGTGGACGGGCCGCCGCTGACCGGCGCGCCGGAGACCGGGGCGCCACTGACCGGGGCGGCGCCGTCGAGCGGGAGGGCGGCGAGCATCCCGCGCAGCTCCACGGCGGACGGCCGCTCGTCCGGGTCGTTGGCCATGCCGAGCCGGAGCACGTCGAGCAGTTCCTCGGGCACCCCGGGCAGGCCGGGGATCGGCTGGTGGAACATCTCCAGCACGGTGACCAGGCTCGGGTTGCGCTCGGACTGCCAGCGCGGCGGCCGGCCGTGCATCACCGCGTAGAGGGTGGCGCAGAGCGCGTACACGTCGACCGCCGGCGAGGGCGGGCTGTGGCTGAACATCTCCGGCGGCGCGTACGCCGGGGTGAGCACCTCCAGGGTGACCGAGGCGTCCCGCACCTCGGCCAGCACCGCCAGCCCGAAGTCGGCCAGCACCGCCGGGTTGAAGTGCGAGTAGAGGATGTTGGCCGGCTTGACGTCCCGGTGCAGCACCCCGGCCGCGTGCGAGTGGGCCAGCGCGTCGGCGATCTTCACGCCCAGGTCACGGGCCTCCACCGCACCCAGCGGCGAGGTACGCATCCGCTCGGCGTACGAGCCGTCGCAGAGCTCCATGATCAGGTAGGGGTGCTGGTCGACGGTGACCCCGACGTCGAAGAGGTCCACCACGTGCGGGTGGGAGGACATCTTTCCGGCCGCCCGCGCCTCGCGGAGGAACCGGGCCTGGTCCCGCTCGCTGTCCAGGGTGCGGTTCTCCACCTTGACCGCGACCTCGCGCCCCACCGAGATCTGAGTGGCCCGGTAGACGGTGGCATAGCCGCCCCGGGCGAAGACCTCCAGGTCGGTCAGACCGGGCACGATGGGCAGCCGGAGGGCACCGGGCGGGGTCTCGGTCACGGCTCGAAAATACCCAACGGTCCGCGTCGCTCAGGACACCGCGTCGGTCGCCGGCACCGCTCCGGACCCGACGGTCTGCTCCCCGGCCGCCCCGGCGGGACCCGCGCGACGGGCGTCCCACCACAGGCCGACGGCGGTGGCGACCGCGCCCAACCCCTCCCAGGCGGCGACGCCGAAGAACCGGTCGGGGGCCACATCGGAGAGCACGGTGATGCTGAAGACGGTGAACGTCACCAGCCGGAACCAGACCGTGAACCGGTAGAAGACCCGCCACTCGGTGGCGGCGGCGAGCAGGTAGTAGACCCCCATGTTGAAGGAGGCCATCGAGGACGCGGTGAGGAACGTGCCGGTGTAGTCACCGGCGGCCCGTTCGGCCGGCACCTCGAAACCGAGCATGCGCAGCTGTGCCTCCGGCCAGATCAGCCCGAGCGCGCCCAGCACCACCGCCAGGGCCCCGAAGACCGCGATCGTCCAGCCGGCGCCCGAGCGCGGCAGCCTCATCCGTCCTCCCCACCCGCGACCGCCGCCGTGGGCGGTCTCCTCGACCCCACACGCTAACCGCCACCCCCGACGCGCACATCCCCGGAATCGCCAAACCTGCACACCGCCGCACGCACCATGCGCGCAGCGTGCGCGCTGATTCACGGAAAGAGTGCGCTGCGGCCGGCGGACAGCCACTCTTCCCGTGAATCAGTGCGGATCAAGGGGGTCAGGGTGCGGCGAGGCGGGTGCGGAGGGCTTCGGCGACGGCCCGCTCGCTGCGCTGCTCGGTGGCGTACGCCAACCGGACGGCCTCCTCGGCGCTGGCCAGCGCCTCGGCCCGGCGGCCGCAGGCGTCCAGCGTCTCGGCCAGCACCATCGCCGCGATGACCTGGCTCCGGACGTCCTCGGCCGGCGCGCGCATGGCCCGCTGCGCCCAGTCCAGGGCCTGCTCGCGCTGCCCGTGGGCGAGCAGCGCCGTCGCGTACCGGGCCATGGTCTGGCGGCGGGAGAAGAGCAGCGACGGGGTGTTGGCGGCGGTGGTGGCCACCGGGGCGAGCAGCCCCACCGCGGTGGCGGGGTCGCCGGCGGCGAGCCGGGCCATGGCGAGCAGCACCCGGGGCGCCACCTGGGCGGGGGCCTGCGGGTTGTGCGGCTCCACGGTGGTCAGCACCGCGCGGGCGTCCCGCTCGGCGGTCTCGTGGTCGCCCATGTCCAGCGCCACGAAGCCGCGCAGCGTGCCGGCCATCCCGGTGAGCAGCGGATGCGAGGTCCGGCCCGCGTACGCGAGGGCGTCGGTGAGCAGGTCGGCGGCGTGCTCCGGCTCGCCCAGCCCACGCGCCACCACCCCGCGGACGACCAGCGCGAAGCCCTGTCCCCAGTCGTCACCGACCTCGGCGAACTCCCGGTACGCGCGGCGCGCCCCCCGGTCCGCCTCGGCCAGCTCGCCCAGCTCGGCGGTGGCGTACGCCTCGACCGCGCGGAGCGTGCCGACCGCCCACGCCTCGCCGACCCGCTCGCCGAACGGCAGGAAGACCTGCGCCATCCGGCACGCCTCCCCGAGCCGGCCGGCGAGCAGCCGGGCGAACGCGGTGGTGCCGCGCAACCAGGCCCGCCCGTACGGGTCCTTCAGCTCGGCGAAGAGCCGGGCGGCCCGGCCGAGCACCGCATCGGTGCCGGCGAAGTCACCCCGGGTGGTGGTCACCCAGGCCAGGTTCTGCAACGACCAGGCCTGCCCGCGCGGGTCCCTCGCCGCGAGGCTCACCTGGTAGGAGGAGGCGAGCCGGCTGCTCGCCTGGCCCAGCCGGCCGGCGATGAAATCGGCCATGCCGAGCCGGCGCATCGCCGAGGCGCGCATCGTCGGCAGCTCCGCCGCAGTGGCCACCTGCAACGCCTCCTGCCAGCAGCGCTCCGCCCGGTCGGCGTCGCCGAGGGTCTGGTGGGCCTGCCCGGCCAGCAGCAGGGCGCTGGCCCGGGTGGCCGCCGCGTCCCCGGCGTTGGCGGCGATCTTCTCGGCGAAGGCGAGCGCGTCGGTCGGCCGGCCGATCTGGAGCAGCGCCCGCGCGTGCACCACCCGGTCGGCCAGCGGCAGCCCGTCCCGGGCCAGCTCGGCGGCGCGTTCGGCGTACTCGACGGCCAGGGCCGGCTCGCCGGAGCGCAGCGCCCGCCGAGCCGCCCGCCCGAGCGCGGCGACGCCGAGCGGGGCGACCGCACGGGCCGGCGCGTCCGGGCGGAGCTTCACCGCGTCGGCGAGCGTGGTGGCCCGCTCGACGTGCTCGGCGACGAAGTCGTCCCGGGCGGCCTCGGTGAACCCGCCGGGCAGCACGGCGGCGCCGTCGGCGCTCTCCGGGGCGGCCCAGCGGGCCAGCGCCGCGTGCCGCTCGGCCAGCTCGGCCTTGCTCACCCCGGCGTACGCGGCCTCCCGCATCAGCGGGGTGGCGAAGGCGAAGCCGGTCCGGGTGCGGTGCAGCATGCGCCGTTGCAGCAGCTCCTCCACCGCCCGGTCCAGCTCGACCGCGGCCACCGCCGAGGGCCGGCCGGCCAGGCCCACGCGCTGCTCGCGGAGTGCTTCGAGGGTGCCAGTGGGCACGGTGTCGCCGACCACCGCCGCGTCTCTCAGCACCGAGCGGGCGTCCGGCGGCAGCGCGTCGATACGCGCGGCGAGTACGGCGGCCAGGTCGCGGGAGAGCAGCCGGCTACCCAGCGAGCCGGGGGCGAGCCGCCAGCCGACGTTGGCGCCCCGCCCCGGGCCGGCGGTCAGCGCGCCGCGCTCCATCAGCAGGGTGACCAGCTCCGCCAGGTAGAACGGGTTGCCCTGCGCGGTGGCGAGCAGCCGGTCCGCGTCGGCCTGCGACAGCTTGCCGCCACCCAGGTAGCTGGTGAGCAGCCGGGAGGCGTCCGCGCCGCGCAGCGGAGGCAGCGCGTGCACCTCGGCGTCCGCGACCCGGGTCAGCGCACCCGCGGTGCGCACCAGCTCGGGACGGCCGAGCAGCAGCACCAGCACCGGTCCGCTGAGCCGGTTGAGGGTCAGCCCGAGCGCGTTGACGGTCTCGGCGGTGGCGTCGTGCAGGTCGTCCACGACGATGGCCAGCGGCGCCTCCACGGCGAGCGCGCTGAGCAGGTCGGCGACCGCGTTCGGCACCGCCTCGGCGTCCGGCGGCGGAGAGGCGGCGTTCCACTCGCCGCTCTCCCCGGCGGCGGGGAGTTCCGCGTAACCGAGGAGGGCCAGGAGCTGGTCGACGGCGATCGGGGGAAGGTCGGCGGAGAGCCGGCCGAGACGCTGGCCGAGCCGGCGCAGCCGCTCCTCGACCGCCGGCCGGGTGAGCGCCGTGGCCGGGTCGTTGGGCAGGCCGACCGCCGCCCGGACCAGGTCGGCGAGGGGGGCGAGCCGGCGCCGCTCGCCGAACGCGGCGCAGCGTACGGAGAGCACCCGGGCGCCGGTGTGTGCGGCGAACCGGCCGGCGCCCACGTCGTAGCCGGCGGCGAGGCGTTCCACCTCGGCCGCGAACCGGGACTTGCCAATCCCGGCCTCCGCGGTCATCAGGAGCACCCGGGGCTCGCTGCGGTCGATCACCTCGGCGAGCCGGCCGGCGAGCCGGCCGATCTCGGTCTCCCGACCCACGAAGGGCGCCTCGTCGCCGAGGCCGGACCGGGTGCCCGGGGCGTCGAGGAGGCCCAGCAGCTCGTACGCCTCGACCGGCTCGCGCTTGCCCTTGAGCCGCAGCGGCCGCAGCGCCCGCCAGGAGGCGACGTGCCGGGTGGCGGCGGCGGTCCGCGCCCCCGCGTAGACCGCACCGACGGCGGCGGCGTCGGCGAGCCGGGCCGCGGTGTTGACCGTGTCGCCGATGACCGTGTACTCGATCGCGGCCTGGATGCCGGCGATGACGTCGCCGGTGTTCAACCCGACCCGCAGGCCGAGCGGCGCACCGCCGCCCCGCTCGTCGTCGAGCACCCGGCGGACGGCCCGCTGCATGGACAGCGCCGCCCGGACCGCCCGCTCGGCGTCGTCCTCGTGCGCCACCGGCGCCCCGAAGACCGCCATGATCCCGTCGCCGGTCAGCTTGTCGACGTGCCCGCCGAAGGTCTTGACCGCGCCGGCGAGGGCGGCCAGCACCCGGTCGGTGACCGCGCCGACCCGCTCCGGGTCGAGGTCCTCCGACCAGGAGGTGAAGTCGGAGAGGTCGCCGAAGAGCACGGTGACCACCCGCCGCTCGGCGGTGGGCAGGGTGGCGGCGGCGGGCAGCGCCGCCCCGCAGTTGTGGCAGAACTTCGCCCCGGGGACGGCGAGCGTGCCGCAGACCGGGCAGGTCACGGCTGCTCCACTCCGAGGTACTCGAGCTGGGCGCGGACCGACCACTCGGCCGCCCACCAGAGCGACCGGTCGACGTCGGCGTAGACGGTGGCGACCACCTCGGGCGCGGTGGTCGCCCCCGCGGCCATCGCCGCCCGCACCTGGTCGAGGCGGGCCCGCCGGTGGGCCAGGTAGAACTCGGCCGCCGCGCCGCAGTCGGCCAGCGCCGGGCCGTGCCCCGGCAGCGCCGGGACCCCCCGGTACGTGGAGAGCAGTTCCAGGCTCGACAGGTAGTCCCCGAGGTGCCCGTCCGGGTGGGCGACCACGGTGGTGCCCCGGCCCAGGATGGTGTCGCCGGTCAGCACCACCCGCTCGTCGCCGTGCCCGGCCAGGAAGCAGACCGAGTCGGCGGTGTGCCCGGGGGTGCTCAGCAGGCGGATCTCCAGGCCGGCGTCCAGCGCGGCGGCCGGCGTCAGCGGCGCACCGCCGATGGTGTGCGCCGGGTCGGCGGCGAGCACCGGCGCCCCGCCAAGCAGCTCGCTCAGCCGGGGCGCGCCCTCGGTGTGGTCGGGGTGCCCGTGGGTGATCAGCACGAACCCGACCGGCCCGTACGCGGCGACGGCGGCCAGGTGCGCCTCGTCGGCCGGGCCCGGGTCGACGACGACCGAGTGGTCCGCGCCGGGGGCGCGCAGCACCCAGGTGTTGGTGCCGTCGAGCGTCATCGGCCCCGGATTCGGCGCACGCAGCAGCGTCACCCAGCCCGGCAGCTCGTCCGCCAGGGCACCTGCGGCTCCCGTCACATGCCCGCCCATGGCAGCGATCGTACGACCCCGCCCGCCACTCCCCGCGATCTTGCAGTTTCGGCTGGTGTTATGTCCCCTTGCGGGCCATCTGCCGGCACCACAACCGCAAGATCGCGGGTGGCGGCGGATCAGGCGACCTCGACGATGACCTCGACCTCGACGGGGGCGTCGAGGGGGAGCTCGGCCACCCCGACGGCGCTGCGGGCGTGCCGGCCGGCCTCGCCGAAGACGGCGCCGAACAGGTCGGAAGCACCGTTGATCACGCCCGGCTGGCCGGTGAAGCCCGGCGCGCTGGCCACGAAGCCGGTCAGCTTGACCACCTTGACCACGTTCTCCAGCCCGACCAGCGCGTCGATCGCGGCGAGGGCGTTCAGCGCGCAGCGCTGCGCCAGGTCCTTCGCCTGCTCGGCGGAGACGCCGTTGCCGACCTTGCCGGTGGCGAGCAACTTGCCCTCCGCCATGGGGAGCTGGCCGGAGACGTAGACGTGCTGCCCGGACTGGACGGCCGGCACGTAGCTGGCGACCGGCGGCACCACCTCGGGCAGGGTCAGGCCCAGCTCGGCGAGCTTCGCGTGCGGTCCGTTGCTCATGCCGGTCACGCCTTCGGCCGCTTGAGGTAGGCGACGAGCTGCTCCGGGTTCGGGCCGGGAACCACGGAGACCAGCTCCCAGCCGTCCTCGCCCCAGTTGTCGAGGATCTGCTTGGTCGCGTGGACCAGCAGCGGGACCGTGGCGTATTCCCACTTCTGCATCGGGTTGAGGCTCCCTTGCCTGGCATGAACTTCGGTCAGGCACAGCCTACGATCCGGCGGAACTGCCGGGACGCGGGACGCTGCTCCGGGGTCGCGGGCGGTTCGCCGCAGGGCCCCCTCGTGGTCGTACCGCTGGGCGAACCGGGTGCGGTCGGGCAGCAGCAGGTCGCAGTCACAAATGCGACACATCCCCCGCCGGCAACGCGACACCGTTCTCACGTTCCCGCCGGATGGAGCCGGGCTCCGGGCACGCGGGGCTGGCAAGTCGCCCATCGACCGCTACCCTTCCGGTCTGGACGGGCGACCCCGCTCGCCCGCCACGCTCGATCACGCGTCCGTCGCCTGGGGCGGCGGCGACGCCGCACCCCGGGGGAAGACATGACCCAACCGCCCATCGGCGGCGCCGCCGCGCCCGGTGGCCCGTCGCCCGAGCAGCCGCCCTTCGGCGCCACGCCGACGCCCGGGGCGTATCCGCCGCCGCCTCCCGGGACGTACCCTCCGCCGCCTCCCGGGGCGTACCCGCCGCCGACGCCCGGGGCGTACCCGCCGCCTCCCGGGGCCTATCCGCCGCCGCCTCCCGGGGCCGCCTATCCGCCGCCCACACCCGGTCATCCGCCGTACCAGAACCCGCCGGCCCCCAAGAAACGGCGCGGCCTGCTGATCGCCTCGATCGTGCTGGCCGCGGCGGTGCTGCTCTGCGGCGGCGGCGGCACGGCCGCGTTCCTCACCCTGCGCAACGCGGAGGACGGCCAGGGCGCCAAGGAGCCGACGGTCGCGGTGGACGGCTTCCTCACCGCCGTCTACAAGGACCGCGACGCTCGGAAGGCGGCCACCTTCGTCTGCTCGGCCTCCCGGGACGACAAGAAGATCGCCGCCAAGGTCGCCGAGGTCAAGAAGTACGCCACGCAGTACCAGAACGCGCGGTTCCGCTGGACCACGCCGAAGGTGGACAACCGGACCGGGGACCGGGCGACCGTGACCACCCGGGTCACCATGACCACCTCGGACGAGAAGGTGGCCGACCAGGACCTGCGCTTCACCGTGGTGCAGAAGACGGGTTGGTGGGTCTGCGAGGTCGCCTGATTCCGCCGGCTGGATAGGCTCGACGGGTGGCAGCAGCTGAGCAGCCGGCCGAGCCGGCCGGCACCGGGTGGCCGGCCCGCCTGCACGTGGTGACCGGCAAGGGCGGCACGGGCAAGACCAGCGTGGCCGCGGCGCTCGCCCTCGGGCTGGCCGCCGGTGGCCGGCGCACCCTGCTGGTCGAGGTGGAGGGGCGGCAGGGCATCGCCCAGCTCTTCGGCACCGACCCGCTGCCCTACGAGGAGCGCCACCTGACCGACGCCCCGGGCGGCGGCGAGGTGCGTGCCCTCGCGGTGGACGCCGAGGAGGCGCTCCTCGAGTACCTGGACATGTTCTACAAGCTCGGCGCGGCCGGCCGGGCGCTGCGCAAGCTCGGCGCGATCGACTTCGCCACCACCATCGCCCCGGGGCTGCGGGACGTGCTGCTCACCGGCAAGGTCAAGGAGGCCACCACCCGCACCAGCGGCCAGCGCCGGACGTACGACGCGGTGGTGCTGGACGCGCCGCCGACCGGGCGGATCGGCCGGTTCCTCAACGTCACGGCGGAGACCGCCCGGTTGGCCAAGATGGGCCCGATCAAGACCCAGAGCGAGGGGGTGTCCGTGCTGCTCCGCTCGCCGATTACGGCCGTGCACGTGGTCACCCTGCTGGAGGAGATGCCGGTCCAGGAGACGGTCGACGCGATCGCGGAGCTGACCCAGCTGGGCTTCCCGGTCGGCCGGGTGATCGTCAACGGGACCCGGCCCCCGGTGCCGGCCGGCCGCGCGGTGACCGCGGCCGAGCTGAAGCGGGGGCTGTCCGCCGCCGGGCTGCCGACCGACGGCCGCACCGTCGCCGGGCTGGTCGCGGAGGCCCGGGACCAGCGGGTACGCCGCGAGCTGGAGGACTCGCTCCGGGCCGACCTGATGGAGCTGGACCTGCCCCTGACCGAGCTGCCGCTACTGCCCGACGGGGTGGACCGGGCGGGGCTGGAGACGCTGGCCAGAACGCTCGTCCGGGCCGATTGACTCACACCTGCGGCCGGCACGGAGCAGAGACACCCCCGAGACCGATACGCTCGATTGGTGCCTTCCGAAGACGCGGCGCCTCCGCTGGACGTCGACCAGATCCTCGCCGACCCCGGCGTGCGGATCGTGGTCTGCTGCGGGGCGGGCGGCGTGGGCAAGACGACCACCGCGGCGGCGTTGGCGCTGCGGGCGGCCGAGCGGCACGGCCGGCGGACGGTGGTGCTCACCATCGACCCGGCCCGCCGGCTGGCCCAGTCGCTCGGCCTGACCGAGCTGGACAACACCCCGCGCCGGGTCAAGGGGATCGACGTCGAGGCCAGCGGCGGTGAGCTGCACGCCATGATGCTCGACATGAAGCGCACCTTCGACGACGTGGTGCTCCAGCACACCGATCCGGCGAAGGCGGCGGAGATCTTCGCCAACCCCTTCTACCAGGCCATGAGCTCGACCTTCGCCGGCACGCAGGAATACATGGCGATGGAGAAGTTGGGTCAGCTGCACGCCCGCGGCGAGTGGGACCTGATCGTGGTGGACACCCCGCCGTCCCGCTCGGCGCTGGACTTCCTCGACGCCCCGGCCCGGCTCTCCCGTTTCCTCGACGGCCGGATGCTGCGGCTGCTGCTCGCGCCGGCGCGCAGCGGGGGCCGGAGCATGTTCAGCTTCGTCACCGCCAGCTTCGGGATGTTCTCGAAGGTGGTGCAGAAGGTGATCGGCGCCCAGCTGCTCACCGACCTCTCCGGTTTCGTCGCCGCGCTGGACTCGATGTTCGGCGGCTTCCGGCAGCGGGCCGAGCAGACGTACCGCATCCTGCAGGCCCGGGAGACGGCGTTCCTGCTGGTCGCGGCGCCGGAGCCGGACGCGGTCCGGGAGGCCGCCTACTTCGCCGGCCGGCTGCGTGAGGAGCGCATGCCGCTGGCCGGCCTGGTGCTCAACCGGGTGCACGAGCCGGCGGTGCCGCAGCTGAGCGCCGCCGACAGCCTCGCCGCCGCCGGGCGACTGACCGCCGAGGGCGGGCATGAGGGCACCGTCGAGGTGCTGCGGGCCCACGCCGCGCTGGCCCAGCAGGCGGTACGCGAGCAGCGGGTGGCGGCCCGGTTCACCGAGGCGTTCCCGGCGGTGCCGGCGGTGTCGGTGACGGCGCAGCCCGCCGACGTGCACGACGTCGACGGGCTACGGACGATCGGCGAGGCGATCAGCCGGCGGTGAGCCGGGTGACCGACCGACGCGACGATCAGTTGGCGGTGCTCACCAGGACCTTGTCCTTGCCGGTCTTCTCCTTGGCGTTCTTCTTCATGGCGGCCTCGAACATCTTCCGCCAGCTGGTCACCTGCGGGTGACGGCGCAGCAACGCCCGGCGTTCGCGTTCGGTCATGCCACCCCACACACCGAACTCGATCCGGTTGTCGAGCGCGTCGGCCAGGCACTCGTACCGAACTGGGCAGCTCCGGCAGATCCTCTTCGCCACGTTCTGTTCGGCGCCCTGTACGAACAACGCGTCCGGGTCCCCGTTCTGACACGCCGCCAGTGACGGCCAGTCAGTGATCATGCCCATCTGTACACGTCCCCCCTTGCAGTACCTACCGACTTCGCGCGACCAGCCCTCGAATCGACCCCCTGGTCATCCGCCCGGCCTCCCCAGGGCGGCACGGATGACACGTGGCTCTGTCGCAGCCACCATCATGCTGGGTAGTCGGCCGATTACGCAACGTTGTCGGCTAAATCCATCATTCCGGACACTCCCGGCTTCCCGGGCTCTCGCCCGCCGTCTACCCGGCCGGAGTAGGTGAAAACGCTGCGCGGCTCCTCCGTTCGGGGGAGACTTTCGCCAGGTTCACGCAACCACGCACCAGGGCTCGTGCGTTTAGCACAACGAGGCCGGCGCGCGCTGGAAATGGGGAAAGTTCCCCGCGCGCCCCTCGTTCCCTACTCGCGTACCCTGTCGAGGTGACCTGGATGCGGAAGCGTGACCACAATGTGCTGACCAACGCCGCATCGCTGCTTGTCTGTGGCCTGTTGGCCGGCGTGGTGGTCGCAGCGGCGGCCTTCCCCGCGGTGGCGATGTCCGGACTCGCGGCGAAGGCGGGGGCGGAGACCTTCGGCGCCCTGCCCAAGGAGCTGACCGTGGCCCGCGCGCCGCAGATCAGCTACCTGCTCGCCGCGGACGGCAAGACACCGCTGGCCACGATGTACGACGAGAACCGGCGCGACGTCAAGCTCAAGGACATCTCGCCGTACATGCAGAAGGCCATCATCGCGGCCGAGGACCACGACTTCTACAAGCACAACGGCGTGGACCTCAACGGCGTCGCCCGGGCGTTCGTCAACAACCAGTCGGGGACGAACTCCCGGCAGGGCGCGTCGACGCTCACCATGCAGTACGTCCGGCTGGCCATCTCCTACTCGGCCACCCACCCGGCCGACGTGGTCGCGGCGACCGAGGACACCAGCGCCCGGAAGCTGCGCGAGATGCGCTACGCGCTCCAGATCGACAAGGAGCTCTCCAAGGACCAGATCCTGGAGCGCTACCTGAACATCGCCGCCTTCGGCAACGGCGCGTACGGCATCTACGCGGCCAGCCAGGTCTACTTCGGCAAGCCGCCGAGCAAGCTCGACATCCAGGAGTCGGCGATGCTCGCCGGCCTGGTGAAGGCCCCCACCTCGTTCGACCCCACCACCAAGTCCGGCTACCCGGACGCGGTCGGGCGACGCGACTACGTCATCCAGAACATGGTGCAGATCGGCGCCATCACCCAGGCGCAGGCCGACCAGGCCAAGAAGATCAAGCTGGTGGTGAAGGACAAGCGCACCCCGAACGGCTGCGTCGCCACCAACACCCAGAGCTGGGGCTTCTTCTGCGACTACTTCTACCGCTGGTGGCTGCAGCAGGAGACGTTCGGCTCGACCTCGTACGACCGTGAGCGCCGGCTGAAGAGCGGCGGCTACACCATCACCACCTCGCTCGACGTGCAGGCGCAGAAGGCCGCCGACAAGGCGGTCCGCAACCATCTGAGCCCGAGCGCCACGGCCGCCCGGATGGTGGCGGTGATCGAGCCAGGCACCGGCCGGGTCCGGGCCATCGCGGTGAACCGGAACTTCAAGATCGATGATCCGAAGCACCCGCAGAACAAGCTCTCCAGCGACCCGAAGAAGGCCAGGAAGGGCATCCGGGGCAACCGCCCGAACACGGTGAACCCGCTGATCACCGGCGGCCCCGGCATCACCGGCTACCAGGCCGGCTCGACCTTCAAGATCTTCACCTTGGTGGCGGCCCTGGAGAAGGGCTACCCGCTCAGCTACACCATCAACGCGCCGGAGCAGTTCAAGTCCGAGTACATCATCGACTCCGGCAACCCGGCCGCCTGTACGGGCACGCACTTCTACTGCCCGGTCAACGCCAACAAGGCGATGGCCGGCGTGCACAACATGTGGAGCGCGTTCGGCTTCTCGGTCAACACGTTCTTCGTCGCGCTCCAGCAGCGGGTCGGCGCCGAGAACGTGGTGAAGGCCGCCGAGAAGCTGGGCATCACCTTCCGGGCCTCGAAGGACGCCGACTACGCCTCGGACAAGGACGCCGCGCACCAGTGGGGCGCGTTCACCCTCGGTGTCTCGCAGACCACGCCGCTGGAACTGGCCAACGCGTACGCCACGCTGGCGGCGGACGGCAAGTACTGCGAGCCGATCCCGGTCCAGGAGATCCGCGGCCCGGACGGCGACAAGCTCGACATCGCCAACCCGCACTGCGAGCAGCGGCTCAGCACCCAGGTGGCCCGGGCCGCGGTGGACGCCGCCCGCTGCCCGGTGGGTGACCACTCCTCGACCAGCAAGTGCAAGACCGCCACCGCGGGCAACGTGCACGGGATCGTCAAGGCTCCGGTGGCCGGCAAGTCCGGCACCACCGACTCGGACAAGACCTCGGCCCTGGTCGCCATGACCAAGCAGTACGCGGTGGCCGGCATCGAGGCCGACCCGGACTGGCCGCAGACCACCCAGCGGATGAAGCACAACGAGGTGCCCTGGGGCATCAACCCGGCGGTCTACGAGACGCTCCGCGACGCCATGGTGGGCAAGGAGCGGATCGACTTCACCCCGCCGAGCGGGAAGATCCTCGAGGGTGACCAGCGCTCCATCCCCGACGTGAAGTGCCAGTCGATCGACACCGCCAAGTCGCGGCTGCGCGGGGCCGGCTTCGAGCCGGTGGTCGCGAACAGCCCGACCCCGTCGGACTGCCCGGTGGGCACCGCCGCCGGCACCAGCCCGGACGGGCGCACCATCAAGGGCGGCGTGGTGACCATCGAGGTCAGCGCCGGCGGTGGCGGCCAGCCAAGCGGCAATACCCCACCCCCGCCGACCACCGGCAACGGTCCCGGACGACCACCACGCCGCTAACCCCGACACGACAGCGGGCGGGCACCCAAGATGGGTGCCCGCCCGCTTCGTCGTCAGCGGCCGGTCAGAGGCCGAGCTGGCGGCGTACCTCGGCGGCCACCCGGCCACCCTCGGCCCGGCCCGCCACCGCGGTCTGGGCCGCCTTCATGGCCGGACCCATCTGCGCCTTGCCGGTGAAGCCGCCCGCGGCGAGTGCCCCCGCGACCAGCCCGGCCAGCTCCTCGTCGGAGAGCTGCTTCGGCAGGTAGCGCTCCAGCACCTCCCCCTCGGCGGTCTCCTTGCCCGCCTGCTCGGCGCGACCCGCGTCGGCGAAGGCCGTGGCGGCCTCGCGCCGCTTCTTGGCCTCCTTGGTCAGCACCGCGAGCACCTCGTCGTCGCTGAGCTCGCGCTTTTCCTTGCCGGCGACCTCGGCGTTGCCGACGGCCGCGAGGGCCATCCGCAGGGTGGAGGTGGTCAGCTCGTCGCGCGCCTTGAGTGCGGCGCGCATGTCGGCGGTGAGACGGTCCTTCAGCGTGCTCATGGACGGTCAAACTACCCTGAACGCCATGCGAAAGCGCACACTATTCCGGCTCGCCGCCGGGACCGTCGCCGCCGGTGCGGCCACCCTGGCATACGCGGCGCTCGTCGAGCGCAACATGTTCACCCTGCGCCGGTACGACGTGCCTGCGCTCCCCACGGACGCCGAGCCGCTGCGCGTACTGCACCTGTCGGACCTGCACATGACGCCCAACCAGCGGCGCAAGCAGGACTGGGTGGCCTCGCTGGCCGCGCTCGACCCGGACCTGGTGGTGGTGACCGGGGACAACATGGCCCACCCGGACGCCGTACCGGGCGTGCTGCGGGCCCTGCAACCGCTGCTCGACCTGCCCGGAGCCTTCGTCTTCGGCTCGAACGACTACACCGGGCCGGTCTGGAAGAACCCGTTCACCTACTTCCTCCCCGACCGCGAGTACACCGAGGGCGTGCCGCTGCCGTACGAGGAGCTGCGCGACGTCTTCACCGGGGCGGGCTGGGTCGACCTGAACAACGCGCGGACCACCCTGAAGGCGGGTGGTCGGGAGATCGAGCTGGTCGGCGTGGACGATCCGCACATCGAGCGGGACGACTACGACTCGGTGGCCGGACCGGTCAGCTCCGGGGCGGCCCTCTCCGTCGGCGTGGCCCACTCCCCGGAGCCCGCGGTGCTCGACCGGATGGCCGCGGACGGGTTCGGGCTGCTGCTCGCCGGGCACACCCACGGCGGCCAGGTCTGTGTCCCCGGCTACGGCGCGCTGGTGACCAACTGCGGGCTGCCCCGCTCGATGGCGCGCGGGCTGCACCGCTGGCCCGGCTCGGACTCCTGGCTGCACGTCTCCGCCGGTCTCGGCACGCACCCGACCGCTCCGGTGCGGTTCGCCTGCCCGCCCGAGGCGAGCGTGCTCACCCTCATCCCCCGCTGACCGCCAGGGGGAGGGGTACCGAGTTTGATCCCCGGGGCGGGTGGGCTACTATTTGTCGGCACGCCTCGGGGTGTGGCGCAGCTTGGTAGCGCGCTTCGTTCGGGACGAAGAGGTCGTCGGTTCGAATCCGGCCACCCCGACCAGAGGTAAGAGCAGATCAAGGCCCCTCCGCGGAGGGGCCTTGATGCTTTCCCGGGGTCACCGCGCCACCGCAGGCCGCGACAAGGCAGCAAGCGGCGCGCGCATCTGCGATCTCGGTCACGTCATCCCGGTGTCGAGGTGGCGACGGGCCATCGGCTCGATGTCCAGGAAGTGGTCGACCCGGCCTCCGGGCGCGGGCCACGGCCCGGACGGCGGAAGGGCCCGCGACCGAGGTCGCGGGCCCTTCCGTTCAGCGGATCCGATCAGAAGACCAGGTTGAAGCTGCCCCAGCCGCTGGAGATCACCTTGCCGCTGGCGTCGATCCAGTTGCCGTGGCCGTCGGTGGTGTACAAGCGCATCTGGTTGCTGCTGTTGACGCCCAGCATGTCCATCATGTTGTCGCCGTTCCAGTCGCCCGGCGTCACGATGTTCTTGAAGCCGCCCCAGCCGCTGCCGATCTGGGTGCCGGCCGGGTTGGTCCAGCCACCCTTCAGGTCGGTCTGGTACATCTTCAGGTAGCCGGTGGAGGTACGGCCGATCAGGACCTCCTTGCCGTCACCCTTCCAGGCGCCCGGCGTGAGGAACAGGTTGAACCCGTTCCAGCCGGTGCCGATCCGGGTGCCCGCCGGGTTGAGCCAGCCGCCCGCACCGTTGCTGGTGTAGCGCCAGAGCTCACCGTTGGACTTGCGGACCATCAGGCTCGGCAGGTTGTTGCCCAGCCAGTTGTTGGTCACCATCAGGGCGGTGAAGTTGCCCCAGCCGGTGCCGATCTTCTTCGCACCGCCGACGAAGTTGCCCATGCCGTCGGTGTTGTAGATCCACAGCTCCCCGGCCGCGTTCACCGCCATGATCGACGGCGTCCGGTCGCCGTTCCAGTTGTAGACCCGGAAGACCCGCTTGAAGCCGCCCCAACCACTGTTGATGATCTCCGACGACCAGAAGCCACCGTACCCGTCGTTGGCGAACCCACTGCCCAGGTAGAGCCGCAGGTTGCCGGACGAGTCCCGGCCGATCAGGTCGGTGTGGCCGTCGCCGGTCCAGTCGGCGTTGATCAACGGCGGCCGGGACAGGTCCTTCTTGATCTCGGTGTTGTAGTAGCTGAGCCGCTCGTAGTATCCCCAGGTGAAACCGCAGGGCTCGTAACCCCAGTCGGTGATCGCGACCTGCCTGCCACCGACCAGCAGCGGGCCACCGGCGTCGCCGCTGCAGGCCGTCAGGTCCCCGTCCGGGTACCCGCCGGCGCAGATCATCCGGTTGGCGTCGTACTGCCCGTAGCTGGCGCAGGCGGTGTCGGCGCGCATGGTGATCGCCGCCGTGCGGAGCCGGGTGTCACCCGGGTCGGTCGAGCTGGTCACACCGTAGCCGGCGAGGACGGCAGAAGTGCCCTCCGCGTACGGCGCCTGGTCGCCCTGATCGCTCAGCGTGACCGGCGCGTACTCGGCCGGCAGGTTCTGCTTGAGGGTGAGCACCGAGACGTCGTCCAGGATCATGTCCGCGGTGTTCGCGTACTGCGCGGCGATGTTCCAGCCCTGGTGGGTCCAGGTGGACCCGACCTCGGCCACGTAGCCGCTGGTGGTGATGACGTTTCCGTTCGCGTCGAGGAGCTGGTCGTGCCCGGCGACAACCCGGGTGGTGCCAGCTCCGTCGGCGGTGCACTGTGCGGCCGTCAGCACCTTGTTGGGGGCGATGATCGTACCGGTGCACCAGCCGACCCCGCCCTCGTTCAGGTACGTGACGACCCCGACGACGTAGGGGAACTGCGACGCGCTGGCCAGCGTGCCTCCCGCGATCCTCGGCTTCGGGTCGCTGCTGGTCGACTGGAAGCGAGGTCCGTACGCGCCCGGGGCCGGCGGGGTGAAGTTGCCCTCCCGGTAGTGCGGCAGCTTGGTCTGCCGGGCGGCCTGGACACTGCTCGCGTCGTACCCGCCGTCGGTCGGGGCGGCCTGGACGACCGTTCCGGGTGCGACGATTGCCGCGCCACCGAGGGCGAGGCCGGCCAGGATTCCAGCCGCCCGCCGCCGTCGGGCTCCTGCGGTGTCTGCCTCTTGAGCCACTATTTCTTCCTGTCGTCCGGTTGATCGAGGCACTCGAAGCCGCCAGCGTGACGTACGCCGATCAGGCGCGGGAGGACGACGAGTCCGCCGAGGCGCATGACCTCGTACGACAGTGGATTCCCGCGCCCGAGCGGAGGGAGAGGCGTCGGCGACAGATCGGGCGACGCTCGTTGGCGGCTCCGAGCGACGAGACGCTAGCAAGCCCGCAGGGAAAATTGAAGATCCGTTGGTGCACATCCGGCCGCCCCGGCCAGAGGCCAGTGTCCAAGATCACGTCACCGTGCGTCCGGACGGATCGCCGACGATCTTGGGCAGGGGCGGCTGACCGGATTTCCTGGCAAGGTTGGTGGATGGCCGCCCTGATTCGATCCCGCCTGACCGACTGGACGACCCTCGTACCCCCGATCGCGGTCCTCGTGCTCGCGGCGTGCTGGGGGCGCGACCTGCCGCCCGCGCTGATCGTCGTGGTGGCCGCGCTGCTGGCCGGCGCGGTGCTGGCGGCCGTGCACCACGCCGAGGTGGTGGCCCACAAGGTGGGCGAGCCGTTCGGCTCGCTGGTACTCGCCGTGGCGGTCACGGTGATCGAGGTCGGACTGATCGTCACGCTGATGATCAGCGGCGGCGACAAGACCCAGGCCCTGGCGCGGGACACGGTCTTCGCCGCCGTGATGATCACCTGCAACGGGATCCTCGGCCTCTCCCTGCTGCTCGGGGCGCTGCGCCGCCGGGTGGCCGTCTTCAACCCGGAGGGCACCGGCGGGGCGCTGGCCACCGTGGCCACCCTCGCCACCCTCAGCCTGGTGGTGCCGACCTTCACCACCAGCCGGCCGGGTCCGGAGTTCTCCCCGACGCAGCTCGCCTTCGCGGCGGTGGCGTCGCTCGCCCTGTACGGGCTGTTCGTGATGGTGCAGACCGGCCGACACCGCGACTACTTCCTGCCGGTGACGCAGGAGGGCAGCATCCTGGCCGAGGACGCCGACGGCGACGGGCACGCCGACCCGCCGTCCGCCCGTACCGCGCTGGTCAGCCTGGCACTGCTGGTCGTGGCCCTGGTCGCGGTGGTCGGCAACGCGAAGACCATCTCCCCGGCGATCGAGGCCGGCGTCTCGGCGGCGAACCTGCCGCAGGCGTTCGTCGGCGTGGTCATCGCTCTGCTGGTCCTGCTGCCCGAGACCCTCGCCGCCGCCCGCGCCGCCCGCCGGGACCGGGTGCAGATCAGCCTCAACCTGGCGCTCGGCTCGGCCATGGCGAGCATCGGCCTGACCATCCCGGCCATCGCGCTGGCCTCGATCTGGCTCGACGGCCCGCTGCTGCTGGGCCTCGGCGGCACGCAGCTGACGCTGCTCGCGCTCACCGCCGTGGCCGGGGTGCTCACCGTCGTGCCGGGACGGGCGACCGTGCTCCAGGGCGGGGTGCACCTGGTGCTGCTCGCGGCGTTCGTCTTCCTGGCCGCCAGCCCGTAGGACGGGGCCTCCTCCATCTCTCCTGACCGGATGCCGGCCCGGCGAGCGGCGGCCAACCGGCTCAGTCGTGCAGTTCGGTGCGGGCGACCTCGGCGAACGCCGCGGACAGGTAGCCCGCCAACGGGCGGCCGGTGGCGGCCAGCAGGTCGGCAACGAGCAGCGGGGCGTGCCGGGCGATCGCGGCCGGCTCCGGCGGCGGGTCGTCGTCGCCCGGGTCGTACACGCCCAGCGCACTCGCCAGCAGCACCAGGAGCACGTGCGGGTCGACGTCCGGCCACCACGTGGCGGTGGACCGGACGCAGCGCTCCAGCACCCGGCGGACGTCGTCGCCGTCCAGCCCGTCCGGGTGGGTCTCCTCCAGCAGCAGCCGGACCACGCCGCCGAGCACCAGGCCGGCCCGGTCGGCGGCGGCCAGCCGCGCCACCGCCGGCCCGTACGCCTCGGCGTCCCGGTCGGTCGCGACGGCGACCGCCGCGCCGGCGGCCTCGGCGATCTCCCGGGCGGGGGCGGGCAGGTGCCGCCAGGTCGTGGTCACCGGGCCAGCATGGCAGACGGCACCGACAGGGGGCCGGCTCAGTCAGTCCCGTCCGGCTGCACCGGGCGCTGCGCGGCCCACGACCCCGCCCGGCCAGAGGTGTCCGGCCACCGGCCCGCGTCCGCTCTCCACACCGGAGGTCAATCCGGGCGTGTCCTTCGTCACCCGGTGGCTTCGCCCGGCACGGTGACGTCCGTAAACCGCTCGCGACCCGTCGTACCCGGCGCACAGAATCCAGGCATGCTGCGCCGCGCCCTACCCGCCCGCCCGGAAGCCCGCCGAATCCTGATCGGCACCCTGCTGTCTGCCGTGGGGCGCGGTCTCACCCTGCCGTTCCTCTTCATCTACCTGACCGACGTGCGCGGGCTCTCCGACAACCTGGCCGGCCTGGTGATCGGCTGGTTCGGGGCGGTGACGCTCGCCCTGTCCCCGCTGGGCGGGACGCTGATCGACCGGTTCGGCGCGCGACGGGTGGTGCTGCCCTGCCTGGTCGTCGAGGCGATCGGCACCGCCTCGCTGGCGCTGGTCGACTCGACCGCGGCGGCGTTCGGCGTGATGACGTTGATCGCGGTGGGCGGTTCGGCACTGTGGTCCGGGCAGACCACCATCCTCGCCTCGCTGACCGGCGACGGGGAGCGGCAGCGGGTGTTCGGCCTGCAGTTCGCCCTGCTCAACCTCGGCATCGGGGTGGGCGGGCTGATCTCGGGCGCGGTCGTCGACGTGGCCCGCCCGGTCACCTTCCAGGCCATCTACCTGCTCGACGCGCTGAGCTACCTGACGCCGGGCCTGATCCTGCTGACCCTGCCGCACGTGGGGCACCGGCTGGCGCAGGCCCGGGAGGCGGGTGCCGCCCGGACGAGCGGGGGCTACCTCACCGTGCTGCGGGACCGGCCGTTCCGGCGCCTGGTCCTCTTCGGTCTGGTCCTGACCACCTGCGGCTACGCGCAGATCGAGGTGGGCTTCGCCGCGTACTCGGTGCGGGTGGTGGAGGTGACGCCCCGGGTGGTGGCCTGGGCGCTGGCCTGCAACACCGTGATGATCGTGCTCTCCCAGCTGCTGGTCATCCGTCGGATGGAGGGGCGCAGCCGGACGGGGGCGCTCGCCGCCGTGGGCGCGGTCTTCGCCACCGCCTGGCTCGTCCTCGGCGCGGCCGGCGTGATCGGTACGGGCAACGCGCTGCTCGCCGCGCTCGGCGTGGTGGCCTGCTCGGCCATCTTCGGTTTCGGCGAGACGATGCTGTCGCCGGTCATGCCGGCGCTGACCAACGCCCTCGCCACCGACGAGCTGCGCGGCCGCTACAACGCGATGAGCTCGATGATCTTCGGGATCAGCGGGATCATCGGTCCGGTCACCGCCGGCCCGCTGATCGGCGCGGCGCACGGCCGGCTCTGGGTCGTGGTGGTGGTGGGCGGTTGCCTGACCGCCTCGGTGCTGGCCCTGTCGCTGCGCCGGCTGCTGACCCCCACCCAGGACGGCCGCCCGACCCCGACCCCGGCCGCCGTCCCGGCACCCGTCTCCGCCTGACGACAACCCCGCGGGGCGGGCCCCGACATGCGGAAGGGCCCCGGAGCGGCTGGCTCCGGGGCCCTTCGTCGTACCGGGTCCGCGTCAGGCGGCGGGGACCTCGGCGGTGGTCTGGATCCGGTTCAGCGCCGGCGGCGAGACCGGCGACTTCTCGGTCAGGTACGCGGTGAAGGCGTCCAGGTCGATCATGCCGGTGACCGCGTTGGTGCCACCGGTGAGGACGCTGAACCCGTCCCCACCGCCGGAGAGGAAGTTGTTCACCGTGACCCGGTAGGTCGCGGTGTCGGTGACCGGGGTGCCGTTGATGGTGAGGCTGCCCCGGACCACCCGGGTGCCGCCGCACGGCGCGCTGGCGGCAGCGGTGGTGCCGTTGGGGTCGACGACGTAGTGCACGGTCGAGGACGCGTACAGCACCTTGGTGGTGGTGAACTGCTGCTCCAGCAGGCAGTAGAGCTGGGCGCCGGTCAGGTCCAGGGTCACCAGGTTGTTGGCGAACGGCTGGACGGTGAAGGCCTCGGAGTAGGTGACCGGGCCGGCGTCGAGGTCGGCGCGGACCCCACCGGGGTTCATGAACGCGGCGACCGCGTTCTGCTCGTTGTCGGTGGCGGCGAGCTGGGCGTCGGCGATCAGGTTGCCGAGCGGCGACTCACCGGTCTGGTACGTCGGCTTGCCGGTGCTCGGGTCGGTACCGGTCTGGTACAGGTTCTCCTGGGTCTTGGTGATCGCCGCGGTGGTCTCGCCGACCACCTTGTCGGCCACCGGGCCCAGCGCGGTCTTGTAGTGGGTGATCAGCTCGGTGCTGGCCGGGTCCTTCGGGACGTCCCGGGTGACCACGACGTTGTTCGCCTTGGCGCTGATCACGTCGCCGCTGCGCCGGTCGACCTGGAGGTCGATGTCGGTGACCAGGCGGCCGAAGGAGCTGGCGCTGGTGACCAGCTTGCCGTTGATGTTGCAGTTGTACGCGGCGTGGGTGTGCCCGCTGACGATCACGTCGATGGCCGGGTCCATCCGGTTGGCGATGTCGACGATCGGGCCGCTGAACCCGGTGCAGTCGTTGATGCCGCCGCCGTTCTGCACGCCACCCTCGTGCAACAGCACGACGATGCTCTGCACGCCCTGGGCCTGCAGGATCTTGGCGTACTTGTTGGCGGTGTCCGCCTCGTCGGCGAAGGACAGACCCGCGACGCCCTGCTGGCTGACGATCTGCGGGGTGCCTTCCAGGGTCATGCCGATGAAGCCGATCTTGACCCCGTCGACCTTCTTGATGCCGTACGGCGCCAGCAGCGGCTGGCCGGTGGCGGTCTTGAAGGCGTTGGCGGAGAGGTACTGGAACTTGGCGCCCTCGAACGGCGTGCCGTCGGCGCAGCCGTCCACCGGGTGGCAGCCGCCGTTCTGCATGCGCAGCAGCTCGGTGGCGCCCTCGTCGAACTCGTGGTTGCCGACGCTGGTGAACTCGAGCCCGGCGAGGTTCATCTCCTCGATGGTCGGCTCGTCGTGGAAGGCGGCGGAGAGCAGCGGGGAGGCGCCGATCAGGTCACCGGCGGCGACCGTGACGGTGTGCTCCCGCTCCTCGTCGGTGGTGCCACGCAACTGGTTGAGCCGGGTGGCCAGGTATTCCGCGCCGCCCGCGGTCTGCCCGGCGATGGTGCCGCTGGAGCCGGTCGGCGGCTCCAGGTTGCCGTGGAAGTCGTTGATGGCGAGCAGCTTGACGTCGACCGGCTTCGGCCCGGCCTCGGCCTGGTTGGGGTTGACGGCGACCGCGGTGAACGCGGTCGCGGCGAGTGCGGCCAGGCCGACGGCGGCCCGACGCATCCCGGGGACGGACATGGAACTCCTCGTGAGATTCGGCGCGTGGCTGTCCGGACGATGGTTCGCCCGGCGACCCTGATCCGTGCCGTGACAGGGGTCGTCGCGAGGGCGGCTGTCGGGGGAGCGCCGCCCCGCCGGGGGCAAGCTTCTCATCCACCGGGCGATCGGTCGACCGGGGCGGCACCTCCGAATCGTGGATCTGCACGACTACCTGTAGCGGTATGCCCGACGAGTCCGACATGACCGGCAGGTGAATTCCTTCACGGCCCCCCGCTGTCACAGGTCTGGGCTAGAAAAGTAGCCATGACGTCGAACGGGACCACCTGGACGGTGGAGACGGTGCGGTCGGCCGACGGCACCACCATCGCGTACGAGACCGCCGGCGAAGGGCCGCCGATCGTGCTGGTCGGTGGGGCCTTCAACGACCGGAGCACCGTCCGTCCACTGGGTGCCGCGCTGACGTCCGACTTCACCGTCTACGGCTACGACCGGCGGGGCCGGGGCGGCAGCGGCGACACCGGACCCTACGCGGTGCAGCGGGAGATCGAGGACGTGGCGGCCCTGATCGAGCAGGCTGGCGGCCGCGCCTACCTCTACGGCCTGTCGTCCGGGGCGATCCTGGCCGCGTACGCGACGGCCGAGGGCCTGCCGGTGGCCGGGCTGGCGCTCTTCGAGCCGCCGTTCCAGGCCGGCCCGCACGGTGGCCGCAAGCCGGGGCTCTCCGAGCGGCTGACCGAGTTGGTGTCGGCCGGCCGGCGCGGCGACGCGGTGGAGTTGTTCCTGACCGACGCCGTCGGGGTGCCGGCCGAGGCGGTCAGCGGGATGCGTGGCGCGCCGGAGTGGTCGTGGATGGAGGGGCTGGCGCACACCCTGGCGTACGACACCACGGTCACCGGTGACGGCGCCCTGCCCGCCGACCGGCTCGCCACCATCACCGCCCCGACCGTGGTGGTGGACAGCACCGGCAGCCCGGAGTGGCTGCGGGACGCGGCTGCGGCGACCGCCCGGGCGGTGCCCGGCGCCACCCACCGCAGCCTGGCCGGCGGCTTCCACGAGGTGCCGCCGGAGACGCTGGCCTCCGCGCTGCGCGACGCACTGCTCCGCTGATCCCACCGTCGACCGGGTTGGTCAGAAATCCCGGTCCGTTCCGGGTTGCCGGTCGGATCCGTCACCCCGGCCGGCCGGTGAGGACCCCCGACACCAGCTCGCGGAGCGCCACCGGCGTCCACCACCCGGCGACGCCCGGCCGGTCGGCCAGGTAGGCGACGATCCGCTCGGCGTCCCAGTCGTGCGCCTCGCGCAACCCGCAGGCGAGCAGGCCCAGATAGACCGGGGCGGGCGCGGTCCACTCCACGTCGGACGCCCGCACCGGGGCGGTGAAGGTGAGCATCGGCAGGCCGTCCCGCGTACCGACGCGGAGCAGGGTCTCGTAGCGGCCCGGGCCGAGCGCCGCCCGGCCGGTCTCCGCCGCCACGCGGACCAGGTCGAGGTCCGCGCCGGGCGGCCGGTACATCTCCTGCGCGGCGATGTCGGCGAACTGCTCGACCGTCACCAGGTAGCCGCGGACCGCCGCCCGGCCAGGCAGCTCCGGGTCGTAGAAGGCCATCCCGCCGGTCCAGGCCCGCGACTCGCCGGCGAAGTAGACCCCGCCGGGGACCAGCGCCGGGACCGCCCGGCTGGGTGGTCGGCAGTCCCGGCAGCCCGGATACCTGCGCAGCCCGCCGGGCGGCCGGCCACCGGCGAGGTAGTGGCGCAGCCGCTCGGCATGCAGGTTCGAGCCGTACGCGACGTACCAGAGCCGGTCCATCCGGTCAGAACCAGCAGGTCCGCCCGGCGGCACGGCTCACCTGGACGGTGTGTGTGACGCAGCGGTCCTCGGCCACCTGGTGCAGCAGGAAGCCGGTCGGCTCGGCCACCATCCAGATCTCCGGGTCGTCGGTCATGGTCAGGCCCACCTGCATCCAGGTGCTCGGCGCGGTGGTCAGCACCGTGCCGGCGAAGCTGCTGGTCACCGGCCGGTGCAGGTGGCCGGCGGCGACGCGTACGACATGGGGGTGCCGGCCGATCACGGCGGCGAACGCGTCGGCGCCGGTGAGCCGGATGGCGTCCATGGCCGGGATGCCGACCGCGACCGGCGGATGGTGCAGGCACACGACGGCGGGCACCTCGGGGCGGCCGGCGAGCACCCCGTCGAGCCAGCCGAGCTGGTCCTCGCCGAGCCGGCCGGCGGCGTCCCCCGGGAGGAGGGAGTCGAGCACCACGACAGTCGCCGCCGGGTGGTCGACGTGGTAGTGAGCCGAGAAGCCTCCGCCCAGGTAGGGGGTGCCGCCGAAGGCATCCAGCAACGACTCCCGGTCGTCGTGGTTGCCGGCCGCGAGGTGCACCGGCAGCGGGAACCGCCCGATGATCTCGCGGAGCGCGGCGTACTCGTCGGGACGGCCGTTGTCGGCCAGGTCACCCGTGATCACCACGCAGTCGGGGCGGGGGCGCAGCGCCAGCACCCGGCCCAGCGCCCGGTGCAGCCCGGTGGCCTGCTCGGCGGCGAGCGGACCGGTGGTCACGTGCGGGTCGCTGAGCTGGGCGATGAGCATCGACGCCTCCTCGGACCGGGACCCCTCACGCTATCGCCGACCGCCCCCACCGCGCGGCCCCGGCGCACCCACAGGCCGTGTCCACAGCCTGTGGATAGCACATGTGTACGAAGGTCGCCGGACCGGCGGCTGAGTACCCTTGATCGCGCCCGCCCCCCTCCGACCAGGAACGACGTGGATCACGAGCGAGTCGTCCGAGACGTCACGGTCCGCCTGCCGATGGCGTCGACCGCGCTGGAGGCGTGCCAGTGGACGGCCGCCGCGCTCGCCCGGTACACCCCCGCGACCATCTCGGTCCTGCTCCAGGTCCACGACCGGCTCCGCTGTGTCGCGGCCACCGGCGCCTGGCAGGTCTTCTCCACGGTGCCGCCGAAAACCGGCGGCGACAGCTCCAGCTCGGCGCGTCTGACGCCGCGCCGCGACCTGGAGCGGTCGATAGTGGGCCGGGTCTACGCCTCGGGCGAGCCGGCGGTCGTCGCCGACGTCACCGCCGACCCCGACTACCTGCCGGTACGCCCGGACGTCACCGCCGAGATCTGCGTACCGGTGCTGGACCCGGCCGGGCGGCCGCTCGGCGTACTCGATCTGCAGTGGAGCGGACCGGTCGAGCTGGAGCGGTGGCGGGAGACCGCGGAGCGGCTGGCCGGCCGGCTGGGCGCGCGGATCGTGGCGCTCGGCGGCCCGCCGGCGGAGAGCCGCAGCGAGAAGCTGCTCCGGCACGCCGCCGCGATGACCGCCGCCCCCACCGACTGGGACCTGATGGCCGCCGCCATCACCGCCGCCCGGGACGTCTCCGGGCTCCCCGCCGCCGTGCTGCTCCTCGCCGGTCGGCGTGGGCCCCGGCTGGGCGCGCCCACCGGCACCCCGGGTGAGCTGGAGTCGCGGATCCGGGCCGAGCTGACCGAGGCCGGGCCGGCCGCGCTCGGCCACATGATCGCCCGGGCGCACCGGAACGGCGCCGCGTACACGCTGGGCGAGGCGGGGCATCCGCCGACCGAGGACTACCTGCCGCTCGCCTCGGCCGGGGCGCGCACCGTGGTGGCGGTGCCGGTCGGGCCGCCGGACGGCGGCGGGCTGCTGCTGGTCGCCGACGAGCGCCTGCTGCGTCCCGACCCGACCACGGTCAACCTCATGGAGCTGCTCGCCGGCCAGGCGTGGACCTGCCTCGACCGGCTGCGTACGCTCGCCCGGCTGCGCGAGCAGGCCAGCTCGGACCCGCTCACCGGGCTGCGGCACACCGGGCCGTTCGGCCAGCGGATCGCGCGCGCCACGCCGGGGCGTACCGCCCTGCTGGCGATCGACGTGGACGGGTTCAAGGACGTCAACGACACGTACGGCCACCAGGCCGGGGACCGGCTGCTGGTCGGGCTCGCCCGGGCGCTGGAGGGGGCGCTGCGGCAGGGCGACGAGCTGTACCGGACCGGGGGCGACGAGTTCGTCGCGGTGATCGAGGTGAACCGCCCGGAGGAGGCGGTACGGATTGCCGAGCGGCTGACCGAGGCGGCCCGGCGTACCGGCCGCACCATCAGCGTCGGCGTCGCCCTCCCCCGCCCCGGCGAGCCGCCGGAGCGCACCCTCCACCGCGCCGACCAGGCCCTCTACACGGCCAAACGCCAGGGCCGCGACGCCGTCCGCCTCGCCGCCGCCTAACCACACCCCCCCGCACCCCGCACCCCCGCACCCCCCGCCTCGGCGATCTTGCACTTCGGGTTGACGATCCGCCCCAGTTCGCGGCATTCATCGCCACCGGAACTGCAAGATCGCCGCGGAAGGGCGGGACGGGGGGGAGGGAGGGCGGGGAGGGGGAGGGGGGAGGGGGGAGGGGGAGGGTGGGCGGGGTCAGGGGCGGGTGAGTTCCTTGGCGAGGAGCTCGGCGATCTGGGCGGTGTTGAGGGCGGCGCCCTTGCGGAGGTTGTCGCCCGTCACGAAGAGGTCGAGGGCTCTGGGGTCGTCAACGGCGCGGCGGATCCGGCCGACCCAGGAGGGGTCGGTGCCCACCGCGTCGATGGGCATCGGGAACTCGCCCGCCGCCGGGTCGTCGACCAGGATCACGCCGGGCGCGTTGCGCAGCGCCTCGCGGGCGCCCTCGGCGTCCACCTCGGTGGCGAAGACCGCGTGCACCGCGACCGAGTGGCCGGTCACCACCGGCACCCGTACGCAGGTGGCGGACACCTTCAGGTCGGGCAGTCCGAGGATCTTGCGCGACTCGTTGCGCATCTTCAGCTCCTCCGACGACCAGCCGCCGTCGGCGAGCGAGCCGGCCCAGGGCACCACGTTGAGCGCCAGCGGGGCCGGGAACGGGCCCAGCTCGTCGCCGACCGCCTGCCGGACGTCGCCCGGGCGGGAGCCGAGCACCCGGTCCCCGGCGACCTTGCCGAGCTGGACGTGCAGCGCGTCCGCGCCGGCCTGCCCCGCCCCGGACGCCGCCTGGTACGACGCGAGCACCAGCTCACGGAGGCCGTACTCGCGGTGCAGCGGGGCGATGGCCACGATCATCGCCAGGGTGGTGCAGTTGGCGTTGGCGATGATCCCCTTGGGCCGGTTACGCACCTGCTCCGGGTTGATCTCGGGGACGACCAGCGGCACGTCCCGGTCCATCCGGTAGGCGCCGGAGTTGTCCACCACCACCGCGCCCCGGGACACCGCGACCGGCGCCCACTCCACGGAGACCTCGTCCGGCACGTCGAACATCGCCACGTCCACCCCGTCGAACGCCTCGGCGGTGAGGGCCTGGACGGTCAACTCCTCGCCCCGGCACTGCACGCGGCGCCCGGCCGAGCGCTCCGAGGCGAGCAGCCGGATCTCGCCCCACACGTTGCGCCGGGAGGAGAGCAGCTGGCACATCACCGTGCCGACGGCACCGGTCGCCCCGACCACGGCAAGGGTGGGCAGCGACGACATGCGGCTACCGCCCGGTGCCCGCGTAGACCACGGCCTCGGTGTCGCCGCCCAGGTCGAAGGCGTCGTGGATGGCGCGGACCGCCTTGTCCAGGTCGGTGTCCCGGCAGACCACCGAGACCCGGATCTCGGACGTGGAGATCATCTCGATGTTGACCCCGGCCGCGCCGAGGGCCGCGAAGAAGCCGGCCGCGACGCCCGGGTGCGAGCGCATGCCGGCACCGATCAGGGACACCTTGCCGACGTGGTCGTCGTAGAGCAGGCCCTTGAACTTGACCGACTCCTGGATCTTGCTGAGCGCGGCCATGCCGGTCGCGCCGTCGGTCTTGGGCAGCGTGAACGAGATGTCGGTGCGCCCGGTGCCCTCGGTCGACACGTTCTGCACGATCATGTCGATGTTGATCTCGGCACCGGCGACGGTCTCGAAGATCTTCGCGGCGGCGCCCGGCTCGTCGGGCACCCCGACGATCGTGATCTTCGCTTCGCTGCGGTCGTGGGCGACCCCGGTGATCAGTGCCTGTTCCACAGGAAGGTCCTCCATCGATCCGGTGACCATCGTGCCGGTGTTGGTCGAGTATGACGAACGGACGTGGATCGGCAACCCCGCGCGCCGGGCGTACTCGACGCTGCGCAGGTGCAGCACCTTGGCGCCGCAGGCGGCCAGCTCCAGCATCTCCTCATAGGTGATGTTCTTGATGTGCCGGGCGTTCGGCACGATCCGCGGGTCGGCGCTGAAGACGCCGTCCACGTCGGTGTAGATCTCGCAGACGTCCGCGTCGAGCGCGGCGGCCAGCGCCACGGCGGTGGTGTCCGACCCGCCCCGGCCGAGGGTGGTGACGTCCTTGGTGTCCTGCGAGACGCCCTGGAAGCCGGCCACGATGACCACCGCGCCCTCGTCCAGCGCGCCCTTGAGGCGGCCCGGGGTGACGTCGATGATCCGCGCCCTGCCGTGCACCGAGGTGGTGATCACGCCGGCCTGCGAGCCGGTGAACGAGCGGGCCTCGTACCCCAGGTTGTGGATGGCCATGGCGAGCAGCGCCATGGAGATCCGCTCCCCGGCGGTGAGCAGCATGTCCAGCTCGCGGCCGGGCGGCAGCGGGCTGACCTGGTTGGCCAGGTCGAGCAGCTCGTCGGTGGTGTCCCCCATCGCGGAGACCACCACGACCACGTCGTCGCCGGCCTTGCGGGCGGCGACGATGCGCTCGGCCACCCGCTTGATCCGCTCGGCGTTGGCGACGGAGGACCCGCCGTACTTCTGCACCACGAGTGCCACGACGGCGCACTCCCTCCCAGCGACGACCCTGAGCGTGCCGACGCCGCCGGCTTTCGGTCCGGCGGCGCGTGTCAGACCACCCCAGGGTATCCGGCGGGCCGCGGCGCCGGGTCGGGTGATCCCACCATCCGGCCCGGCGTGGGGCGGCTCACCAGGGGCGGCCGCGCCGGTCGCGGAGTTCGCGACACGCCGGCACGGCAGCCGTACGGTGGGCTCCCCGACCCCGGGCGCGCACCGCAGAATGTCCCGGTGCACGCTCAACTTCGCGCGGGCCGGCGACTGACCGGCGCCCTGGCGATCGCCCTGTCGGCGCTGCTCCCCGCCTGCACCGCCGCCCCGCCGGCGCCGGCCCCGACCAGCACCGCCGACCCGGCCCCGGCTGAGATGGACGCCGCCCGCGACGAGCTGGCCGCGCTGGCCGCCGCCGCCCAGGACCGGCACCTGACCGCCGCGTACACCTTCGCCACGGCGGACGGCCCGGACCGGACGGTCACGGTGACCAGCGCGAACGACGGCACCTGGCGGGTGGACGTGCCCGGTTGGGGGCGGGGCGGCACGGTGGACGTCTCGCTCGCCGCGACCCCCGACGGGCTGTACCAGTGCGCGCTCCCGTCGGCGGGGCACTCGGCGCCGCCGAGCTGCGTACGCCTCGGCGACCAGGACGACAGCGTGCCCCGGAAGCTGGATCTCCGGGTGCAGCACCCGTTCACCGACTGGCTGGAGGTGCTCACCGACCGCCGGGCGCCGCTGGCGGTCTCGCCCGCCGAGCCGCCGACCGGGGCGACCGGCCAGTGCTACTCGGTCGAGTCGACCTCGGCCTCGCTGAACGCGCCGCTGGAGGTCGGCATCTACTGCTACCGGCCGGACGGCACCCCGACCGCGGTCCGGGCCGCGTTCGGCACGTTGCGGCTGGCCGGCGAGCCCGGGCCGGCGCCGGCCACCGTGCAGCTGGCCGGGCCGGTCGTCGAGGACGACCCGGTGGGGCGCGAGGCGCCGACACCCGCCGACAGCCCGAGCTCGGAAACGCCCTGACCCTCCTGTCCGTTACGGGTGCTCTTGACCACATCTGGCCAACCCGGCGGAGGGGACGAAACACCCATGAAGGACCCTCAACCTCATGGCCGACCTGACACCGCTGCTCGCCTTCCGCTGGAGTCCCCGGGCCTTCGACCCGGACGCGGAACTCACCGGGGACGAGGCCGCCTCCCTGTTGGAGGCCGCCCGCTGGGCGCCCTCGACCGGGAACGCGCAGCCGTGGCGGTTCGCCCTCGGGCACCGGCAGGACGAGACGTGGAAGCGGATCCTGGTCACCCTCCCGGAGCCCGACCAGTGCTGGGCCCGGCACGCCTCCGCCCTGGTGGTCGGCGCGTCGTTTGCGGACTCCCACGCCAGTTCGGCCGGCGGCGGGAACGCCGAGCGGGCCGCGTACGACCTGGGGCAGGCGATCGCTCACCTGACCGTGCAGGCCACCGCGCTCGGCCTGCACGTGCACCAACTCACCCGGTTCGACCGGGCCGGCCTCGCCACCGAACTGGACCTGGCGGCCGGGATCCGGCCCCTGGTGGTGGCCGCCGTCGGCCGGCTCGGCGACCCGTTCGCTCTCCCCGCCGACCTCCGTACCCGGGAGACCGCCCTCCGCCGCCGCCACCCCCTCACGGCGCTCCTCCTCCCCTGACCACCCCGCCGGCCCGGACCCGAGGACCCGGCCGGTCCGCTCCTCCGACGACCCGGTGCCGTGCACGGGATCAGCGGGCCTTGACCGACTCGGGATGCGGCAGATCGGTGGCTCCCGGAGCGGGGACGCCCCGTCTTGCCGCAACCCGCCGGCAGCCAGGGCGGCCCGCGGACGGGAGGCGACGGGGGCGGGGGCCGGGTCAGGTGCCGCGGGCGGCGCGGAGGAGGGATGCGGCCACCTCGGTGTTGCGGTAGCGCACGTGCCGGCCCTCCCGGGACCGGTCGACCAGCCCGGCGGCGTGCAGGGCGGACAGGTGCTGCGAGACGTTCCCGGCGGACATTCCGGTGAGTCGGGCCAGGTCGGTGGTGGTCACCGCCGTGTCGAGCAGGTGCAGCAACGCGGCCCGGCCGGCGCCCACCACCCGCGCCAGCGGGTCCCCGGGCGGGGCGGGGGCCCGCTCCCAGAGCGTCCCGACCGCACGAACCGGGTACGCCCCGGCCGGCAACGAGTCCTCCAGCAGGTTCCACAGCACCCGCCGATCGGTGAACACCCCCGGGTTCAGCGCCAGCCCCCGACCGCCGAGGTCGAAGTCCCGCTCGAACGGGTCGTCGCTGACCACCCGGTCGCCGAGCCAGCGCAGGCTGGGATGGAGCTGCTCGAAGAGCCGGCCGGCGCCGCCCTCGGCCAGCTGGGCGGCGCGGTAGGCCACATCGGCGTCGAGCAGCGCCCGCATCCGCGGCCAGTCCGGGGCGATCGCCTCGTCGTACCAGACCCGCACCGCGTCGACGAGCTGCGGCAGCAGCCCGCGGGGATCGGCGAGCAGCGCCCGCCCGAACGGACTCAGCGGCCGGCTCGGGATGGTCGCCAACAGATCCTGGACCACCACGCCGGGCGGCGTCGCCGCGATCTGGTCGAGCTGCTCGGCCATCTCCACGTCCGGCCGGGCCGCCGGGGTGAGGAAGTCGGGCAGCCAGCGGCGCGGCCGGGTCAGCTCCACCAGCGGCCGGACCCGGTCGGCCACCTCCGGGCGGCGCAGGGTCACCCGGGCCCGGTCGATCCAGGGCAGGTGCACCGAGTAGCGGACCGGATCGGCCAGCGCCCACATGCTCATGACCGTCTCGTTGGCCGGCGAGACGGCGAACCGCAGTCCCGCAACGTCGGCCAGGCTGAACCGCAACTCGGACACGCGCACCCCCGGACGCAGGATTCGGCCCAGCCTAAAAGGCTCGACCCGAGCGTGGGGGGCACGGTTTGCTCACCGGTCATGGGGGCCAGAGACACCATCCGCACCGCCGTACGGCACGTCGTACCGCCGGCCGGGCTGACCCGCGCCCTGGCCGTGCAGGCCATGGTGTACGCCGTCGGCCACGGCCTCTTCCAGGCCGGCAGCGCGGTCTTCTTCACCCGGGCGCTGGGGCTCAGCCCGGCCCAGGTGGGCTTCGGCCTCTCGCTGGCCGCCGGGGTGTCCCTGCTCGGCACCGTCCCGCTCGGCGGGCTCACCGACCGGTTCGGGGCACAGCGGGTGTGGGTGGTCGGGCAGCTGCTCCAGGCGGCGCTCTTCGCCGCGTATCCCCTGGTGGGCGGGTTCCCCGGCTTTCTCGCCGTGGTGGTCGCGCTGGCCCTGGTCGACGCGGCCAGCGGCACGGCCCGGCAGGTCTACTCGATCAACGCGCTGCGGCCGGAGGAGCGGGTCACCGCGATGGCGTACCAGCGCTCGCTGCTGAACGTCGGGTTCGGGTTGGGCGCGCTGATCAGCGGCGTGGTGCTGGCGGTGGACACGATCACCGCGTACCGGGGGATGGTCTGGTTCATCGCGGGCGTGTTCCTGGTGACGGCGGTCTTCGTGCGCCGGCTGCCCCGGCTGCCGGAGGTGGCCCGACCGACCGAGCCGATGAGCCGGCTGGCGGTGCTGCGTGACCGCCCGTTCATGGCCGTGGCGCTGCTCTCCGGGCTGCTCACCGCGCACCAGACGCTCTACCTAACGGTCATGCCGCTCTGGGTGCTCACCCACACCGACGCCCCGAAGACCGTGATCGCCGCGCTGGTGCTGCTGAACACGATCCTCGTCGTGCTGCTCCAGGTACGCGCCAGCCGGGGCGCCGACACCGCTCCCGGCGCCGCCCGGGCGTCCCGCCGGGGTGCCCTGCTGATCACCCTGTTCTGCCTGGTCCTGCCGATCTCCGGGGTCACCCACGGCACCCTCACCGTGGTGGTGCTGGTGGCCGCCGCGACGATGCTCACCGTGGCCGAACTGGTCGAGTCGGGCGGTGCGTGGGGGCTGACGGCCACCCTGCCGCCGGCCGCCCAGCGCGGCGCGTACGTGGGGGCGTTCCGGCTGGGCAGCCAGCTCCAGTTCCTGGCCGGCCCGCTCGGGCTGACCGCGCTCGGCGTCACCACCGGCGGCTGGGGCTGGTTCCCGATGGCGGCCCTGTTCGTGCTGATCGGGCTGGCCGTGGTGCCGGCGGTGGCGTGGGCGGAGCGGACGCCCCGGCTGGGCGCGGCGAGCCCGGAACCCGAGAGGGTGACGCCAGTCCCATAGTCCGGACCCGCCTTCCCACCACCAGTCCCACCACGTAGGGTGACCCTGTCATGTGGCGGGCGTACCTTCTCCTTGGCTGCCGCGACGAGGCCTGACCGGCCGGCACCTCGTCGCGGAGTTGAACCGCGCCGTCCAGCACATCCGAACTTCCTCTCGGCACCCGGCATCGTCGCCGGGCATCTGCGCCGACACCTTCCGATCTGCTGACGCCACATGTTCCAGGGAGCATTCCGAGATGGCTCAACCTGTCACCGACGCTGAGACCGATCCGATCGCCCGGCAGCGCCCCAGCCGGATGCCGTTCCACCGTTACCTGCCGTACGACCAGCAGTTCCGGGTCGACCTGCCGAACCGTGCCTGGCCGACCCGCCGGGTCGAGGCCGCGCCGCGCTGGTGCGCGGTGGACCTCCGCGACGGCAACCAGGCGCTGATCGACCCGATGTCCCCGGAGCGCAAGCGCCGGATGTTCCAGCTGCTCGTACAGATGGGCTACAAGGAGATCGAGGTCGGCTTCCCGTCGGCCAGCCAGACCGACTACGACTTCGTGCGGCAGCTGATCGAGCAGGACCTGATCCCGGAGGACGTCACCATTCAGGTGCTGACCCAGTGCCGGGAGCACCTGATCGACCGGACCTTCGAGTCGCTGCGCGGCGCCCGCCGGGCCATCGTGCACTTCTACAACTCCACCTCGACGCTCCAGCGCCGGGTGGTCTTCGGCCTGGGCCGGGACGGCATCACCGACATCGCCACCCAGGGCGCCCGGCTCTGCCAGAAGTACGCGGAGATCCACACCCCGGACACCGACATCCACTACGAGTACTCGCCGGAGTCGTACACCGGCACCGAGCTGGAGTACGCGCTGGAGGTCTGCGCCAAGGTCATCGAGGTGGTCGACCCGACCCCGGACCGCAAGCTGATCGTCAACCTGCCGGCCACCGTCGAGATGGCCATGCCGAACGTGTACGCCGACTCGATCGAGTGGATGCACCGGCGCCTGCCGCGGCGGGACAGCCTGGTGCTGAGCCTGCACCCGCACAACGACCGGGGCACCGGGGTGGCCGCCGCCGAGCTGGGCCTGCTGGCCGGCGCCGACCGCATCGAGGGCTGCCTGTTCGGCAACGGCGAGCGCACCGGCAACGTCGACCTGGTCACCCTGGGGCTGAACCTGTTCTCCCAGGGCATCGACCCGATGATCGACTTCTCGAACATCGACGAGATCAGGCGGGCCGTCGAATACTGCAACCAGCTGCCGGTGCACGAGCGGCACCCGTACGCGGGCGACCTGGTCTACACCGCGTTCTCCGGCTCGCACCAGGACGCGATCAAGAAGGGCTTCGACGCCCTGCACGCCGACGCGGCGGCGGCCGGGGTGCCGGTCGACGAGTTCACCTGGGCGGTGCCCTACCTGCCGATCGACCCGAAGGACCTGGGCCGCACCTACGAGGCGGTCATCCGGGTCAACTCGCAGTCCGGCAAGGGCGGCGTCGCGTACATCATGAAGTCCGAGCACCAGCTCGACCTGCCGCGCCGCCTCCAGATCGAGTTCTCCGGCGTGGTCCAGCAGGTCACCGACCACGACGGTGGCGAGGTCGAGCCGGGCACCATGTGGGAGATCTTCGCCCGCAACTACCTGGTCGATCACCAGGTCGACCCGACGGTCACCCTGGCCGGTTACGCGATCGGCACCGCCGACGGCAAGGTCGAGATCGAGGCCCGGGTGGGCTTCGAGGGTGAGGTCCGCCCGCTCACCGCGGTCGGCAACGGCCCGATCGACGCGTACGTCAGCGCGCTGCAGTCCCTGGGCGTGGCGGTACGGGTGCTCGACTACCACGAGCACGCGCTCTCCTCCGGCGGGGACGCGCAGGCCGCCGCGTACGTGGAGTGCGAGGTGGACGGCCGCACCGTCTGGGGCGTCGGGATGGACGCCAACATCGTCACCGCCTCGGTGAAGGCGGTGACCAGCGCGGTCAACCGCGCCCACGGCTGAGTCGCGAGGAAGGGTCCCCTGTCAACGCCCCGTGCACGGCAGGGGACCCTTTTCGACGCCGGACCTGGCAGGCCGGCGGGGCCCCGAGCCGATGTCAGGCGGGCACGACCCTCGGCGTTCCGCCGTCCAGGACGACCGCCTGGGCGACGATCACCCGCTGACCGTCGAACGTCATCGCGGGCGAGCCGTGCAGTCGGTAGCCCTCGGCCAGCGCCTCGCTCACCCGGCGGCAGAACTCGGCGTCGTCGGGCCCGGTGAGCAGGCGGTACCGCAGCCGGTCGTCGTGGTCGCTCATCCGGTGACCGTAGCAACCTCCCCCGGTCACCCCGCTCCGCGCGCTCCGACGCTTGTCAAGAGGGGCGCTTGTCCGGCGGCGTGGACGCGGGCAGGGACGGGCAGGGCTGGGCCCCGGGCGCCTTCCGCTCCGGGCGGTGGATCAGCAGCCCGGCCATCGCGGCCCCGGCCAGCAGCAGCCCGGCGCACCAGAGCATCGCGCCACGGAACGCGCCGGTCAGCGCGGCCTTCTGCTCGTATCCGGTGCCGGACAGGCCGACCAGCAACGGCAGCGCGGCCACCGCCAGCAGGCCGCCGGCCCGGGAGGCGGCGTTGTTGAACCCGCTGGCCACCCCGGCGAACCGGTCGGCCACCGCGGCCAGCACCGAGGCGGTCAACGGCGCCACCACCAGGGTCAGGCCCATCCCGAACAGGGCCACCCCGGGCAGCACGTCGGCCCAGTACGAGGCGCCCGGCCCGACCCGGCGCAGCAGCAGCAGGCCGAGCGCGGCGAGCACCGGGCCGACGGTGAGCGGCAGCCGGGGACCGATCCGGGCCGAGAGCGCCCCGGCGCGGGCCGAGCCGACCAGCAGCAGCACCGTCATCGGCACGGTGGCCAGGCCGGTGAGCAGCGCCGACCAGCCCACCACGTTCTGCAGGTAGACGGCGAGGAAGAAGGTGAACCCGCCGAGCGCCGCGTACACCACCACGGTGAAGACGTTCAGCACCGAGAAGAGCCGGCTGCCGAAGAGCCCGGTGGGCAGCATCGCCGCGTCCCCACGCCGCCGCTCGACCAGCACGAAGACGACCACGGCGAGCACTCCGACCAGCACCGCCGCCAGCACCGCCGGGGAGCGGACGCCGCGCGCCGGGGCGTCGATCAGGGCGTACGTGACCCCGCCCAGCCCCAGCGCGCCGAGCAACGCCCCGGCGACGTCGAACCGCCGGCCCGCCCCGGTACGCGAGGCCGCGACGTCCCGGCTCTCCGGGACCCAGCGCAGCGCGGCGAGCACCACGGCGACGGCCAGCGGCAGGTTGATGAAGAAGATCCACCGCCAGGAGAGCGTGTCGATCAGCCAGCCGCCGAGCAGCGGGCCGAGCGCGGTGGAGACCCCGGAGAGCCCGGACCAGGCGCCGATCGCCTTCCCCCGATCGTCGGGATGGAAGCTGGCCTGGAGCACGGAGAGCGAACCCGGGGTGAGCAGCGCCCCGCCGGCGCCCTGCAGGAAGCGGGCCGCGATCAGCCACGAGGTCCCCTGGGACAGCCCGCAGAGCAGGGACGCGCCCGCGAACCAGGCCACCCCGAGCAGGAAGACCCGGCGCCGGCCGAACCGGTCGCCGAGCGCGCCCCCGAGCAGCACGAACGCGGCCAGCATGAGCAGGTAGCCGTTCACGGTCCACTGGAGATCGGCCACGTTCGCACCGAGTTCCTTGCCGAGCCGGGGCAGTGCCACGTTGACCACCGTGCTGTCCAGGAAGACCATGCCGGAGGCGAGGATCGCGGCGAGCAGGGTGCCGCGGCCGGCGGCGGTGCCGGTGCGAAGCGCGGGTGCGGGTGCGGTCATGGGAAACCACTCTGCCCGGGCTCCACTCCCGACGCCACGAATCACAGAAACCGCCGCCGGGTACTGTGCGGACTCGCCGGGAGCCCGCAAGCTAAGAAGGTGTCGTCTGTGCGTACGAGATCAGCAGCCCGCGCCGCGTCGGCGGCCGTGCTCACCGCGGCGCTCGCCCTTGGCGCGGCCGGTTGCGTGCCGGCGGTCGACGAGCCGGACCCGTCGCCGAGCGCGGCCGGGAACGTCAACCAGCAGCTCGGTGAGCTGACCGTCGCGGTCGCCGGGTCGATGAAGGGCTACAGCCGGACCCGCTTCCCGCACTGGCGGGACACCGGCAAGAACTGCGACGTACGGGACAGCGTGCTGCAGCGCGACGGGGAGAGCATCAAGCTCTCCGGCTGCAACGTGGTGGACGGCCGCTGGGACAGCCCGTACGACGGGCTGGTGTTGACCGATCCCGCCGACGTGGACATCGACCACGTGGTGCCGCTGGCCAACGCCTGGCGCTCCGGCGCCGACGAGTGGGACGACTCGAAGCGCGGCGATTTCGCCAACGATCTGACCCGGCCGCAGCTGGTGGCGGTTTCCCTCCGTTCCAACCGGGCAAAGGGTGACCAGGATCCGTCCCAGTGGAAGCCGGCGAACAAGTCGTACTGGTGCCAGTACGCGGCGGACTGGGTGACGGTCAAGCACTACTGGCGGTTGACGGTGACCAGTGCCGAGAAGGCCGCCCTGACCGACATGTTGGAGGGCTGCACATGGGCGAGCAAGCCGTGACCGGAGCCGGCGCGACGCCGGCGCCGGAGCACACAGCGGACGCCGCGGGCGGGAACGCGGCGGCGGCCACCGGTGGCGGGACGGCGGCCGGTCCGACCTCGGCCGGGATGACGGCCGACGGGGCGCCGCCGGCCCCCGCCGACGTGTCCGGGGCGGGTATGTCCGCCGACGCCGTCCCGGCGGCGCCGGCCGGCGGCGCGCCCGCCGGGCCGCCGCAACGCACGGCCGACATCACGGCCGGCCCCGGTGGGGTGATGACCGACGAGGTCGGCGTGGTGACCGGTGAGCTGACCCTGCGCACCGAGTGGGCCGACGGCCAGGTCACCCTGCGGGTGCAGTACAAGGACGCCGACGAGTGGTACGCGGTGACCGGCGGCCGGGCGGCGCTGGCCGATCCGTCCGGGTTGGACGCCGTGCACACGGTCGCCGTCGCCCTGCTCAACCGCCCCGAGGGCTGAGACGCGACGAGGCCCCCTTCCCCGGCCGGGGAAGGGGGCCTCGTGCCGTGCTCACGGGGTCGGGATCAGCTCACCGGTGTCGCCCGGCGCCGCGCCGTCGTCCGGCCGGACCAGCTCCGGCTCCACCTCGTGCGGCCGGATCCGGCCGGCCGCGATGTCCTCGGCGTAGTGGCAGGCCACCCGATGGCCCTCCAGCACCTCGCGCAGCGCCGGCCGCTCGTCGGCGCAGCGCTTCGGCTGGGCCCACGGGCAGCGGGTGTGGAACCGGCAGCCGGCCGGCGGGTTCGTCGGCGAGGGCAGGTCGCCGGCGAGCAGGATCCGCTCGCGGCGGTCCTCCACCTGCGGGTCGGGCACCGGCACCGCCGACATCAGCGCCTTCGTGTACGGGTGCATCGGTTCCCGGTAGAGGTCGTCGCTGGACGCCTCCTCCACCAGGCCGCCCAGGTACATCACGCCGACCGTGTCTGCGATGTGCCGGACCACCGCCAGGTCGTGCGCGATGATCAGGTATGTCAGGCCGAGCTCGTTCTGGATGTCTTCCATCAGGTTGAGCACCTGGGCCTGGATGGACACGTCCAGCGCGGAGACCGGCTCGTCGGCGACGATGAGGTCCGGGTCGAGCACCAGCGCCCGGGCGATGCCGATGCGCTGCCGCTGGCCGCCGGAGAACTCGTGCGGGTACTTGCTCAGCGCCGAGGCGGGCAGGCCGACCGCGGCCAGGGTGTCCCGGAGCTTCTTGGCGGTGGCCGCCTTGTCCCTGGCCAGGCCGTGCGCCTTGAGTCCCTCGACCAGCAGCGACTCCACCGACTGCCGGGGGTCGAGGCTGGACAGCGGGTCCTGGAAGATCATCTGCATCCGACGGCGGGTCTTGCGCATCGCCTCGCCCTTGAGCGAGCGGACGTCGGTGCCGTCGAAGACGATCTCACCGTCGGTCGGCTCGACCAGCCGCAGCAGGCCCCGCCCGAGGGTGGACTTGCCGCAGCCCGACTCGCCCACCAGCCCGTACGTCTCGCCCTTGTTGATCGACAGGGAGACGCCGTCGACGGCGTAGACGTAACCGACCGTGCGGTCGATGAGCACGCCGCTCTTGATCGGAAAGTGAACCTTGACGTCGCGCAGTTCGACCAGTGGTCCGGTCCGCTCCTCGGTCACGGGACCGCCACCTCCTCGGTTACAGGGTTGTTGCAGCGCAGGTCGCCGCCGGTCGCGGTGGGTTCGAGCGGAGGCGTGCCCTCCAGGCAGGCGTCCACCACGTTGTCGCAGCGGGGCGCGAAGGCGCACCCCTCGACCCACGGGATGTTGTCGGCCACCGAGCCGCGGATGGCGTGCAGCCGCTCACCGCGCGGCGAGTCCAGTCGCGGCACCGAATTGAGCAGCCCGTGGGTGTACGGGTGCCGGGGCCGGGCGAACAGCTCGTGCCGGGCGGCCCGCTCGACGACCTTGCCGCCGTAGAGCACGTTGACCGTGTCGCAGAGGCCGGCCACCACGCCTAGGTCGTGCGTGATCATGATGAGCGCGGTGCCGGTCTCGTCGACGAGCTGCTTGAGCAGGGTGAGGATCTGCGCCTGGATGGTCACGTCCAGCGCGGTGGTCGGCTCGTCCGCGATCAGCAGCCGCGGCTTGCAGGCCAACGCGATGGCGATCAGGGCGCGCTGCCGCATGCCGCCGGAGATCTGGTGCGGGTACTCCTTCAGCCGCCGGTTCGGGTCCGGGATGCCGACCGCGTCGAGCAGTTCCCGGGCCTCCTTCAGCGCCGCCTTGCGGTCCATGCCCCGGTGCCGCTCCAGCACCTCGGCCACCTGGACGCCGATCGGGACGACCGGGTTCAGCGACGAGAGCGGGTCCTGGAAGATCATGCCGATGTCCCGGCCGCGCCGGTCCCGCATGTCGTCGGGGCGCAGCTGGAGCAGGTCGGCGCCGTCGAACATCACCTGGCCGGTGACCTTGTTGCCCCGCCGGGGCAGCAGGCCCATGATCGCCAGGCTGGTCACGCTCTTGCCGCAGCCGGACTCGCCGACCAGGCCGACGGTCTGTCCCGGCTCCACGCTGAAGCTGACCTTGTCGACCGCGGTGAACGGCTGCTCACCGCGGCGCTGGAACACCACGCTCAGGTCGCGTACGTCGAGCAGGCTCATCGGGTCACTTCCTCTCGCCGGCACGTGCCGGCCGTGCTGGTCCGCATCGCCGTCACCGCCGGTTCTTCGGGTCGATCGCCTCGCGCATGCCCTCACCCAGCAGGGTGAAGCCGAGCGCGACCACGATGATCGCGATGGCCGGGTAGTAGGCCAGTTCCGGCCGGACCTCGAAGTAGCGCTGGCCGTCCACACCGAGCATCAGGCCCCACTCGGCCCGGTTGATGTCCGGGTCACCGAGGCCGAGGAAGGAGAGCGACGCGGCCTCCAGGATCGCGGTGGAGAGAGTCAGCGTGGCCTGCACGATCACCGCGGTCATCGCGTTGGGCAGCATGTGCCGCAGCACGATGCTGCGCTGCTTCACACCGAGCGCCCGCGCGGCCAGCACGTGGTCGCTCTCCCGTTGCGCCAGCATCGAGCCGCGTAGCAGCCGGGCGAAGATCGGCACGTTGACGACGGCCACCGCGAAAATGACCGTCCACTGGCTCGACCGGCTGGCCATCGCCACCAGGCTGATCGCCAGCAGCAGGGCCGGCAGGGCCAGCATCACGTCGGTGAGGCGCATCAGGATGTTGTCGACCCAGCCGCCGAAGGCGCCGGACAGCGCGCCGATCAGCACGCCGAAGCCCAGGCCGATCAGGGTGGCGACCACGCCGACGAAGAGCGTCTGCCGGCTGCCGTAGATCATCCGGGACAGGAAGTCCCGGCCGAGCGGGTCGGAGCCGAGCGGAAACTCGCTGCTGGCGCCGGGGATGCTGTCCACGGTGAGGTTCTTGGTCAGCTCGTCGAAGCGCTGCGCGGGGTCGTGCGGCGCGAGCAGCGGCGCGAAGATCGCCACCAGGACGAAGAGGCCGACGATGACCGCACCGAAGATGGCCACCGGGTTGCGCCGCAGCCGGCGGAACGCGTCCCGCAGCAGGCTGACGCCGCCCTTGTCGGCACTGGCCTGGGCCAGGGCGTCCAGCCGGGCCTTCTTGCGATCGCCGAGCCGGCTGATGGCGCTCGGGGTCACACCCTCGGGCTTCTCCTCGACGGTGGCCGGGTCGACGCTGTCGCGCTGGGCACCCACGCCGGGGCGGGTGATGGGATCACTCATCGCACACGCACCCTCGGGTCGATGAAGGCGTAGGAGAGGTCGACCAGGAGGTTGACCACCACGAAGACCAGCGCTGCCAGCAGGATCAGCGCCTGCAGCACCGGGTAGTCCCGGCCACCGCTGATCGAGTCGGTGATCAACGTGCCCAGGCCGCCCCAGTTGTAGACCTTCTCCGTGAGCACCGCGCCGGAGAGCAGCGCGCCGGTCTGCAGGCCGATGGTGGTGACCACCGGCAGCAGGCCGTTGCGCAGGACGTGCCGGCCCCGGATGGTCTTGTGCCGCAGACCCTTCGCCTCGGCGGTGCGGACGTAGTCCTCGTTGAGCACGTCCAGCACGCTGGCCCGGGTGATCCGCACGATCACGGCGAGGGGGATGGTGGCCAGGGTGAACGCCGGCAGGATCAGGTGCCAGAGCGCGTCCGCGGTGGCGTCGAACTCCCGGGTGAGCAGTCCGTCGAGGACGAAGAAACCGGTCACCTCGGTGTTGTCCACCCCGGTGCTGATCCGCCCGGAGGGCGGGAACCAGTGGATGTTCTGGGTGAAGACGTCCTTGAGCAGGTAGCCCAGGAAGAAGATCGGGATCGAGATGCCGAGCAGGGTGCCGGCGATGCTCAGGTTGTCCAGCAGCCGGCCCCGGTGCCGGGCGGCGAGGTAGCCGAGCGGCACACCGAGCCCGACCGCGATGATCATGGCGGCCGCGGCCAGCTCGATGGTGGCCGGGAAGGCCCGGCCGATCACCTCGGTGACCGAGTCGCCGGTCCGGATGGAGTTGCCGAAGTCGCCGCTCAGGACCCGCTGCATGAACTTGGCGTACTGCACCAGGATCGGCTGGTCGTAGCCGAGCGCCTTGATCAGTAGGGCACGGCTCGCCGGGGTGGCCCGCTCACCGAGCAGCGCCTCGATCGGGCCGCCGGGCAGGTTTCGCAGCCAGACGAAGATGAGCGCGGACAGCGCTATCAGGGTCACCACCAGCTGCAGCAGGCGGCGGACTATCACTCGCAACATCTCTCACACACCAGACTCTCGGTAGCTGCGGAATCGGCCCGGGCCGGGGAGCCCGGCCCGGGCCGTTTCCGTGTACGCGTCAGCGGGTCAGCGGCGTCCTCAGCCGAGGCTGACGGTGTTGAACCGCTCGTCGGTCAGCGGGCTGGCGACCAGACCCTTGACGTCCTTGGTGACCACGATGGCCGGCGGAGCGTGCCAGATCGGCACGGCCGGCAGCCACTTGCTGGCGATGTCGCGGTTGACCTGCTCCCAGGCGGCCTTCTTGCCGGCCTCGTCGACCGTGCCGTCGGCCTTGGTGATGGCCGCGAACATGTCGGTCATCGCCTGGTCGCCGAACTCGACCTTGGCGCGGCCGAAGAACGTGCCGACGAAGTTGCCCGGGTCGTTGTAGTCACCGGTCCAGCCGAGCAGGTGCAGGTCGTGCTTGCCGAACTGCTGCACGTCGTCCTTGTAGCCACCGTTCCACGGGCGGGCCACACCGTTGACCTTGATGCCGACGGCCTGCAGGTCGTTGGCCAGGACGGTGAAGATCTCCTGCGGGTTCGGCATGTACGGCCGGGAGACGTCGGTCGGGTAGTAGAAGTTGAGCGTCAGGTGCTCGGCGCCAGCCTCCTTGAGGAGCTGCTTCGCCTTGTCGACGTTGTAGTCGTACTTCTGCACGTCCTGGGCGTAGCCGAGCACGGTGTCCGGCATGAACTCGTCGGCGACCTTGGTGCCACCCGGGCCCTTGGTCTGGACGAGCTGCTGACGGTTGAGGGCGTAGGCGATCGCCTGGCGCACCCGCAGGTCCTTCAGCTTCGGGTTCTTCTGGTTGAAGCCGAGGTAGAGGATGTTGAACGCCGGGCGGTCGAGGACCTGGAAGCCCTCACCCGAGAGCGCCTTGCGGTCGGCCGGGGCCGGGAAGTCGATGCCCTGGACGGTGCCCGCGCGCAGCTCCTGCTTACGGGTGTTCTCGTCCTTGATGATCTTGATGACGAGCTTGTCGACCTTGGCCTTCTCGCCCCAGTAGTCGGGGTTCCGCTCCAGGGTGATCTCGCCCTTGGCCTTGTCCCAGCCGCTGTACTTGAACGGGCCGGTGCCGACCGGGTGCTCGTTGGCGAACGCGCTGTACTCGAACGAGTCGCCGTTCTGCTTGACCGTGTCGGCGTCGTACTGCTTGAGCGCGGTCGGGCTGGCGATCGAGAGCGCGGTGAGCGCGAAGGCACCCGGGAAGGCGCCCTTGTACTGGTTCATCGTGACGACTGCGGTGGCGTCGTCCTTCGCCTCGCACTTGTTGTAGACCGGGTCGCCCGCGTCGGGGCTCTCGTTCTTCGCAAAGCCGCCGAAGACGTCCATGTAGTAGAGCATCTGCGACTGGGCGGCGGCGCCCTTCATGTTGTACCAGCGGTCGAAGTTGAAGCAGACCGCCGCGGCGTTGAAGTCGGTGCCGTCGTGGAACTTCACGCCCTTGCGGAGGTGGAAGGTCCAGACCTTGCCGTCGGCGTCGTGCTCCCAGCTCTCCGCCAGGGCACCCTGCAGGTCAGCCGTACCCGGCTTGTTCTGGATGAGGGTGTCGTACATCTGGCGGATCGGCCGGAACGACTCACCGTCGTCGTTGAAGATCGGGTCGAAGTTCTTCGGGTCACCGGCGCCGGCGAAGACGAAGGTGCCGCCGGTCTTGGCCGCACCACCGCCGTCCCCGTCGCGCTCGCTCTTGGCGCAGCCGGACGCCCCGACCGCCAAAGCGGCAGCGGCCGCGAGGGCCACGGCCGCCTTAAGCCTGCTCGCCTGCATCTCTCACCTCTGTCATGCGCATGACCACGCCGAGTTGTGGCTCAGTCTGTGAGCGGGAGGCTATGACACGACACACAGCGAGCGGAACGGCCGTTAGGCAATCGCTATCAAGCCGACACCAAGCCGCCGGGTCTGACAGCGCTTGAGCCATCGACAAACGGGGCTGTCACAGCGAGGCGCAGATGGTGGGATCCGACATAGACCCACAAATCGCTCCACGTTACGGCGCATCGCCCGAGCACGTGGCGAACCACACCCGTCCCACATTCCGGTTACGCCGGACACGGTGGCGGGCGCCGCCCGGAGCCGGACGGCACCCGCGACACCGGTTCAGACCGCCCGGCGGCCCTCGAACGCCCGGCCCAGGGTGATCTCGTCGGCGTACTCGAGGTCGCCGCCGACCGGCAGGCCGCTCGCCAGCCGGGTCACCGCGATCCCCATCGGCTTGACCATCAGGGCCAGGTACGTCGCCGTCGCCTCGCCCTCGGTGTTCGGGTCGGTGGCGAGGATCAGCTCGCGCACGGCACCCCCGCCGAGCCGGGTCATCAGCTCGCGGATGCGCAGGTTGTCCGGGCCGATCCCCTCCAGCGGATTGATCGCGCCGCCGAGCACGTGGTAGCGACCGCGGAACTCGCCGGTCCGCTCGATCGCCACCACGTCCTTCGGCTCCTCGACCACGCAGAGCACCTCGTCGGTACGCCGGGGGTCACGGCAGATCCGGCACTGCTCCGACTCGGCGACGTTGTAGCAGGTGGTGCAGAAGCGCACCAGCTCCTTCACCTTGCGCAGCGCACCGGCCAGCCGGTTCACGTCGGCCGGATCCGCCGACAGGACGTGGAAGGCGATCCGCTGGGCGCTCTTCGGGCCCACGCCCGGGAGCCGGCCCAGCTCGTCGATCAGGTCCTGGATGGCACCCTCGTACATCTGCCGGCTCAGAACCCGGGCAGGCCGAGGCCGCCCATCCCGCCCGCGACCGGGCCCATCTTCTTCTCGGTCAGCTCCCGGGCCGCCTCGGCGGCGTTGTGCACGGCCGCGACGACCAGGTCCTCCAGGGTCTCCACGTCCTCCGGGTCGACCGCCTTCGGGTCGATCTTGATCGCCTTCAGCTCACCGGTGCCGGCGACGGTGGCGGTGACCAGGCCACCGCCCGCGGTGCCGGTCAGCTCCGCCTCGGCCAGCTCGGCCTGGGCCTTGGCGATCTGCTGCTGCATCTTCTGCGCCTGCTTCAGCATCTGCTGCATGTTCGGCTGTCCACCTGGGCGCACGGATGGCTCCTTCTCGCACTCGTCCGATCGGCCGCGCCCAGCCTAGTCGGGCGGCGGCTCCTGTCCTCGCCGGTCGACACCGCCTCAGCGCGCGTCGACCTCGTCGATCTTCTCCGCCCCGAACACCTCGCGGAGCAACTGCACCGCCTGCTCCTCGCTGGACTGCCGGGCGGTCCGCTCGTCGATCACGTCGTCCAGCGGCTCGTCGCCCGGATCGAAGCCCTCGTAGGCCGGGGTGGCCGGCGCCGCCGGGCGGGCGCCCGACCGGATCGGCCCGTCGAAGTCCGGGTCGTAGGGCGGCTCGCCGGCCCACTCGGCATCCGCGGTCGGCCGGGCCGCCTGCGCGGCCCGTGGACCCTTCGGCCCGCCACCGGCGGCGGCCGCCGCGGCCGCCCGGGCCGCCGCGATCGCGCTGCTCTTCGGCGCGCCGTTGGCCGCACCCGTCGCCGGCTGCGGCGGGGCGGTCGGCGGTCCGGCCGGCTTCGGTACGGCGGGTGCCGGGACCGCCGGCGCGGTGGACCCGATCGGCGCGCTCGGCCCGATCGGTGCGCTGGACCCGGTCGGTGCGGTGGTCCCCGTCGGTGCGGTGGTCGGCGCGGCGGTTGCCGCCCCGCCCGGGCGGGCCGCCTCCGGCCAGTCGTCCCCGGCCGCCGCGACCGGCTCGCCCCGCTGCTCGGCACCGCCCGGTCGCGCCGGTTCCGGCCAGTCCTCCTCGTCGTCGGCGCCGGCCGGGTCGCCCCCGGAACCGGCCGGCCGACGCGCCGGTCCGGCGGACCGGGCTGCCCCACCGGAACCGCTCCGGGTCTCCGCGCCGGTCGGACCGGACGGCGCGTCCGGGCCGGCCGACGGTCGAGGCGCGGACGGGCGGGCCGGGCCGCCCAACGACGCGGCACCCCGCTCCCCGGCCACCTCGCAGCGGATCTGCCAGCGGCCGCCCAGCTCCTCGTAGAGCGCGTCGGTCAGCACCGCGGCGTGATCGGCCATCATCTTCGCCAGCACCGTCGACTTCACGGTCAGCACCAGCGTGTCGCCGTCCAGGTCGCGGACCACCGCGTCACGCATCAGCGCGGCGATCCGCTTGTTGCTCCGGTTGACCTTGCCGACCACCTCGGGCCAGACCCTCCGCACCGCGACGGCGTCGAGCGCGCCGGGCGGGGCGGCACCCGGCCGGGGCGGCTCGGGGGTCGCCGGGTCGGGCATCACCGCCGAGGCCGGCACGGGACGCCGGGCGGGCGCGCCGGACGCCGGACCGTCGGCCGGGCCGCCGGGAGCCCGGTCCGCCGGACCCGGGGCCGGCGGGGCGGAACCGCTGGCGGACCGGTCGGCGGGGCGGGCACCCGGGCCCGGCTGGGCGGCACCGCTCGCCGGCGGGTCGGCCGGTCGGGCCGACGCCGAACGGGCACCGGCCGCCGCGGCGGCGGCGCGGGCGGCGGCCGGCCCGGACGGGGCAGCGGCAGCCGCCGGCGTGCCGGCGGTCTCCGGGTGGGTCGCGGCGGCAGCCGCGGTCGGGGCGGGAGACGCCGGGCGTACCTCCGGGGCGGGGGCGACCGGCGCGGGGCCGGCGGCGGCCGACGGCAGCTCGCCGCCACCCAGGGTGAGCCGGCGCTCCATCCGCTCCAGGCGCTGGAGCAGGCCACCGGTCGTGTCGTCCACGCCGGGCAGCAGCATCCGGGCGCAGATCAGCTCCAGCAGCAGCCGGGGCGCGGTGGTGCCGCGCATCTCGACCAGACCGTTGTGCACGATGTCGGCGCAGCGGGACAGGGTGGCCGGACCGAGCCGCTGGGCCTGGGCGGCCATCCGCTCGATCTGGTCGTCCGGGCCGTCGATCAGGCCCTTGGCGGCGGCGTCCGGCACCTGCTGCATGACGATCAGGTCGCGCAGCCGTTCCAGCAGGTCGGAGGCGAACCGGCGCAGGTCGTGCCCGGCCTCGGCGACCCGGTCGACGGTGGCGTACGCGGCCGCGCCGTCCCCGGCGGCCAGCGCGTCGCACATCTCGTCGATCAGCGCCGAGTCGGTGACGCCGAGCAGCGCGGCGGCCCGGGCGTAGCTGACCCCCTCCGAGCCGGCGCCGGCGATGAGCTGGTCGAGCACGGAGAGGCTGTCCCGCATGCTGCCGCCACCGGCGCGCACCACCAACGGAAAGACCGCCGGCTCGACGGTGACCCCCTCCGCCTCGCAGAGCTGCTCCAGATAGGGGCGGACCACCTTCGGCGGAAACAGCCGGAACGGGTAGTGGTGGGTCCGCGACTTGATCGTGCCGAGGACCTTCTCCGGCTCGGTGGTGGCGAAGATGAACTTGACGTACTCCGGGGGCTCCTCGACCAGCTTGAGCAGGGCGTTGAAGCCGGCCGACGAGACCATGTGCGCCTCGTCGATGACATAGATCTTGAAGCGGCTCTTGGCCGGCGCGAAGAACGCCTTCTCGCGCAGTTCGCGGGCGTCGTCGACGCCGCCGTGGCTGGCTGCGTCGATCTCGATGACGTCGATCGACCCGCCGCCGTCGGGGGCCAGCGAGCGGCAGGACTCACACTGCCCGCACGGCTCGGGCGTGGGGCCCTGCTCGCAGTTGAGCGAGCGGGCCAGGATCCGGGCGCTGGAGGTCTTGCCGCAACCCCGGGGGCCGGAGAAGAGGTAGGCGTGGTTCAGCCGCCCGCTGCGCAGCGCCTGCGACAGTGGCTCGGTGACGTGCTCCTGGCCGATGACCTCGGCAAACGTACGGGGCCGGTACTTGCGGTAAAGGGCCAGTGCCACCCGTCCCGCCTCCTCTCGACCGAGCCATTCTGCGCCGGTCAGGCGTGGGTGACCACCCACCACCCCGTGACCTGACCCGCAGGAACGTTACCGGCACCCGGAGACAGAAAGGCCCCCCGTGCACCCGTCAGAGCCCGCTTATCCTTGCTGCCTTCCGGCCCTGGGGAGGTTCACGAGATGCACGCCGCACGGGGGGTGCCGCCAAGCTTACCCGACCCGTCGTCGATCTTCAGGGGGTGGTGGGGTGGCCCACCCGCGGGGGACCTGTATCCTGGCTCGCGGAGGATTCGCCTAGAGGCCTAGGGCGCACGCTTGGAAAGCGTGTTGGGTTAACACCCTCACGAGTTCGAATCTCGTATCCTCCGCCATCGACGGAAGGGCCGGCCCCGATCGGGGCCGGCCCTTCGTGGTACGTGCCTCAGCCGAGCACGGAGATCGAACAGTGCGTGCCGGCCGTGCCGCTGATCAGGCGCTGGAACGGCACCGGCCGGGCCGAGCCGGTGACGAGGCGCACGGAGACGTAGTCGACGCCACTGGCCAGGTAGAGCGCGCACCGCATGCCCGGGTCGGTGTTCTCGATCCACCCTGCGCCACCGCCGGCCCGCTGGAAGGCGCCGCCCTCCACGCTGACCGCCGACGCCCCGACGTAGAAGCCCGCCGAGTTCTGGTCCAGGCCGGTGCCACCGACCCCCGTCGAGTCGGCGGTGCAGCCGGACACCGTGCAGTTCGCGGCGACGATCTCGAACCCGTTGCCGGCGGTGTCCTGGGCCTCGCAGCCCACCACCGTGGCGCGGGCCGACTCGAGCCGGAACCCCGGGCCGGGCGTCGACGAGGTGCCCGTGCCGTAGACCTTGCTGCCCCAGACCTTGATGTTGCCGCCGCTGATCAGGTAGCCGCCGGCGTCGCCACCCTGGCAGGAGCAGCCGCTGACGAAGCCGTCCGAGGACTGCAGGTTGTAGCCCCATCCGCCGGCGTTCTCCACCCGGCAGTCGGTGAGCTTGAATTCCCGCATCCCGCCCGAGTACGTGCCCCCCAGATAGATGCCGTCGCCGGTGGTACGGGTGACGAAGACCCGGGTCAGCCAGGGCGCGGGGTCCGGCCCGTACGAGCCGGGGGTGGCGTTCATCTGGAAGTTGATCCCGTTCGCCACCAGGTTGGCGGCGTCGAGTCCGATGTCGGTGACGCACTGCCGGGAGCCGGTGTAGGCGCCCGAGGGAGTGACGACGAGGGCCGACCCGCTGAAGCCGGAACCGGCGCGCAGCATCGTGACGAGCGGGCCGGCACCGATCAGGGCCTGCTTGTCGTAGAGCACCACCGGGGCCTTCACGGTGTAGGTGCCGGGCGCGACGTAGACGGCCTTCTGGCTGGCGGTGCCCAGCGCGGCGTTGATGGCGGCCTGGGCACCCACGGTCGGATCCACCTCGTAGGTGGCCCCGGAGCCGGCGGGGCCGACCCACGGGATCGCGCCGGTGGACGCGAGGGCGGCGGCCTGGGCGGGCGTGATGCCGCCCAGTGCCGGCGCGGCGACGGCGGCGCCGGCGGTGACCGCCGCCGCCCGGAGCAGTTGGCGACGGTCGGAACGCTTGTCCTGCATGCGTGCTTCCTCCTGAGGGTGGTGGGCCCTCGGCCCGTGACGGGTCGAGGTACGGCGGAAGCCGCCGAGCGGAGGAAGTGGACGCGTCAACGAGCGGTCCGGCGTACGCCGGACCGCATGCTGTTCAGTCTGTGCCGATCCCCCGTGACGGCGGCGGAGTCCCACCGCATCGGAGTCGATGATTGCATTCGGCGGGCGATCCGTGTGTCCCCGAGCCGGCTCCCGGCCGGTGGTGACCGGGGCGGCTCCGCCCGGGCAGACCTCTCTCCGGGCGCGGTCAGCTCCTGTCGCCCGAGGCAGCGGCCAGGGTCGGGTCGGCCGGTGCCTGCTCCGGCACGTCGCCACGGGCGCCACCGCGCAGCGCCCAGCCGGCCAGCAGCAGCGCGCCGGCCGCCGCGACCAGCTGGATCACCCGGTGATCGACCAGGGCCAGCACGCCCGCGCCGGCGAGCACGGCGAGGGTGCCGGGGCCGAAGGTGAGGGTGTTGACGGCGGCGGAAACGCGGCCGACCAGCGCGCCCGGCGTCTCCCGCTGCACGGCGGTCCAGACGGTGATCAGCACCAGTGGCGCGCCGACCCCGACCGCCAGGGTGCCGGCGACCACCGGGGCGAGGGCGGGCACGGCCCGCAGCGCCAGGCCCGCGGCGAGGAGCACGACCGCCGCCGCGGTCACCCGCCGGTCGCCGAGCCGGCGCAGCAGCGTCCCGGCGGCCAGGCCGCCGACCAGCGAGCCGACGCCCTGCACCGTGCCGAGTACGCCGTTGAACTCCGGCGGCCGGTGCAGGCCGGCGTCGACCACGGCGTACGCCAGGGCGCCGTTGATCCCGATCAGCAGCATCGCGGCACCGGTGCAGACGACGAGGTGCCGGAGCGGGCCGTGCCGGCGCAGGTGGCCCAGCCCGTCGGCGAGCTGCCGACCCCACGGATCGGGCGGCGGCGGTGGTTGTTCGCGTACCCGCAGCAGGGCGAGGACCAACGCGGCGAGGGCGAAGGTGGCGGTGTCGAGCAGCACCACCGGGTGCCCGCCGTACGCGGCGAAGAGACCGGCCCCGACCAGCGGGGCGAGCAGCTTCATCCCCTCGTTGACCGTCATCCGCAGCCCGTTGAAGTCGCCGAGCAGCTCGCCGGGGACCACCGACGGCACCAGCGCGGCCTCGGCCGAGTCGATGAGCACGAAGCTGATCCCGTACGCAACCGCCACCGCGAAGATCAGCCACACCTCGGCGGCGGTGTCGACCAGCAGCAGCACGGGCAGCAGGGCGGCCATCGTGACGTGCAGGACGATCAGCAGGGGCCGCCGGCGGAACCGGTCGGCGAGCACCCCGATCAACGGTCCGACCAGGGTCGGCCCCCAGAGGCCGAGGGTGACCAGCCCGGCGAGGCTGCTCGACCCGGTCAGGTCCTTCACCCAGATGCCAGCGACCAGCAGCATCGCCGCCGTGCCGAACCCGGACACCAGCACGGCCACCAGGTAGCGGCCGGCGTCACGGTTGCCCAGGACTCTTGTCGTACCCCAACCCATGCCGCCTCCCCCGTGCGGGCCGATTCTGTCCACCGCCGACCCCCAAGTCAATGCTTGGGGGTCGCCCGCCGGTCCGGTGCGGTTCAATGGCGGCCGTGAGCACCACTGATCCGCGCCTGCGCGCGCTGGCCCATCCGGTACGGCTGCGCATGCTCTCGCTGCTGTGGAGCGCGCCGCTGTCCGCCGCGGCGCTCGCCCGCGAACTGGAGATCTCGCACGCCCTCGCCAGCCAGCACCTGCGCCGGCTGGATGCCGTCGGCCTGGTGGAGCTGGCCGACGTCCGCAGCCGGCGCGGCGGCCAGGAGCGCCGCTACCGCGCGGTACGCGGGCCCTGGCTGACCGAACAGCAGGAGGGGCAGGCGCTGCTCGCCGAGTCGCTGGCCCGCAACCTGCTGGACCGGGTGGCCCACCGGGCCGCGGAGACCGCCGGGGTCACCGTCGACGCCGAACTCTGGGTCTCCCCCGAGGACTGGGCGGCGGCCCGCAGCCGCCTGCACGCGATCATGACCGAACTGCACGACGCGGCGCGCCCGCCGCACGCCCCCGGTACGGTCCGGGTGGGCGCGACGGTGATGGCCTTCGAGATGACCGACTCCCCGCCTGTGGACAACTGACCGCCGTCGTACACATGTTCCATCCACAGCCTGTGGACGCCGAGAGGACCGGATGAGTTACCAGCTCAGCGGGGTGGTGGCCGACGTCGAACTGCTCCGCGAGCAGACCGCCGACCTGGACCACGCGGTCCTCGCCGCGCTCCGCCAGGACTTCGCGCTGCTGCCGGTCACCCCGCAACTGGTTCAGGAACTGACCGGCGACCTGCCGAACTTCGCCACCGGGGAACCGTCGGCGGAGCAGCCCTTCCGACTCGTCCTGTCGCCGGCCCTGGTTGAACTGCTGGCCAGCTGGTCACGGCAGGGCCCGGTGGCCTACCTGGAGGCGGAGTTCGCGGGCGGGCTGGGCCACCAGGCGGCGGTGGCCTGGCTGGGCGGCGAGGTGAGCTGGGGGCCGCACTTCGACCGCACGCTGGACCGGCCGCGCGGCGAGTGGCCGATCAACGCGGCGCTGGCCCGACTGGGCGCCGAGCCCGGGCCCTGGATCGACCCCTTCGCCGAACTCGGCCTGCATCTGGAACGCGACACGGCCGGCTGGCTGGCTCACGGCCGGCGCGGGCTCTCCGCCGACTACTGGGACGAGCTTGCCGAGGAGTGGGAACTGCGGCAATCCGGCCCGGACCAGCAACCTCATCGCCCCGGTCCCGTTGGGGACTGGGGGATGCCATGAAACTGCGACAATTCGGCTTCATTGCCGCGCTGATGGCGGCTGCCTCGATCGCCGGCAGCGGCGTCCGTCCACAGGAGCCGGACGTGCCGGCCCGACCGGTCGGGGCGGCGGAGGTGGTCGGCCTGAACGGGCTGGGCAACGCCGAGTTCGGTGCCACCGAGGAGGAACTGACCCGGCGCGGAGTGCTGCGTACGGAGGTGGACGCCTGCGGGCCGACGCTGACCGGGCACGGGTCGGTCAGTCCGGTCTTCGTCGACGACCGGCTCGTCCTGCTCTGGCTCGACGATCCGATGAGCACGCCCGAGGGGATCACCGTCGGCACGCCCGTCGCCGAGGTCCGGGCCGCGTACCCGTCGGCGGTCAAGCTGGCCGCTCCACAGGGGACGTACCGGCTCGACGGGCTGCTCGCCCGCGACGGCGACCGGGGGTACCTCTTCCTGCACGACGGAACGACGGTCCGGAAGATCATCGCCGGGTACGCGGAGTGGGCCCGCCGCTTCTTCGACGAGGGCTACGGCCCCTGCTGACCAGCGAGCCGGGCCAGCCACTCCCCGGCGTCCGCCAGGCCCTTCTCGTTTCCGGCGGCACTCGCGATCCCGGTCAGGTCGCCGGTGGTCAGCCGCCGGGCGAAGTAGTCCGCCTGCACCGCCCAGCGGAAGCGCAGCATGGTCGCCAGCCCGCGCTCGACCTCCGCCGGGGAGAGCGTCCCGCTCGCCAGGTACGCCTCGACCAGGTCACCGGCCCGCTCCGGGCCACCGACGTACATCACCGCCGAGGCGAGGTCGTAGAGCAGCGGGCCGGTGAGGGCCACTCCCCAGTCGATCAGGCCGCACACCCCGGTCGCCGGATCCAGCCGGAACGCCTCCGGGGCCGGGTCGGTGTGCAGCAGCCCCCAGGCGAGCAGCGGGGCTTCGAGTGCCTCGTACGCCGCCACCGCCGCCGCGACCGCAGGCCGCACCCACGGGCGGACCGCCAGGTGCCCGGCGGCCGGATCCAGCCAGTGGAACCGGTCGACGTCCGCCACCCGCACGTCCCGCAGCGCCTCGTGCACCCGACCGAGGGTCCGACCGATCAGCCGCCGCTCGTCCGCAGTGCCGCCATCGAGTTCCTTCCCGTCCACCCAGCGCAGGAGGGCGAGCGGAACCCCGGCGACGTTCGCCACCAGGCTGCCCTGTCCGGTCGGTACCGGGACGCCCGCCGGGACACCGCCCGCCTCGACGTGCCCGGCGACGGTGAGACCACCCACGAACGCGCGGCGCGCGCCGGGCGCGACGGCCTTCGCCACCCAACGTTCGTCGCCCGCCGTGATGAACCAGGTCGCCGAGTTCATGCCACCGTGGTGCGGCGTGATCACCGGACCGGTGATCCCCCACGCGTCGGTCAGCACCGGCCGCAACAGCGCCTCGTCGATCATCCGGTGCAGTCAAACAGCGAAGCGGGAATCCGGCGAGCGGCTTTCGGCCGCCTCCCCGGGCGGTTCGGGGCGCTTCGACCGTCGGCGGCGGACTCAGTACAGCGGGCCGCCGCTCTGCGGCCCGGCGATCCGCAGGCCGTACCGCTGAGGCCAGACGTGGTCGCTGCGCGTGCTCAACCCGGTCCACATCGCGGACTGCGGCACGAGCCCCCCGATGCCGCCGTTGAACCGAGTTACCGACCCGGACGGGTAGCCGGCGAGGTCCCCGGTCACCTCCTCACCGGGCGCCGCAACGACGGCGTCCAGCGCGCCTCTGCCGTCGAGGTTGAGCAGCGCGACCGAGGCCCCGAACTTGTCCCCGCCCTCGGCCGAACTCGGGACGCCCGACTGGCCCTGGTAGAACGCCTGGGCGCCGCTGCCGGTCAGCCCGGCGGCGGAACCCTTGAGCAGGGTGACCGAGCCGGCTTCCAGCGCCGTCCCGACCCGCTCGCCCGGCGCGCCGACCAGCACGTCCGCCTTGCCGTCGCCGGTCACGTCGCCGACCGCGAGCGCCGCCCCGAAGCGGTCGCCGTCCTCCGGTGATCCTGGCACCCCTGAGGTGCGTTGCGTGATGACCCGGACGGCGCCGCTGGACAGACCGGCGGAGCGGCCGGTGAAGACCACGACCAGGCCACCGTTGATGCCAGGGGTCTGGGCGCCGGGCGTCCCGGCGATCACCTCGCCCAGCCCGTCACCGTTCACGTCACCGATGGCGAGCGCCTCACCCAGGTACCAGGCGACGGTGTCGATCTGGTCCATCGCCCCGATCAGCGCCGCGCCGGTCACCGCCGTGGCGCCGGTGGTGGACACCCCGGTGGCCGAGCCCCACATCAGGGTGACCACGCCGCTGCCGTCCGCGGAGCTGCCGTCGTCCTCCTGCGGAGCGCCGATGACCAGGTCGGCGTACCGGTCGCTGTTGACCTTCCCGATCGCCAGGGTGTAGCCGAAGTGGTCATTCGGCTCGGACGTTCCGGGCACCGCCGACTGGTCCTGGCTGAAGAAGGCGGCACCGGTGGCCGTCAGGCCGGTCGCGCTGCCAACGAGAACGGTGACCGAGCCCGCGTCCTTCTTGGTGCCGATCGACTCCCCGTACGCGCCGATCGCGAGGTCGTCCCGGCCATCCCCGTTGATGTCGCCGGCCGCGAGCGCCCCACCGAACCGGTCGTACTCCTCCGGGTCACCGGGCACCCCGGGCGAGCTCTGGCTGAAATGGCGCGCCGAGCCGACCACCAGGCCCGTGCTGCTGCCGGGGATGATCCAGACCCCGCCGGCGTGCGCCTTGTTGCCCGGATCCACCTCGTCCTGGTCACCGATCACCAGGTCGTCGTAGCGGTCGCCGTTGAAGTCACCCGCCACGAGCGCGGTGCCGAAGCAGCCACAGCCGCCGTCGGAGCCCAGGACACCCAGGAAGTAGTCGACCTGCGGCGCGGACGAGTAGCGCACGGCCACCACGCCGGTCGGGGTCAACGGGAGGGTGTAGTTGGAGGGGTCGCCCATGGCCGCGACGTCGTCGATGCCGTCGCCGTCGAAGTCCGAACGGGTGGCCCAGGTCCCCGTTACCGACCGGGGTAGCGGGGTACCCGCCTTCGCCACCCGCTCGTACTGCAGGACGACGCCCTCCCGGCTGATCGTCTGGACCCCGCCCGCCGCCTCCGCAGGGGCACCGAGTGCCAGCCCGGCCAGGACCGCGAGAACGGACACACTGGCAGTTTTCCGCCGCATGAGAACCCCCCGTTCGATATGGACGTGCCGACACCCTAGAGGGGTGGATCGATGATCACCGTCGACCGAATGGTCGGCGCGAACGGGGCTGAAGATGCAAACGGGGGGTCTGATGCCAGAGGTGCCGGAACTACAATCCGCCTATGACCGAGTCTTCCGGATTGCCGGAACTTCCCGTCACGCCTGGGGGGACGGCGGCGCGGTCCGTGGCCACCCGTTACTGCTCGCCTGCGCTGCTCAACCACTCCATCCGGTCATACCTGTGGGGGGTGATGTACGCCCGTGCACATGGAATTGCCTTCGATGACGAGCTGTACTGCGTCTCGGCCCTCCTGCACGATGCCGGGCTCACCGAGCCGTTCGACAGTCATTCGCTTCCGTTCGAGGAGGCCGGCGGGAAGCTCGCGTGGGTATTCGGAGTCGCCGCCGGCTGGCCCGAGGCCCGCGCGGCCCGCGTGGAACACATCATCGTCACCCACATGCGCGCCGACGTGTCCGCCGCCGAGGATGCCGAGTCCCACCTGCTGCAGGTCGCGACGGCCTGGGACGTGGCAGGACGACGTCCTGAGGAATTCTCCGAGGCCAGCAGGAACAGCGTGCTCGACCGGTACCCCCGACTCGACTTCGCCATGAAGTTCCTGGCCTCGTTCGAGAACCAGGCGGAACGCAAGCCGTCCAGTGCGGCAGCACAGGCGCTCGAAACCGGCGGACGTCTCCGGATCACCGCGCATCCTCTCGACGCCTAGTCGTCCCGGCTCCGAACGAGGACAGGGCACGCCAGAAAGCGGAACGCCCGGCCGATCCCTGCGGATCGACCGGGCGTTTCCGGTTGGCGGTGGCGGCGGGATTTGAACCCGCGGAGGGCGTAAACCCTCACACGCTTTCGAGGCGTGCTCCTTAGGCCACTCGGACACGCCACCGCCGAGTAGGGTACAGGACCACCGGTCCGGACGCCGAACCGGTATCCCCCGGCCCGGCCTGGCAGGATCTTTGCCATGAGTACGCACATCGGCGCTGAGCCGGGAGAGATCGCCGAGCGGGTCCTGATGCCGGGTGACCCGCTGCGGGCCAAGTGGATCGCGGAGACCTACCTCGAGGACGCCCGCTGCTACACGACGGTCCGCGGCATGCTGGGCTTCACCGGCCGCTGGAACGGCGTCGAGGTCTCCGTCCAGGGCTCCGGCATGGGCATGCCCTCCGCCTCCATCTACGCCCACGAGCTGATCAACGAGTACGGCGTGAAGACGCTGATCCGGGTCGGCTCCTGCGGCGCCCTGACCGAGGACCTCCAGTTGCGGGACGTGATCGCCGCGATCGGTTCGTCCACCGACTCGAACATGAACCGGATGCGGTTCGACGGCCTGATCGACTACGCCCCGGTGGCCGACTTCGGGCTGCTGCGTACCTCGGTCGAGGTGGCCGAGCGGCGCGGCATCACCATGCACGTGGGCCCGATCCTGGCGGCGGACGCCTTCTACACGGACCGGCCGGACCTTTACGACGCCCTCGCCGACTACGGCGTGCTCGCGGTGGAGATGGAGTCGGCGGCGCTCTACACGATCGCCGCCCGGTTCAAGGCCCGCGCGCTGACCATCCTGACGGTCAGCGACCACATCAAGACCGGCGAGAAGACCACTTCGCAGGAGCGCGAGCAGACCTTCGGCCAGATGGTCGAGATCGCCCTCGACACCGCCATCGCCTGATCGATCCGCGTCCACGGCCGCCCCGTCACCGTCCGGTGCCGGGGCGGTCGCGCGTTCCACCTCACAAAAATAAATACGACCGGTCGTGCTTTTTTCGGTTACGCTCGCCGCATGACCTCCGACGGACGCGTGGCCCGCGGCGACCGCACCCGCACCGCGGTGCTCGACACCGCCGTGGCGCTGGCCACCGAGGTGGGCCTGGACGGGCTCTCCCTCGGCCAGCTCGCCGACCGGCTCGGGGTGAGCAAGTCCGGCCTGTTCGCGCACTGGCGGTCCAAGGAGGCCCTCCAGCTCGCCACCGTCGAGCGGGCGGTGACGCAGTGGCAGGAGCGCATCGTCGCGCCGGCGCTGCGCGCCCCGCGCGGCGTCCGGCGCCTGCGGGCCCTGCACGAGGCCCGGATCGACTTCTACGCCGCCCGGGTGCTTCCCGGCAGCTGTTTCTTCGCCAACACCGAGTTCGAGTACAACGCCCGCCCCGGCCCGGTCCGGGACCGGCTCGCCGCCGCGTTCGGCAGCTGGACCACCCTGCTCGAACGCCTCGTCCAGGAGGCGGTCGACCTCGGCGAGCTCCCCGCCGACCTGGACGTGGCGCAACTGGCGTACGAGATCGACGCCCTCGGCATCAGCGCGGCGATGCGGTCCCGGCTGCTGGAGCCGGAGGCCACCTACCGGCACGCCCGCCAGGGCCTGCTGCACCGCCTACGGGCGCTTTGCCCGGACCAGACCCTGCTCACGGAAGGCCCGCGATGAGCGACCTCACCCACTTCGGTCACGTCGAGCACGTCACGGTGCACTTCGACGACCTCGACGCCCTCGGCATCCTGCACAACGCCCGGTACGCGGTGCTGCTGGAGCGGGCGCTCACCCCGTACTGGACCGACCGGGGGCACGGCTTCCAGGGCCGGCACAGCTCGCCCGACGTGTTCCACGCGGTCCGCGAGTTCACCATCCGCTACCGCGCCCCGATCGCCACCACCGGCCCGGTCGCGGTGCACTTCTGGCTGGAGCACTTCGGCACCAGCAGCGCCGAGTACGCCTTCCAGTTCCGCTCGGTCGACGGCGACACGGTCTACGCGGAGGGCACCCGGGCCATCGTCCGGCTCGACCCGGCCACCCTGCGTCCCGCCCCGTGGAGCGACGCCGCCCGCGCGGTCGCCGAAACCCTGCTCCGCCCGGCGCCGGCCGGAGCCGCTTGATCGACTCCGTCGGCGGCAGGTCGGGGCGTCCGTGCGCGTGGACACCCCGGACTGCCGCAAACCGGAGTGGATCAGCGGCGCGGTCTCAGCGGAAGAAGGCGCGCAGCAGGGCGGCGCTCTCCGTTTCCAGGACGCCGCCGTACACCTCGGGGCGGTGGGTGAGACGGCGGTCGCGCAGCACGTCCCAGAGCGAGCCGACCGCACCCGTCTTCGGCTCCCATGCGCCGAAGACCACCGTCGAGACCCGGGCCAGCGCGATCGCCCCCGCGCACATCGTGCAGGGCTCCAGGGTCACCACCAGGGTGCAGCCGGCCAGCCGCCAGCGCCCCAGCCGCTCGGCGGCCCGGCGCAGCGCCAGCACCTCGGCGTGCGCGGTCGGGTCCCCGGTCAGCTCCCGCTCGTTCCGCCCGATCGCCAGCTCGGCGCCGTCCGGGCCGTAGAGGACCGCCCCCACGGGTACGTCCTCGACCGCCGCGTCGCCGTCCGCCGGCGGGGCGGTGTCCGGGCCGGTCACCGCGACCTCCAGGGCCCGGCGCATCCACAGCTCGTGCCGCTGCCGGCGCCCCACGCCACCCGGGTCGGCCAGCCCCTCGTCCGCACCGGGCCCCACCCGGCCCGGCCGGCCCGGGGTCGGCTGCCCCGGGCGTACGGTCTCCAGCGCCGGGTCGGTGACGTCGGCCGGCTCGCCCCCGCCGGTCCAGGGCCCGGCCGGCTCAGACCTCACGCAGCTCCTCGACCTCGTCCGCGCAGCCCAGCACCTGGCAGATCGCGGCGGTCACGTCGGCCGGCATCATGCCCTCGTGCCCGGAGAGGGTGAGCAGCTTCTGCGCCGGGATGCCCAGATCGGCGAGGATGTCCGCGTCGCCCACCGGGTCGGCCTCCGGATCCACGGCCGGCTGCTCGGTCTCCTCGTCGCCACCGGCGGCGCGCGGCTCCTCGGTGTCCTCCAGGCCGGTGACCGAGGTCTTCAGGTCGCCGATCAGCAGGGCGCCGAGCTGGGACTCCTCCGCGTACGCCGAGTCCGAGCCGAAGATCCGCAGGTCCTCGCCCTCGTCCAGGCGCAGGATCACCAGGTAGGTGTCGTCGGCCTCGACGAAGAGCAGGGACAGGTCGGCGTCCGGCTCGACGTCGCGCAGCCGGTCGGCGACCTCCTCGATATCGGTGACGCCCCGCAGGCTCACCTCGTCGGCGGTCCAGCCGCCCTCGACGCGCGCCACGGCAGCAGCGAAGTACGACACGGTCCCCCCAAATTGGCCTCGGCAGCACGCCGACTCGTCACGCGTGCACGTTAACCGGTCGGGTCGGCAGGCGACCGGTCAACGCCCCGAAGGGCCGGCCGTTCCTGGGAGAAAGTCGGTCAGCCGGCGACGCGCCGGCGGGTGGCGATGAGTTGGCGCAGACGCTCGGTGTTGACCCGCTGCGGCCGCTCGCGCTGACGTACCGCGCGGGCGCCGGCCAACTCGGCGAGGAGTTGCAGGCGGCGGCGGCTCCGCTCGGGGTCGAGCCGCGGCGGGGTGGTCCAGGCCATACGGCGAGAGTGAACCGTCACCGCGGGTACGTCAAGAGGCGTTCGCTGCGCAGCGACACCCTCACTCAAAGTCACCAGAGCGGCCAGTTCCCGCTCTGCGCCCAGCGGACCGCGACGATCGCCGCGGCGATGCTCCAGCCGCCCGCGGTGACGATCGCGACCCCGGTCGCCACGCCCCGGTCGCCGTACCGGACCAGCGCCAGGGCGGCCAGCCAGGCCAGCCCGCCGGCGATCACCGTCCACCACGCGTAGCTGGGCACATCGTGGCCGAGCAGGCCGAACAGCAGCAGCCAGACGAAGGCCGTGACGGCGCCGACCGCGACGCCGCCACCGGTAACCGGGTACGGCTCGCGCCAGACCGGCCGCATCGGCGCCCCGGCCGGGAAGAGCCCCGACGGGGTACGCGGCGCGGGGCGGCCGGGGCCCGGCGCGGGCTCCCCGGGGACGGCCTGCCACCCGTTCATCGCCCCTGCTCCCTTCACGGATCGTGCACGTACCGACATCACGCAGCGCAACCGGGGACGCTCAGCGTTCGTGCCCACGGTACTGGTCTGTCAGGATGGCCGGATGCGCTCGCGATCGATCGGCCGCCGTCCGCGTTCGGCGTACCCGATCCTGCTGCTGGTCGTGCCGGCCCTGATCGCCGGGTGCGCTCCCGGCACCCGCCCGGCGGCCGACACGGACAGCTCCTGGCAGACGCCGGGCGCGACGGCCACCGCGGGTCAGCCGGCGGCGCCGCCCACCGCCGCACCCACCTCCGCCGCCCCCTCGTCGACCCGGGCGAACCTGCGGCACGTCTTCCCGGTGAAGGCGAGCAACGTCGACTACCACCCGACCCACTCCGCCTACCCCGGGACGGACATCTTCGCCGACTGCGGGGAGCCGGTCGTGGCGGTCACCGACGGCCGGATCCTCGAGGTGAGCCGGGTGGACCGGTTCTCCAGGAGCGGCCCGCTCGGCCCGTACAACGGGGGGCTGTCGGTGTCGCTGCTCGGCGACGACGGGGTGCGCTACTACGGCTCCCACCTGAGCGCGATCGCCACCGGCATCGACGCCGGCGTACGCGTCAAGGCCGGGCAGCAGCTCGGCAAGGTGGGCCACACCGGCAACGCCAACAACGTGTGCCACCTGCACTTCGGGCTCTCGCCGAAGTGCACCGGCCACGACGACTGGTGGATCCGGCGCGGCGTGATCTGGCCCGCCCCCTACCTGAACTCCTGGCGTAAGGGCGGCAACCGGGGACCGGCCACCGAGGTGGCCGCCTGGCAGCAGAAGCACGGCTGCCCGAAGGCCCCCACCACCACCGCCGGCGCCGGCTGAGCGCCGTCCACTCCCGACACCCCGCACGACGCCCGGCGGCCGGCGACCCGGGCGCGTAGGTTGCAGGGCATGACTGCCCGGGATCCCATCGCCGACCTGCGCCGGATCGCGTTCCTGCTGGAGAAGGCGAATGAGGCCACCTACCGGGTCCGGGCGTTCCGGTCGGCGGCCAACGCGCTCGCCGCCCTGCCCACCGGGGAGGTCGCCGAGCGCGCCCGCACCGGGAAGCTCACCGAACTGGCCGGGGTCGGCGACGTCACCGCCCGCTGCGTCACCGAGTCGCTGGCCGGCGAGGAGCCGGTCTACCTGCGCCGGCTGGTCGCCACCGAGGGCACCGACCTGGACGAGGCCGCGGCGAAGCTGCGGGACGCGCTGCGCGGCGACTGCCACACCCACTCCGACTGGTCCGACGGCGGGTCGCCGATCGAGGAGATGGCCTTGGCCGCGGTCGAGCTGGGCCACGAGTACCTGGTGCTCACCGATCACTCGCCCCGCCTGAAGGTGGCTCGGGGGCTGACCGCGGAGCGGCTGCGCCGGCAGCTCGACCACGTGGCGGCGGTGAACGAGGCGCTGCCGAAGGGCTTCCGCATCCTCACCGGCATCGAGGTGGACATCCTCGCCGACGGCTCGCTGGACCAGGACGAGAAGCTGCTCGCCCGGCTCGACGTGGTGGTCGGCTCGGTGCACAGCGGCCTGAACGACGAGCGGGCGAAGATGACCCGGCGGATGCTCACCGCGATCGCCAACCCGCACCTGGACATCCTCGGGCACTGCACCGGGCGGATGGTGTCGTCCCGGCCGGCGGGGGTGAAGGGCCCGGGCGACCGGGGGCACCGGGCGCGTACCCGGGCCGAGAGCGACTTCGACCCGGATGCCGTCTTCGCCGCCTGCGCCGAACACGACGTCGCCGTCGAGATCAACTCCCGGCCGGAGCGCCAGGACCCGCCGAAGCGGCTGATCCGCCGTGCCCTGGAAGCCGGCTGCCGGTTCGTCATCAACACCGACGCCCACGCGCCCGGTCAGCTCGACTGGCAGCGGTTCGGCTGCGAGCGGGCGGCGCTCTGCGGCGTACCGGCCAGCCGCGTGGTCAACACCTGGAAGGCGGACCGCCTGGTGAAGTGGGCGGCCGGCCACCGCTGACCGGCGCGGCCCCCGCCCGGACACCGTCGCCTCGCCGACCTGGCGGCATCCCGACCCGCCGGACACCGCCGGATCGCCGACGTGGTGGCCGGCCGGCCTCAGCGGCGCGCGGCCGGTTCGGCGGCCGGCACCGCCGGGGCGCCGACGACGGTCCGCGGGCGGCGCCGGCCGAGCACCCCCTGGGCGACCGCCACGCCGACGAGCACGATCAGCGCGCCCGCCGGCTGGTGCCAGTTCATCCGCTCGTCGAGCACCACCGCGCCGACCAGCACGGCGAAGACCGGGATCAGGTACGTGACGGTGGACGCGGTGCTCGCCCCGGCGACCCGGATGTTGCGCAGGTTGATCACGAAGGCCAGCCCGGTGCCGAGCGCGCCGAGCGCCAGCACGCTGGCCACCACCCGCAGGGAGAGGCCCGTCGGCACCGGCGGCGCGCCGGCGACCAGCGGCGCGACCACCGCGAGCTGCGCGGTCGCGACCAGCAGCTGCGCCGCGGACAACGACAGCCCGGAGTACGCGCTCCCGGCGATGAACTTCTTCTGGTACGGGATGGCCACGCCGTAGCAGGCCGCCGCGCCCAGGCACATGAGCTGGCCGGTGAAGTGCGAGCCGCCGATGCCCTCCCAGACGCCCAGCACCACCAGCACGCCGGCGAAGCCCAGCGCCAGCCCGACCGCCCGGCGCACGGTCAACCGCTCGGTACGGAAGACCAGCACCGCCAGCGGCAGCACGATCAGCGGAGTGGTGGCGTTCCAGATGCCGGCGAGCATCGACTCGACCCGCTGCTCGCCGAAGCCGAACAGGGTGAACGGCAGGGCGACGCCGAACGCGGCGACCACCAGCAGGTGCGCCCAGACCCGGGGCTCGCGGGGCAGCCGGTCACGCAGCACGGCCAGCACCAGCAGCAGGGTCACCGCACCGGTGGCGACCCGGTAGAGGGTGAGGTGCAGCGGGTGCAGCTCGGTCACCCCGACCTTGATGAAGAGGAAGCTGGAACCCCAGATCACGCCGAGCGCGAGGAAGCCGGGCAGCCAGCTCCGCAGCGCCGCCCGGTCAGGAGTCAAGTCCGTGTTCACCCCTGACACTCTGCCGCAGGGGTACGACGAAGTCCCGCGAAAATCGGACGCCGTGTCGCGGGCCACAGCAAGAGACCTGCCCCGGGGGCATGGACCAGACCTCGACCCGCCTGATCTGCTTCCGAACACGGCGAACATGGTCGACAACGGGGTGGCGCGGTCACGTAGGGTCGCACCGTGGGACGAATCGATGACCTCGCCAACCGGTACGTGGCCGACTGGGCGCCGCTGAGCCCGACCGGTGCCACCTACGTCGGCATCGCCGGCTACGACGACCAGCTCGACGACCTCTCCCCGGAGGGCTACGCGGCCCGCGCCGACCTGACCCGGCGCGCCCTGGCCGACCTCGACGTGACCGAGCCGGACACCGAGGCCGAGCGGACCGCCAAGGAGGCGATGCAGGAACGCCTCGGCCTGGAGCTCGCCCGGCACGAGGCCGGCGAGACGACCAGCGAGGTCAACGTGATCGCCAGCGGGCTGCACGACCTCCGCATGGTGTTCGATCTCATGCCGACCGAGGGCGACGACGCGAAGGCGAACGTCGCCGCCCGGCTCAACGGCTTCCCGGCGGCGCTGGAGGGATACAAGCGGACGCTGCGCGAGGCGGCCGCGGCGGGCAAGGTCAGCTCGCGGGTGCAGCTCGTCGAGGTCGCCAAGCAGTGCGACATCTGGACGGACCCGAACGGCGACAACTTCTTCCACGGGCTGGTCGAACGGCTCGGGGTCGACGGCGTGCTCGGCGCCGAGCTGCGCAAGGGAGCCGCCGCCGCCACCGGGGCCACCGCCGAGTTCGGGCAGTTCCTCCGTACCGAGCTGGCGCCCCAGGGCCGGGAGAAGCAGGCCGCCGGCCGGGAACGGTACGAGCTGGCCTCGCAGTACTTCCTCGGCGCCAGGGTCGACCTCGACGAGACGTACGCCTGGGGTTTCGCGGAGCTGGCCCGCCTGGAGGCCGAGATGCGAACCGTTGCCCAGCGCATCGCGGGTCCGGGTGCCAGCATCGATGACGCCGTCAGTGCGCTGGACGCCGACCCGGCCCGCACCATCCAGGGCAAGGAGGCGTTCCGGGACTGGATGCAGGCGCTGGCCGACAAGGCGATCAGCGACCTGCACGGCACCCACTTCGACATCCCGGAGCAGGTCCGCCGGATCGAGTGCTGCCTCGCGCCGACCAGCGACGGCGCCATCTACTACACCGGCCCGAGCGAGGACTTCTCCCGGCCGGGCCGGATGTGGTGGGCGGTGCCGCAGGGCATCACCGACTTCTCCACCTGGCGTGAGGTGACCACCGTCTACCACGAAGGCGTGCCGGGCCACCACCTCCAGGTCGCGCAGACGGCCGTCCGCGCCGAGAAGCTCAACCGCTGGCAGCGGCTGCTCTGCTGGGTCTCCGGGCACGGCGAGGGCTGGGCGCTCTACTCGGAGCGGCTGATGGACGACCTGGGCTACCTGGACGACCCGGGCGACAAGCTCGGCATGCTCGACGCGCAGGCGTTCCGCGCGGCCCGGGTGATCGTTGACATCGGCATGCACCTGGAGCTGGAGATCCCTAAGGACAACCCGTTCGGCTTCCACCCGGGCGAGCGCTGGACGCCGGAGCTGGGCTGGGAGTTCATGCGGGCGCACTGCCGGGTGCCGGACGAGAACCTGCGCTTCGAACTCAACCGCTACCTGGGCTGGCCGGGGCAGGCGCCCTCGTACAAGGTGGGCGAGCGGATCTGGCTCCAGGCCCGGGACGAGGCGAAGGCCCGCAAGGGGGCCGACTTCGACCTCAAGGAGTTCCACCGTCAGGCGCTCGACCTGGGCGCGCTGGGCCTCGACCCGCTGCGCCGGGCGCTGGCCCGGCTCTAGCCGAGACGAACGGCCGGGAGTCGGAGGTCACCTCCGGCTCCCGGCCGTTTCGCGTGTCCGGCGGATCAGGCCAGGTCGAGTTCGAGCTTCGGCTTGGCGGTGAGGACGTCCGAGTCGACGTACGCCAGGTCGATCGAGGGGTCGGTGAAGGTGATCGGCAGCGGCGAGGTGATCGGGATGCCGTCGGGGAACGGCAGGTCCGGGGTCAGCGTGATCTTGATACCGAGCAGGTACCCGACGAAGCGGGTGGCGTAGAAGGCCACATCCCCCTGGACGGTGAGCTGGTCGGTGACGTACCGCTGGTGCTTGCCCGCCGGACCGCTCGCCTGCAGGACGAAGTCGTCGGTGACCGCCTTGTCCATGCTGAACTTCAGGCACTTGAGCGTGCCGTCGCGGGTCGGCAGCTCGACGACCCCGTCGAACCGCAGCCCGCTCATGGTCACCTCCGACCCGGTCAGCTTGGACACCGGATCGGCGACGACCGGCTGGCCCGACTCGGCGGCGATCCGGGGCAGCGGCTTGCCCGCCTCGACCGGCTTCGGCTTGGTCGGCCGCGGCTCAGTGCAGGTGCCGCCACCCGGCTTGGTGGCGGGCTTCGCCGAGGCGCTCGCGCTCGGTGCCGGGGCCGCGCTGGTGCCGCTCTCGCTGGGGGTGGTGCCGGTCGCCATGGGCTCGGCGGCCGGCGCCGCCGAGCTGCTCGGCGTCGGGGTCGGCGACGGCTCGCTGCTGCTCGAGTCGCCGCCGGTGAACAGGCCGGTGATGCCGTCGACGATGTCGGTGAGCAGGTTGCCGTCCGAGGTCGCCTCGGGCGTCGGGCTCTGGCTGGCCGAAGCCGACGCCGAGGCCGAGCTGGAGGCGGACGCGGACGGCTGGGGGGCGGCGGAGGTGGTGGCCGTCGGGCAGGCGGTGGGCGCGGCGAGCGCTGGCTGCTCACCGCGGAGCGCGAAGAGGCCGGCCGCCGAGACGCTGGCGACCACCAGCAGGATGCCGTACAGCTTCGGGTCGCGGTGCCCGGGTCGCTCCGGCCCGTCGGGGCCGACGGCCGGCAGCACCTGGGTGGTGTCGGCGGCCTCGGTGGGGGCCGGCTCCCGCAGCGGGTTGCGCGGCTCGGGCAGCGTGTCGGTGAGCACGCCCGTCGTCTCGTCCTCGCGCTGCCGGGGCAGCAGCTCGTCGACGAGGGCCGGCTCGTCCTCGGCCGGGCTCGTGTCCTCTTCGTCGGCCGGTCCGGCGTCGACCAGCGGCTCGCCGGCCGGGGCCGCCTTCTTGGTCGGCACCCAGGCGAAGCCGAGGGCGGCACCCACCATGCCGAGCAGCAGGCCGATGAAGAAGCCGCCGAGGTTGACCCCGATCAGCGAGTAGACCGCGGTGATCCCCGCGACGATCGCGTAGAACATGCGCTGCGCCGGGGTGAACCAGAGCAGCATCCCGCAGGCGACCAGGATGACCGGGATCAGCCAGGACAGGAAGCCGGTCGGCCCCATCTGGAAGGTGAGGCCGTTCAGGCTCATCTGCGTGGTGCCGAAGATCTCCAGGCCGGCCAGCGCGGTGAAGAGCCCGCCCCAGAACGGCCGGGTCCGCCGCCAGCGGCGGAACCCACGCCACGCCTCACCGACCCGACCGGGCCGGGCGTGCTGCGTCTCGGCGGTTGTCACGTACTCCTCCTGGCGGTGCTGTCGGCGTGGAACAGGGTCGAGGGGGGGGGGGGGGGGGGGGGGGGGGGGGGGGGGGGGGGGGGGGGGGGGGGGGGGGGGGGGGGGGGGGGGGGGGGGGGGGGGGGGGGGGGGGG
>NZ_JBVJJA010000012.1:0-168586 GCF_055586005.1 Micromonospora sp. NPDC051924
CCACCCCCCCTCCCCCCCCCCCACCCCCCCCCTCCCCCCCCCCCACCCCCCCCCCCCCCCCCCCCCCCCCTCCCCCCCCCCCCCCCCCCCCCCCCCCCCGGGCCCCTGAATGTGATCAACCTGCGTCAGCCGTCGGACTCCGGCGACGGGAGGTACGCGCCCGGCACGTCCGCCGGCGCGAAGATCTTGTCCTCGCCGGGGTACGGCTTCGTCCAGTCGTGCGTCTCGTACCAGGTGAAGTGGTTCATCTGCGCGGGGTTCGCGAAGTCGGGCCGGGCGTCGGGCCCGGTCAGCCGCTGGTGTGACTTCCACTCGTCCCACTGCGCCGCAACCTGCTGCTTGTCCGCCGGCACCTTGCCGGACGGTGCGGCCGCGGCGTTCGGGTCCTGCGGCGCGGGGGTGTCCAGGCCGCAGGCGGGCGCGGACTTCAGCCCCGCGGTCAGCGAGGTCCGGTTGGGCAGCGCGGTGAACGGTGTGACGTCCGCGTTCTGGATGAACGCCCCCCGCATCGGGCTGGCCGCGCTGTCCTTCTGGTTCATCGGGTGGATCCCGAGGATCTGCTCGATGGTCCGGATCACCGTGATCTGCGTGTAGTAGTGGCTGTCGACGACGCCGTGCCGGGCCCAGGGGCTGATGATCTGGATCGGGGCGCGGTGGCCGTCAACGTGGTCGAGGCCGGCCTGGGAGTCGTCCTCGACCACGAAGATCGCCGAGTCCTTCCAGTACGGGCTGTGCGAGATCATGTCGACGATCCTGCCGACCGCGAGGTCGTTGTCCGCGACCTGGGCGGCCCCGTTCGGCGGACCACCGGTGTGGTCGCTGGAGAGCCAGAACATGTTCAGGTTCGCCGGCCCGTTCTTCGCGAAGTCACGCTTCCAGATCTCGTACCGGTAGATGTCCGGGACACCGGTGTCGAACTTCGGGAAGCCGGGCACCGACACGCTGTTGAGCGACGGGATCGGGGACGACGAGACCATGGCGTAGGCGGTGTCCTGCCCGGTCTCCGCCATGTTCCGGGTGTCGCAGTACAGGTTCTGCCAGCTCGCCCCGGCCGGCTTGGTCAGGAACTGGTGGAACTCGCCGAAGTTCCGCACGCTCTTCCCGGCCGCCTGCGCACCGGTCCAGAGGAAGCCGGTCCGCTGGTGGCCGAGAGCGTCGTCCTCGGTGTCGTAGCTGCGGATGTACTCACCGGCCGAGGACTCGGTGTACTCCGGATTGTCGGCCTGCATCAGCCAGTTGTGGCCCTCGGCCGAGTTCGTGCCGACGTCGTACGTGTTGTCGTACAGCCCGAACTGCTGGGCCATCGCGTGCTGGTTCGGCGTCACGTTCTCGCCGAACTGCGCCAGCGACGGGTCGCCGTTGCCCCGCGGAACGTCACCGAAGACCTGGTCGTAGGTCCGGTTCTCCTTGACGATCAGGAAGACGTGCTTGATCGTTGACGGATCGCCGAGCCGCAGCGGGACCGGCACCGGCTTCGCGTCGCCCTTGCCCTCGGTCAGCGTGACCGAGCCGCCGTGCCAGCCGTTCTGGCTGAAGACCTTGCCGGTCTCGGACCTGATGACGTCGTCGCCGGGCAGGGTGAACCGCTGCAGGCTCGACGTGGTGTCGTGGGTGCCGTGCCCGGTGCTGTTGGTGGGACGGCGGGCGTCGATACCACGGGTGTTGGAGACGAGCACGTCGTCGCCGACGGTGGTGATCTCCGCGGGGAAGTAGTCGGTCGGGAGCAGGCCAACGTAGCTGACCGGCTCCAGCGGGGTTGTGTACCGGTAGACGGCGACCGCGTTGGCGCGGCCGAGCGTCACCAGCAGGTGGCCGTCGTCGGTGAGCGTCACCGCGTCGGGCTCGTAGCCCACCGTCGCCTCCGGCCACGGCTGGGTAGCGATGGTCTGGACGACCTTGTCGCTCGCGGTGTCGATGACCGACACGTCGTTGGTGGCGGTGTTGGTGACGAACAGCGCCCCGTTCCTGGCATACAGGGCGGTCGGGTGCAGGCCGACGTCGATGCTCCCGACGGTCGCGGCCGGGTTCGCCAGGTCGATGACGCTGACCGTGCCGGTAGTGGTGGCGCCGGTCACCGGGTCGGCCGGCACCTGGGTGTTGTAGGAGTTGATCGTCGTATCGCCGGGCAACGCCCTCCGCCCGCCCTCGTTGCTGACGTAGAGCTTGCCGCCGACCATGGCCATGTCACGCGGGGCGTTGCCCACGGCCCAGCTCTGCTGGATGGTCCCGGTCGCCGCGTCGAGGGCGACCACCCGGTTCTGGCCGTTGACGGCCGAGTACACGGTGGACCCGTCCGGCGAGAACACCGCCTCGCCGACGAGCGCGCGCCTGGGTCCGTCCTGCGGGATCCGGATGAACGTCGGGTTGGCGAGGGTGCCGTCCGGATTCACGGTGAACTTGCGATAGCCGTCAGCCTGGCCCAGCCACAGCTGCGCACCGTCGGGCGAGTACGTGGGGCCTTCCTGGCCCACGTCGTTACCGCTGATGCGCAGATTCGCCGCCGCGTTGTTGCCGACGAGCTGCTGCACCTTCCAGTTCTTCAGGTCCACGATCGCGAGCGCCATCCCACCGTCGGCGACCGAGGCCGCGACGTGGGTGCCGTCCGGGCTGACCAAGGACGACATGATCTTGCCGTTGTTGACGACGAGGCGCTCCCCGATCGGGTCGAGGTACTGGTCGCCGGAGACGACCAGGCCCTGGTCGGTGACCTGGCCGACCTGGTCGGTGCCGAACTGGTGGGTCTGGGCGAAACCGATGCCGGTGCCGGTGGCGAGTACGACAGCGGTCGCGCCTGCCGTGACGAGGGGTATCCGGCGGCCGATGCGTCCACCGGGAAGGCCGGAACCGTCCTTCCCGACACGCCGACGGCGGCGTGTTACCTGCATTGAGCTATCCCTTCGTGGTGGGAAGCAGCTCGACATTGCCGTCGAACTGCCAGAGCGGGTTCGGCGCGTCCCCAACCGGGGTGCGCACCAGGAAGTAGCCGTTCACTTCCTTCGGCCCGTCGCCGTCGGCCACGAACCGCCCGTCTGCGGTGACGTCGAGCTGGTAGATGGCCGCCCCCGCGGCCTCGACGTCGGGGAGATGCCAGGAGACGACGCAACGCCAGTCGTTGCCCGGCCCCTGGGCGGCGACCTTGCCACCGCCCCGGTTGCAACTCGCCGTGGCCTGCAACTGCGCTTCGGTGACGTCGGGGCGCTTGAGCTGCCGGGTCTGCAGCCGGTAGAGGTGGGCGAATGCCGTGGCGACCGAGCGCTGCACCCGGTCCTGCTCGATTCCCGGCCCCGTGGCCGAGGTCGCCGCGGCGACGACCGCGACCGTCACGCCGACCACGCCCACGAGCGGCAGGACTCCGGCGGCGACGGCGCGTCGTCCCGAGCCGTCGTAGGTCGGGTTGGTGAAGTCGCGCCGCACGAAGAGCAGGTAGGCCAGCGCGGTCGCGGTCACCGCCCACACCAGGCTGACCACGATGCCGATCAGGAGTGGACCGAGCTGTGCGGGGCTGGTGAACAGGCCGTTCCAGGCGATGAAGGCGTAGCCGGGCAGGGCGAGGCGTACGGCGACGGGGAGCGGCAGCGTCTGGGCGAGCTGCATCGCGAGCGCGACGAGCGCGGGCAGCAGCAGTCCCATCGGGGACCGGCCCAGCGCGACGGACCCGAGTAGCCCGATCGCGGCCAGCGCCAGGGTCGGGGCGAGGACGCAGACCCAGGCGAGCAGGACCTTTCCGGCGGTGTCCGCCGGCATCAGCAGGTGGCCGTCGAGGCTGACCAGCGGCTGGTTGCCGACCGCCAGGAGCCCCCCGGCCGCGCTGGAACCGGCCAGCCCGGCCACCAGCAGCAGGATGACGGTGAGACTGGCCGACGCCTTCGCCGCGAAGATCCGTCGCGGCGACCGGACCGCCACGAGCAGGTGGCGCCAGGTGCCGAGCCGGTCCTCGGCGGCGAACACGTCGCCGGCGACGACCGAGGTCACCAGCGGGAGCCCCCACGTGCCCGCGAATCCGAGCAGCACCAGCGGCCCGGCCCACCCGGTGGCGTGCATCCAGCGACCGAAGAGGGTGTCGACGGGCAGCGAGCTCTGCTGGCTCACCGCGGCGACGAAGAGCGCCGGCGCGGTCCAGCAGGCCAGGACCAGCAGGCGGATCCGCCATTGCGAGAACAGCTTGACCAGCTCGAAGCGGTAGCCGCGCAACACCGGGACGCCGGGGGCACCAACGGCGTGGCCGTCGACGACGGTCGCGCTCATCGGCTGGCCTCCTGCTGCTCGGTGAGGGCGAGGAACGCGGCCTCGAGCGGTGACACGACGGGCGCGAGTTCGCGCAGCGCGACGCCCCCGTGCACGAGCCGCACCACCAGCTCGTCCAGGGCCGGCACCGGCGCGCGCAGGACGAGCACTTCGGGGTCGGGCCGCGCCCCGGCGCCGTCGACGACGCGGATGCCGGCCGTGTCGCCGGCCAACCGGCGGGCGGCCTGCGCGTCGGAGGTGACCAGCCGATAGGCGAGTTCATGGTTCTCGGCGGCCAGCTTGGTCAGCGGGCCGGAGAAGACGACCCGTCCCGTGGCGACGATGGTGACCTCGGAGCACAGTGCCTCGAGGTCGTCCATGCGGTGGCTCGAGACCACCACGCTGGTTCCGTCCTTCGCGAGCCGGGTGAGGACACCGTGCACGTGTTTCTTGCCGGCCGGGTCGAGACCGTTGGCTGGTTCGTCGAGCACGAGCAGACGGGGCTTGGCGAGCAGCGCGGCGGCGAGCCCGAGCCGCTGACGCATGCCCAGGGAGAAACCGCGGGCCCGGTCGTCCGCGACATCGGTGAGCCCGACCTGGTCGAGCACCTCGTCGATCGCCATTGTCCGCGCATCGCAGCCGCGGAGAGCGGCCAGCGCGGCGAGGTTCTGCCGGGCGGTCATGGAGGGGTAGAGGCCGGGCCCGTCCACGAAGCCGGCGACACCGTCGGGAGCGGTGAGCGCCCGACCGACCGGCGTACCCAGGATGTCGAGGCGGCCGCTGTCGGCCGCGGACAGGCCCAGCAGGAGGCCGAGCAATGTGGTCTTGCCGGCGCCGTTCGGCCCGACCAGGCCGTGGATCTGCCCCTGCGCCACATCCAGATCGATGCCGTCGAGGGCGACCACGTCGCCGAAACACTTGGTGATCCCGCGAGCCCGGATTGCGAGGAGTGCGGCCATGAGCTCCTTCTTTCGTCGCCTCAAGCAACTTAGGAAGGGCATCCGACGCGGGCAGGGACCGCCGGCTGAACGTTTGTGGAACGAAAGACGACCGGGCACTCCAGGGCACACTGTGTCCCGCTTCCGCGTGACCGACCCGTCCGGCGAGGGACGGGCCGCGCATGAGGCCAGGTACCCCTCAGGGCTTTCCCGTTGTCTTGGCGGAGTCGGAGCTCGTGAGGATGACGAGTTGCCGGGTCGCCCGGGTCATCGCGACATAGCGGTCGACCGCTCCTTCGATGCCTTCCCCGAACGCCTCCGGATCGACGAGGACGACCAGGTCGAACTCCAGCCCCTTCGCCAGCTCCGGGGTCAGCGACCCGACCCGGGAGGTCGCCCGGAACGTGGGGTCGCCGATGACGCAGGCGGTCCCGTCGGCGTGCGCGGCGAGCCAGGCGTCGAGGATCGGGCCCAGATCCGAAGCAGATCCGTGTACGACGGGGACGTCGCCGCTGCGGATGGAGGTCGGCACGTTGGCGTCCGGCAGCACGGTCCGGATGACCGGCTCGGCTTCCGCCATGACCTCCTTCGGCGTCCGGTAGTTGATGGACAGGGAGGCCAGGCTGATCCGGTCGAGCCCGATCCGCTCGAGCCGGTCCTGCCACGACTCCGTGAACCCGTGCCGCGCCTGGGCCCGGTCCCCGACGATGGTGAAGCTTCGGGACGGGCAGCGGAGCAGCAACATCTGCCACTCCGCGTCGGTCAGCTCCTGGGCCTCGTCCACGACGATGTGCGCGAACGGGCCGGCGAGTGGGTCCCGATCAGCGCCAGGCAGTCCGGTCTCGTCGACCAGGGCATCCCGCAGGTCCTGCTGGTGCAGCATCGTCATCAGGCCTTCGCCGTCGTCGTATGCGGCGGATGCGATCAGGTCGTCGACGACCCTGGCCATGTGCTCGCGCTGGCCGGCGACGGCGGCGTCGCGCCGATGCCGGCGTCGTGACACCTCTCGGTCGCCGAGCCGCTGCCGTGCCGCGTCCAGCAGCGGCAGGTCGGACAACGTCCAGGCCTGGGCATCGCGGCGCTGAAGCGCCCGAACCTCGTCTGGGCTGAGCCAGGGAGCGCATTTGCGCAGGTAGGCGGGGACCGACCAGAGGTCTCCGACGAGGTCGGCCGCGTCGAGCAGCGGCCAGGCACGGTTGACGGCCGTGAGCAGTTCCCGGTTCCGCAGCAGCGACCGGCGGACCAGGTCATCCGGCTCATCACCGTCGTACTTGTCGAGCAGGATCGTGAGCAACTCCTCCCAGATCTCGTCACGCGCCTCGTTGTGCGGGGTGCCGGGCCCCCGCGCCTCGAACGCCTCGGCCCAGCCGTCGGCGCTCAGCCGGATGTCGGAGTCGTCGGTCGTGACCGTCATCCCCTTGGCCGGCGGCTCCTCGTAGAACCTGACGGCCGCCTCGATCGCCTTCACCAGGTCCGCGGACGACTTCAGGCGGGCCACGTCCGGGTCGGTCTCGAAGGTTGCCGCGACACCCTCGGGGACGAGGTCCCGCAGGGTGCAGATCTGCACGTCCTCCTCGCCGAGGCTGGGGAGGACGTCGGCGACGTAGGCGAGGTAGGGCTGGTGCGGGCCGACGAACAGCACGCCGCCCCGGCGGTGACCGAGACGAGGGTCGGCGTAGCGGAGGTAGGCGGTGCGGTGCAGCGCAACGACGGTCTTCCCGGTGCCCGGACCGCCGTCGACGACGAGGGCGCCGCTCGATCCCGCGCGGATGATCGCGTCCTGGTCGGCCTGGATGGTGGCCAGCACGTCTCGCATCCGGTTCGACCGGGCGCCGCCCAGGCTGGCGATGAAGGCGGACTGGTCGTCGAGCGCGGCGTGCCCTTCGAGCCCGTCCGCGGTGAACACCTCGTCCCAGTAGTCGCTGATCCGGCCGCGGGTCCAGCGATACCTGCGGCGGCTCACCAGACCCATCGGGTTGGCGTGGGTCGCTCCGAAGAACGGCTCAGCCGCGGGGGAACGCCAGTCGAGCAGCAGCCGACGGCCCGCGCTGTCCGTGAGGCCACGTCGTCCGATGTACACGGGCTCAGGGCTGTCCGCGCCGACCATGCGTCCGATGCACAGGTCCAGACCGAAGCGACGCAGGGCACGCAGTCGAGCGGTCAGCCGGTGGATCTCCTGGTCCCGGTCCATCGCCCGGCGGCCGATGCCGCCGGGCGCCTTGCGCTCGGCGTCGAGGCGGTCGGACAGGTGGGCGATCGACTGCTCGAGGGTCTCCGCGATGGCCGCGAAGTGCTCCTCGTCGCCGGCGATCAACCTCGGGTCGGCCTTGGGAGAGAGGTGGTCGGGAAGATCAAACGCGCTGGTGTTCAACGGGTTCACGTCATCAGCTCCGATCTGGCCGCTCGCCACCGGTGCGCGCGGCAGGGCGTCTGAACCGGCCCGACGAGCCTGAGGGCCGCGACGGGCGACGCCGCGCCCGACGCGGACCTCGTGGCCGTCGTCGGCTCAGGTGTGTGGGGTTCGTCGGTTCTCGGGTACCGGGTTCCGGCTCGACGAGCCGGCGTGCCTCACGCGGAGACCGGTGACCTGTCCCGGCTGATCGCATCGAGCAGCAGCTTCGCGGCCACCATCGCCCCGTCGGTACGGATCGTGCCGGCAACGACGGTCGCCCGGGCGCGGGCCTCGGGGGTGAGGGCCGTCTTGAGCGCGGCCGACAGGGACTCGAACGTCGGAGTCTTGCCGTCGTGTGCCGCGCCGATGCCGAGGTCGGCCACCCGGCCGGCCCAGTACGGCTGATCCGCCGCCTGCGGAACCACCACCTGAGGCGCGCCGGCCCGGGCGGCCGCCGTCGTGGTGCCCGCGCCGCCGTGGTGCACGACGGCGGCCACCCGGCCGAACAGTGCCTGGTGATTGACCTCGCCGACGGCGAAGCAGTCGTCCCGGTCGTCGGTGAGGGCCAGGTCGGCCCACCCGCGGGCGACGATCGCGCGGCGGCCCTGCGCGCGGACCGCCTCGATGGCCACCCGGGCCGCGTCCGTCGACGCGTGCAGGGGCATGCTGCCGAAGCCCACGTACACAGGAGGTGTGCCGGCGTCCAGGAACGCCACCAGGTCGGCCGGGAGTGGGCGCACGTCGGGCAGGATCCATGCGCCCGTCTGGACGACGTCGAGGTCCGGCGTCTCCTGCCACGGGTCCAGGGTCGGGTCCGTCGCCAGCCACGGCCGGTCGCCGACGACGTAGTCGCGGACGTTGTCCACCGGTGGCAGGCCGATCGACGCCCGGTGGGTGTTGAGCGCCGCACCGAACAGCGTGTTGATGCTCTGGGCGTCCAGATCCCACAGCACCCGGTTGTCGGTCACCTCCGGCGAGAACGGCCGGCCCGCATACGCCAGCGGCGGGCGGTGCGGCGACGGCAGGGTGACCTGCTGGAAGGTCACGGACACGGAGTGGATGCCCAGCTTCTCGGCCACCGACCGCGCGGCGGCCGCGGCCGGCAGTACGCCGGTCGCGACCAGCGCGTCACATCCCTCGGCCGCCGCGGTGACCGCGTCGAACTGGCTGGCGATCAACTCGGCCGCGCGCCGCGGCAGGCCCGCCGGCGACGGCTTCGCCATCGTCAACGCGCGCGCCGACTGACCGACCGGCACCACCGGTACGCCTACACCAGCCAGTCGCTGCGCGAAGTCCTCATCCGGTGGCCCGCACACCTGCACCCCCACGCCGAGTTCCCCCAACCGCATCGCGAGTCCTACCAGCGGTTCGACGTCCCCCCGTGACCCATACGTCGACAACACCACACGCACTTCGCAAGTTCCCCATTTCCGCAGGTTCTGGCCTCGGCCAGCGATTCTGCGGCACGACCCGGGTCTTGCCGCAAGCCCCCCGGTGCGCTATATGTTGAGAGTGGCGGGGAGCAGGTGCTCCCCTTTTTCTATGCGATCTCCTCGCCAGCGGCTTCAGGAAGGCGGCTCGAACGTCGTCGAGAGCGCCGGCGTTCTCATGGAGTCCGTCGCAGTCACATCTGTGGGTGGCGCACCGCGTCCCGTTCGCCGCCGTCCGGCTGCCTCTGCCGGTCGCCGTCGACGTTCGGGAGCACGGCTGCCGGCCGGTGCGAGAAGCCGGTTTCTGTCGCTGGTGGACGCACGTCGATGCGGACTCCGGCCGGGCTGGCGGACGCTCCGCTACCGCTGTTCAACTCCGGCGGGGCTCATCACAGGGATAGCCGAACGGAACTGTTGCCGATAGGGTCCCCAACGGCACCGCCCCGTTCGTTCGGAGGGTTCGTCATGAGGATCGGCCATCGATGGCTGGCACGAACAGTGGCCACCGTGCTGCTTCTTCTCGGCGGGGTCGGCATGCCGGCCGTTTCCGCCCGGGCGGCGCAGACGGGTCCGGACCTCACGGTAGACCTGACCGGCGGGACGATTCCGCTGGGCGTCACGAACAAGACCCTCTACCTGAAGATCAGCAACCGGGGCGACCGGACCCCGACCGAGGTGGTCGTCTGGGTCGATCCGTCCGAGCTGGACGGGCCCGCGCAGCGGGTCACGCTCTGGCCGACCGGCGGCGTCGGTGAGTGTGACGGCGACACCTGGCGGTGGTACTGCCGGCTGCTGCCGGACCGGCTTCCGGGGCCGGGCGAGACGGTGGAGCTTCCCGTCGACGCCACCGTCCAGACCAAGGAGCCTCTGGCCGGCAGGATCCAGGTGAAGGTCGATGCCGACCCGGCCGACACCAATCCGGCCGACAACACCAAGTGGTTCCCGATCGAGGTGGTGGACCATCCCGAGGCCGACCTCTCGGTGATCGCGCCGGACGTGAAGCAGTCGGTGCGGATCAGCGGCGACGGCAGCATCGAGCCCTCCGGAACGTTGAATCCGGGCGAGACGGGCGCGGTGCGTTACACCATCACGAACCAGGGACTGAAGCCGGTCAGTGGCGTCAAGGTCCAGCTGAGCCTGCCCCAGGGTGTCACCTTCACCGAGCCGCCGGGTGAATGCGTCCTTGGTGACGCTGGGCGTTCGGCCGTCTGCACCTACGACAAGCTCGCCCTCATTCCTGCCGACCAGGACACCGACCCGGACGACAAGCTGCACTCTGCCGTCGAGCTGTACAACCTGGCGACGGTATCGGCCGGCGTGAAGGCGCCGGTGGCATTGAGAAATGGGACGGTGCAGGTCGAGGGCTTGGCCGAACAGCGGTCGAACGGTTCCGACCCGGCGTGGACCGAACTGCCCGCGAACGCCGTCGCCGTACGCGCCGCCGACGTCGACGACAGCGACAACCAGGACGGGTTCGCCGTCGTGGTGGCCGCGAACAGCAGCGGCGGAGGCGATGACGGCGGGAGCGCCGGGGGCGGCGCCGGTGGTGGTGGTTTGCCGATCACCGGGCCACGAGCCGGGCTGACCGCCGGAATCGGCCTCGCCATGCTGGCGGGTGGGGGCATGCTGTTGTTCGTTGCCCGACGGCGCAGGGCCATCCCGGCGACCCCTCGACGGTGAGATCAGGCGGCCTGGCCTGTCCTCCGCACCGGGTCAGAGCCGTGGCGCGCGGGCCCGGCCGACCAGGTGGAACACCCGGCTGAGCTGCCGGTAGGGGTCCCGCAGGCTCGCTTCGAGTTCGACGGCGGCCACGGCCGTCACGTCCGTGCTGTCCGGCGGCAGGTCCAGCCAGTCCGAGAACAACCAGACCCCGTACCAGCCCTCGGGGTCCACCCCACCCTGCCGTAGCAGGACGGACAGGCCCTCCACGGTGTCGCCACGGGTGTCAACGCCGAGCACCCCCACCTCGCCGGCGGCATCGAACGCGGCCAGGGCATCGGCCCAACGGCGGTCGAGAGCCGGGCGGACAGCCAGCGTACGGGCGTTGAGCGCCATGACCGAGACGACGCCATCGGGTGCCGCGCACCGGCACAGCTCGGCGACCAGCGGCTCCGGTCGCTCCAGGTACATCAGCACGCCGTGGCAGAGCACCGCCGCGAACTGCCGTCCACCCGTCGCCGCCCGAGCCTGCTCACCGGGCGCCTCGACCAACCGGACGCGCCGCCGGACCTCGTCCGGCTCCGCGTCCAGCCGCTGCTCGGCCTTGGCAAGCATGGCCGGCGACGCGTCCAGGACGGTGACGTCGTAGCCGAGCCGGGCCAGCGGCAACGACTGGTGGGCCGCACCCCCACCGACGTCGAGGACACTCGCCGGCGGCTCAGGCAGGTGCCGCAACAGCTGAGCATGCAGGACGTACGTCCGCACCTGCCCCTTGACCGGAGCGTACGCACCTTCCACGAACGGGTCCGCCAGCGCAGCCCAAGCGTCCGCTGATGCGGGGCCGTACCCTTCTGGTCGCGCCCTGGAGTTCGTCGACTCCGCGGCGTCTCTGTGCGGCATGGTTCACTCCTTCGCGGCGTCGGTCACCGCGTCGATCAGCGCGCGCAGCGCCGGCTGCGCCACCGAGATTTCCCGGACCGCGGCGTAGATTTTCCTGATCGGCTCCGGGTGGCGGACCCGGCGGGTGGTGACGGCGGGATGGCGGGTGCCCAGCCCCAGCCGGGGGATGAGGCTGACGCCGAGGCCGGCTGCAACGAATCCCTGAGCCGTGGCGTAATCCTCCGACCTCGCCACGAAATCCGGGCTGAAGCCCGCCGCGGCGCAGGCGTCGGTTATCGGCTCCAGGCAGGGGCCGGGCGGTTCGCTGCCGACCCAGGGTTCGCCGGCGAGGTCGGCCAGGTCGATCACCGGTTGCGCGGCGAGCGGGTGTCCGCTCGGCAACACGGCCTGATACGCGTCGTCGAGCAGGTGCACCAGGCGGATGCCCTGGGGGCTGTCGTCGCTCGGTCGGCGGACCACGATGGCGAGATCGGCGTTGCCCCGCTCCACGTCCGGCAGCGGATCATCCGGATCGCTCAGCTTGGGGTCGACGGTGACGTCCGGGTGCGCGCGCCGGAATCGGGCGAGGGCCGGCGCCAGCAGGGCCGGACCGACCGAGGCGAAATAGCGGATGGTCAGCCGGCCCGTACGCCCCGCGCGGAGGTCGGCCAGCGCGGTCTCGGCCTCGGCGAGATGCTGGCTGATAATGGCCGCGTGGCTGGTGAGCAGTCGGCCCGCCGCCGTGGGCCGCACGCCGCGGCCGACGCGTTCGAGCAGCGCCATCCCGGCCTCCTTCTCCAGCGCCGCGATCTGCTGGCTGATGGCGGAGGGGGTGTATCCGAGGTGCGCGGCCGCCGCCGTCACCGATCCGCTGGTGGCCACCGCCCGTAGCACCTGCATGCGCCGCACGTCGAGCATGAAGCAGAGCTTAACGGAAGCGTAGAAACCTTTTCTTGTCCTTCCTGTTTGAGAGTGGCACCTTCGATGCGGACCGACCGAGGAGATCAGGGGTGAAGGTGTCATGGGCAGGACGTGGGCGCGGGCGCGGATAGGTGTGCTCGCCCTGCTGTGGGGATCGACCTTCCTCTGGATCGAACTGGCCCTGGACGCACTGACTCCGGTCCAGGTCACCCTCAGCCGGTGCGTACTCGGATCGCTCACCCTGCTGGTCGGATGCCTCGCCTCGGGTCGACGGCTGCCGCGGAGCCGGGCGACGTGGGGTCGCATCCTCGTGGCCGCGCTGTTCTGCAACGCCCTGCCGTTCGCCCTGTTCAGCATCGGCCAGCAGACCATCGACTCGGGGGTCGCCGGCGTACTGAACGCGACGACCCCGCTGTGGTCCCTGCTGATCGGGGTGGTCATCGGCTCCGAGCGCGGACTCCGCCCGGCCCGGCTGGGCGGACTCGTGATCGGCTTCGCCGGGGTCGTGCTGATCTTCGCGCCATGGCAGACGGCCGGGCCGATCGGCTGGGGCGCCCTCGCCGTCGTCGCCGCCGCGGCCAGCTATGCCGTCGGCTTCGCGTACATGGGTCGCAACCTGGTCGGCAAGGGCATCCCCACCATCTCGCTGTCCGCGGCGCAGCTCATCGCAGCGACCGGCCTGACCACGGTCACGCTGCCGGCCGGCGGTCTGACGCCGATCGAGATCGGCCCGAAGGCCCTGATGGCCGTCGTGATCCTCGGCGTCCTCGCCACCGGGACCACCTTCCACCTCACCTACCGCAACATCGCCGCCGAGGGCGCCACCAACACGGCGACCATCGGCTATCTGTTGCCGGTGGTCTCGGTGGCGTTGGGGGTCATCGTCCTCGACGAGGACTTCGGCCTGCGAAGCGCGATCGGGATGGGGGTCGTGCTCGTCGGCGTCGGTCTGACCCGAATGGAAGGCCGGCCTCCGGCACCGGCGGAAGCCCGTGTGGAGGATCTGATCGGTGACCTCCCGCGACAGGAACAGGACGTACGACAGTGACCGCACCGGGGTGACGACGCCCGGCGGGATGGCGGTGGACGAGGCGTTCGACGGCATGCCCGCCGTGCTCGGTGTTGGACGGTCAGCCTGCGTAGCGTGGTTCTGACATCCGGTGGCGGAACTCGGCGTGCGCGGACTGGATGACGCCGTTGAGGCGCTCGATCTCATCTTCGGTCGGCTGGCGGCGCAGCTCGACCTTGATCTGGAAGTCGCCGTCCTCGATCGTCACGTCCAGGTCGGCCAGGAGGTCGCCGGGCAGTTTGCTGGTGACGAACTGGCGGAAGGCATCCTCGATCGTCGCCTGCAGATCGCCGCACCCGCAGGTGCGGCCGTCCATGGCTGCGCCGAGGTGGCTGCGCCCCACCATCGCGTCCGGATGTACGGGATCCAGCACGGACAGGCCTTCCTCCAGGACCGATCGCGCGTCCGCCAGCCGTCCCTCATGTTGCAGGAAGAGACCGAGGGCGACCTGTGCCCGGCCAAGTGCCTCGTGGTCGGCGCTCCGGCGGGCCTGTGCCACTGCCTCACCCAGCCGCTGTTCCGCCGGGCCCACCTGGCCGGCTTCCTTCAAGGCGAGGCCCCAATTGCGCAGCACCTGGCTCTTCACTTCCGGGCGACCGATGCGCTCCGCCCGCGAATACGCCGACGCGTACGTGCGCAACGCTTCCTCATCGTCGCCTGCGGCGCTCTGTGCCATCGCCAAGCCGAGAGCCGCCATGAGAGCTTCCTCCGCCCTGCCCTGGCGGTCATAGGAGGCGAGGACTCGTTGGATCGCATCGATCCGCGCGGCCTGGTCGCCGCCATCGGATCCGGCGTTCGCCAGCGTGGAGAGCACGTTGAGCGTCGCCTGGTGATCCACGCCGAGTCGCGCCTCCAGGGCGGCGACCAGGTCGGTGAGAACGGCCTTGTAGGTCGTCGTGTCGCTGCGGCCGAGCCGGTTGATGACGGACAGCGCCACCTGCTCGACGACCTCATCCGGCAGTTGGTCCATGCCGGAAAAGAGCGCCACCCCGGGGTCGTCGGCGTTCACAATCTCCGCCCGCAACGCCAAGGCGGTGGCGACCCGCTCATGCCCGGTGCGCCAGAAGATGTCCACCGTCTGCTCGATGACCTGCCGGGCCTGCCGGAGGTTTCCACGCTGCAGCAACACGTCCGCCAGCGGTTCGAGGCCGAACGCGTACCCGGCGTGCTCGCGGCCGTAGAAGGCGAGACGATCCTGGGCGCCCTGGCGGAGTTCAGCCTCGGCCTCGTCGAGTCGTCCGGCCATCCGCAGTGCCATGCCCAGATTGAGCCGGTAGGTCAGGTGATCCCTGCGCGTCTGCGCATCTTCCTGCCTCGATGCGGAGGTCGCGTTGCGGTAGCACTCGATCGCACGGTCCAGCTGGTCGCAGTTCAGCAGAACGTTCCCCAGGTCGCATTGAGCTGACGCCCAGGCCGGACCGCCGCGGCCGTGCTTCGCCGTCACCGCGCGCAGCTCTCGCACCATGACCTCTTCGGCTTCGACCAACCGGCCCTCCTGCAACAGCGCGTGGGCCACATCGATCGGGGAGGAGAAGGACGTCACGGCCCGGGAGTCTAACGACACGGAGGCGCCGCCGTGGGGGCGAAGTGGTGGCGGTCGGCGGCCGGTCCCCGAGCCGGACGCGGCGGTATGGGGGTGGTCGCTCCGCGAGACGCCGGTGTCAACGGCGACCGCGCCCTCCTGAAGGAGGTTCTGGAGACGGCCGGCACATGAGTTCCTGAATCTGCCCGGACGAACGTCTCGGCGACTGGGCTTGGCCGACAGCGCACGGCAGACTAATGGCATGACGCGAGGCATCGCCCTGGTCCGACGCCCCAGCGGCCGGCTGGCCGAAGGGCTGGTCACCCACATCCAGCGCGGCGACGTGGACATCGAGCAGGCCCGGCGCCAGCACGAGGCGTACCGGGCCACGCTGGCCGACGCCGGCTGGCAGGTCCGCGAGGTCGCCCCCGCCGAGCACTGCCCCGACTCGGTGTTCGTCGAGGACACGGTCGTGGTCTGCGAGGGCCTGGCGGTGATCACCCGGCCCGGCGCGCCACAGCGCCGTCCGGAGATCCCCGGCACGGAGAAGGCGGTACACGAGGCCGGGCTGGAGGTCGTGCGCATCGAGGCCCCCGGGACGCTGGACGGCGGCGACGTGCTGCAGGTCGGCAGCACCGTGTACGTGGGTCGAGGCGGCCGCACCAACGCCGAGGGCGTGGCCCAGCTGCGGGCCCACCTGGCAACCCGCGGGCGCACAGTGATCCCGGTCCCGCTGCGCGACGTGCTGCATCTCAAGTCGGCCGTGACCGCGCTGCCCGACGGCACCCTCCTCGCGTTGCCCGAACTGCTCGACACGAGCGCGCTCGGGCAGCCGGTGCGCAGGGTCGACGAGGAGGCCGGCTGCCACGTCGTACCGCTCGGTGACGACCTCGTGCTGCTGGCCGCGTCGGCGCCGCGCACCGCGGCGCTCGTGGCGGACCTCGGCCTCACGCCGGTCGTCGTCGACATCAGCGAGTACGAGAAGCTCGAAGGCTGCGTCACCTGCCTGAGCGTGCTGATTCCTCGGGCCTGAACCCAGCCGGTCGACGGATGTCGACCTCAGGTGGCCGCCACGCCCGTCGCCCTCGTACCGGTCGATGACCGGCGCCCGATCTCGATCGACTCGAAGGGCCGTCGCACCTCCGGGAGGGAATATTCGGTCGCCCTCACCGGATGTTCGCGGCTAGCGTGATCGCCATGTTCGGCACCGTCGGCTCTGTGCGGCCCGCAGGTTTCCACCTGCCGGCCGCCGTCGACGTGTGCGCGTGGCTGGCAGACACCCGAGGCTGACCCTCCTCCCGCTGCGGCAGAACCACGGAGGAGGGTGGCCCGGTGTTCCGGCGCTGCCCCTGTAGGCGCGCCGTGACGCGCGGTTCTGGCGCGGTTTTCCGCGGGGTGGCACCCGCCCGCGTTCGTCGTCCGCCAGCTCACTTCCACTGTGGAGTGTCATCATGGCCAAGAGCCAGTTCGTGCGCACGAAGCCGCACCTCAACATCGGCACGATGGGTCACGTCGACCACGGCAAGACGACCCTGACGGCCGCGATCACCAAGGTCCTCGCCGACCGCGACCCCGCCGTCAACCGGTTCGTGTCCTTCGACGGCATCGACCGGGCACCGGAGGAGGTGGCGCGGGGCATCACCATCAACATCGCCCATGTCGAGTACGAGACCGCGACCCGGCACTACGCCCACGTGGACATGCCCGGCCACGCCGACTTCGTAAAGAACATGATCACGGGGGCGGCGCAGGTCGACGGCGCGATCCTGGTCGTCTCCGCGCTCGACGGGGCGATGCCGCAGACCCGCGAGCACGTGCTGCTCGCTCGGCGGGTCGGCGTGCCCTACCTGGTGGTGGCGATGAACAAGGCCGACGCGGTCGAGGACCGGGAGCTGCTCGACCTGGTCGAGCTCGAGGTCCGGGACCTGGTGTCCGAGTACGGCTTCCCCGGCGACGAGGTGCCCGTGGTACGCGTGTCGGCGCTGCGGGCCCTTCAGGGCGACCCGCGCTGGGTCTCGTCCGTCGCGGAGCTGCTCGACGCCGTCGACCGCTACGTCCCGGTGCCACCCCGTGAACTCGGCGAGCCGTTCCTGATGCCGATCGAGAACGTCATGACGATCTCCGGACGGGGAACCGTGGTGACCGGCGCGATCGAGCGGGGCACCCTGCGGGTCGGCGACCCGGTGGAGGTGGTCGGCCTCGGTCCGACGCTGTCGACCGTGGCGACGGGGCTGGAGACCTTCGGCAAGTCGCTGCCGACCGCCGAGGCCGGGGACAACGCGGCCGTACTGCTGCGCGGCGTCAAGCGCGACCAGGTACAGCGGGGTCAGGTGGTGGCGCTGCCGGGCAGCGTCACGCCGCACCGGCGGTTCCGGGCCCGGCTCTACGCGCTGACCACGGCCGAAGGAGGGCGCCACACGCCGTTCTTCGCCCACTACCGGCCGCAGTTCTACTTCCGCACCACGGACGTGGTCGGGTCGGTGGACCTCGGTGACGTGACGATGGTCCTGCCGGGCGACACCGTCGACCTGTCGGTGGATCTGGGCAAGCCGATCGCGATGGATGTCGGCCTCGGCTTCGCCGTCCGCGAGGGCGGCCGCACCGTGGCCGCCGGCACGGTCACCGAACTGCTCGACTGAGTACGCGGAAGGGTCCCTTGCCACCCCAGCAAGGGGCCCTTCCTGCAAGCACCGAGACCGACGTCCGCTCAGCGAGACCGGTGTGCTGAGACACGGCGCGCGGTCGGCAGCATGGCCGGGGTCACTCGTGAATGCGTACGCTGCTGAGCCGGCTGACCATCGCCGGGTCGCGGTGGTCGAAGAACAGCGAGTTGCCGGTGTCCAGGCTCGCGATGCGGGCCATCTCATCCTCGCTCAGCTCGAAGTCGAAGACCTCGATGTTCTCGGCCATCCGCTCGGGACGGACTGACTTCGGGATGACCACGACCCCACGCTGAATCAGCCAGCGCAGCACGACCTGAGCGACGGACTTGCCATGCGCGGCGCCGACCGCGGTCAGCAGCGGGTCGGAGAACAGGTTGTTGCGGCCCTCGGCGAACGGCCCCCACGACTCGATCTGGACGCCATGCTGGCGCATGAGTTCCTGGTCGGCGTTGCGCTGGAAGAAGGGGTGGGTCTCGATCTGGTTGACGGTCGGGGTGATCTCGTTGTGCTCAATGAGGTCGACCAGCCGGTCCGGATAGAAGTTGGACACCCCGATCGCTCTGACGCGGCCCTCGCGGTGAAGGCGTTGCATGGCGCGCCACGACCCGTACACGTCGCCCATCGGCTGGTGGATCAGGTACAGGTCGAGGTAGTCCAGGCCCAGGCGTTCGAGCGAGGCGTCGAAGGCGAGCCGGGTGCTTTCCTCACCGGTGTCCTGGACCCACAGCTTGGTGGTGACGAACAGTTCTTCACGCGCGATGCCGCTGCTGCTGATGGCACGACCGACCGCCTCCTCGTTCCCGTAGGCGGCAGCGGTGTCGAGGTGACGGTAGCCGGCGGCCAGAGCTTCGCTCACGGCCTTCTCGGTCTGGTCAGGCGGGATCTGGTAGACGCCGAAGCCGAGGACCGGCATCTGGACGCCGTTGTTCAGGGTGATCTGAGGTACGTCGGTGGGCATGGGAAGACCTCTCGTTGTTGGCTACCTCGTGGCTCGGCGCGTCCGTGTCCGTGCCTCGGCGTCGACGCAGCTGGCGGGCAACGCCGTCGCCACCGGCATCGGCGCCGCCGTGGGACGCGCTGCGGCGATCAGCGGCGGCGTGCTGAGGGTTGCAGTGACGGGCTGACCCAGCCGTTGTCGGCCGGGTTGAGGGTGACGCCAGGTGGGACGATCTCGTCGATGCGGTCCAGCACGTCGTCGGTGAGGACGACATCGGCGGCGGCGAGCTGCGACTCGAGGTGGTCCATGGTGCGGGGGCCGATGATCGCCGCGGTGACCGCGGGGTGGCGCAGGACGAAGGCGATGGCCATCTCGATCAGGCTGATGCCGGCCTCGTCGGCCAGCGCCGCAAGCTGGTCGGCGGCGTGGAGCTTGCGCTGGTTCTCCGGCAGCGACATGTCGAAGCGGTTGGCGAGCCGTTGGCGCGCCACGGACGTCGGGCCGGTCTGGTCGTTGCCCTTGCGGTAGCGGCCGGACAGCCAACCGCCGGCGAGGGGGCTGTAGGAGAGGACGCCCATGCCGTACCGCTGGCAGACGGGGAGCACCTCGTTCTCGATGTGCCGGGTGAGGATCGAATACGTCGGCTGCTCGGTGACGAACCGTTCCCGGCCGCGGTCACGGGCGATCCACTGCGCGTCGACGATCGCCGAGGCCGGGAAGGTGGAGTGGCCGATGTAGCGGACCTTACCGGCGTGGACCAGGTCGGTGAGCGCGCCGAGGGTCTCGTCGAGGTCGACGGCGGGGTCGTAGCGGTGCATCTGGTAAAGGTCGATGTGGTCGGTGCCCAGTCGCCGCAGCGAGTTCTCGACCTCCTGCATGATCCAGCGACGGGAGCCGCCGCGGTGGTTGGGGTCGTCGTCGAACGGCATGAAGAACTTCGTCGCGAGCACGACGTCGTCGCGGCGACCGTGGAGGGCCTTGCCGACGATGACCTCGGACTCGCCTTGGGAGTACACGTCGGCGGTGTCGACGAAGTTGATGCCGGCGTCGAGGGCCCGATGGATGATCTTGATGCTCTCGTCGTGGTCCTTGGTGCCCCACTCGCCGAACATCATGCTGCCGAGGCAGAGTTTGCTGACCGAGACGCCGGTGCGCCCCAGGGGCCGGTGCTCCATGTGGATCTGCTCCATCTCTCGCTGAGCGGTTGATCGGCTCGGGCTGGGATGACCTCGTCGAGGAACCGGCCGGCGGTCAGCGTCGTCCGTACTCGTCGTCGGTCACCAGGTCGCCCCACTCGGTCTCCGGTCCGCCGTCGACCGGGGCCTCCCACATGGCGAGGTGGGTCATGAAGTGGTCGGGTGCGGCGCCGTGCCAGTGCCATTCGCCGGGCGGGGTCCAGACGGTGTCCCCCGGGCCGAGCTCGACGACTTCGCCGCCGCGCGACTGCACGAGCCCGCGTCCCTCGGTGACGTGCAGGGTCTGGCCGACGGCGTGACGGTGCCACGCGTTACGGGCGCCGGGGGCGAAGCGGACCACGTTGACCCGCATCCGCGACGGCGCGTCGCCCTTCATGATCACGTCGTACCAGGCGTCACCGGTGAAGGTCTCGGCCGGCGCCTTGACCGTCGGCTGCTTGTTCAGGATTTCCATACTGTCGTATCCGTTCCTTGAGTCGCTGTGAAGCCCACTTCCCTCGCGACGACCGTTCATTCGGCCGGGCGGACCAGCGGACGCTCCTGCGGCCGTGCGGTCCAGCTGGCGAGCAGGCCGAGTGCCTGCTGGTCGGCCGAGTCGGGCTCGGGGGTGTAGACGTTGATGCGCAGCCCCGGGTCGCCGGCGAGTTCCAGTGCCTCGTACGGCAGGTTCAACTCGCCAACCAGGGGATGCCGGAGCCGCTTGAGGCCGGTGCGGTGGAACTTCACGTCGTGCCGGGCCCAGCGGACCGCGAACTCCTTGCTGCCGGTGGACAGCTCGCCGACCAGGTCGATCAGGACCCGATCCTGCGGTGAGCGACCGGTCTCCGAGCGCAGGAAGGCCACCGCATCGTTGGCGCTTTTGTCCCAGTCGATCCAGAATTCGATGGCTTTCGGGTCGAGGAACATGAATCGGGCCGAGTTGACCGGCCCGCGGGTGGCGAACAGCGGCGAGTCGAACACGGGTGCGTAGAGCGCGCGGCCGAGCTGGTTGGCCGCCAGGAGGTCGAAGCGGCCGTTGCGGACGTACGCCGGGACACCGGCCATGGCGTCGAGCACGCGCAGGACGCTCGGCCGGACCGTCGTGGCGCTCTTCGGGCGGCGGCGCTGCGGCCCGAACGCGCGAGCGAGGTCGTAGAGGTGGGCGCGTTCGGCCTCGTCCAGCCGCAGCGCGCCCGCGAGCGCCTCGAGCACCGACTCGGAGGCACCGGAGAGGTTGCCGCGCTCCAGCCGCACGTAGTAGTCCACGGACAGGCCGCTGAGCAGGGCGACCTCCTCGCGGCGCAGCCCCGGGACCCGCCGGTTCCCGCCGTAGACCGGCAGGCCGGCGGCCTCCGGGGTGAGCCGGTTGCGACGGCTCACCAGGAAGTCGCGGACCTGGGTGCGGATGTCGGTCGGACCAGCCATGACCTCGACGGTACGTGCGCTCCGGCGGGGCTGGGAGGTACTGCCGTTACCTGGACCAACAGGCACTCCCCGGGACCCGGTGCAGGCGGTTTCTGTTGCAGGGGCAAGCGCACGAACGCCGTGAACGTCACGGCCTGTTGGAAGGAACCCATGCGAGCAACGCTGATCTACGGCGCCGGCGACATCCGGGTCGAGGACGTTCCGGACCCCGTCCTGAAGCGGCCGACCGACGCCCTGGTGCGGGTCGCCATCGCGTGCATCTGCGGCAGCGACCTGCACCCCTACCACTCCATGTCCCCGGCGGACGGGCCGGCGCGGATCGGCCACGAGTTCATCGGGGTCGTCGAGGACACCGGTTCCGAGGTCACCACGGTGCGCAAGGGCGACCTGGTCGTCGCCCCGTTCGCCTACTCCGACGGAACCTGCGAGTACTGCCGGGAAGGCCTGCAGACCTCCTGCCTGCACGGCGGATTCTGGGCCAGAGGTGACGTGGACGGCGGCCAGGGCGAGGCCGTCCGCGTACCCCTGGCCGACGGCACCCTGGTCAAGCTGCCCGTCGGTGCGGACTCCGCACTCATCCCCTCGCTGCTGACCCTCTCGGACGTGTTCGGCACCGGCTACCACGCCGCGATCAGGGGCGGCGTCAACGCACGCACCACCGTCACCGTGATCGGTGACGGCGCCGTCGGCCTGCTCGCGGTACTGTCCGCCCGGCGCCTCGGCGCGGAGCAGATCATCCTGATGGGCCGCCACAAGGCGCGTACCGACCTGGGCCGGGAGTTCGGCGCGACCGACGTCGTCGCCGAGCGCGGCGAGGAAGGCATGGTGAAGGTCCGCGACCTGACCGGCGGCCGGGGCACCCACGTGGTGCTCGAAGCGGTCGGGCACATGCCCGCGTACGAGCAGGCCGTCGGCGTCGTGCGGCCCGGTGGCGTGATCAGCCGGGTCGGCGTCCCGCAGTACGAGCAGGCTCCCGTCGGCTTCGCCAGCCTGTTCGGCGGCAACATCACCCTCACCGGTGGCCCCGCCCCGGCCCGCGCCTACATCACCGAACTGCTGCCCGACGTCCTCGACGGAAAGATCGAGCCGGGGAAGGTGTTCGACCGGACCGTCGACCTCGACGGGGTGCCGGAGGGGTACCGCGCCATGGACAGCCGCGAGGCGCTCAAGGTCCTCGTCAAGCCCTGACCCTCACCCGGGCGGCGGCCGGCACCAACGCCTCGCGCCGAGGTGCGGGCCGCCGTCCATCGGGCGGGAGGTACCGGCAGTACCCGGAAGAACAGCAACTCCCGCGCCGGTTCGCACCGCGGTTGCCTGGATGGTGCCGGCTCCGCCGGCACCGAGCATCCGCCCCGAGGAGAGTCGTGAGCACACCCCGAGCCGCCAGCACGCCGGCCGCCTCAGCGCCGGCGCACCCGACCGCCATGCTGGCCATCATCTGCGTCAGCTACTTCATGGTGATCCTCGACAACTCGATCATCTTCACCGGGCTGCCGAGCATCCAGACCGCCTTCGGCTTCTCCCCGACCGGCCTGACCTGGGTACAGGACGCCTACACGCTGGTCTTCGGCGGGCTGCTGCTGCTCGGCGCGCGCGCCGGCGACCTGATGGGCCGGCGACGGATGTTCGCGTTCAGCCTGGTGCTCTTCCCCCTGGCCTCGCTGCTGGTGGGCGCCGCACCGACCGGCTGGTGGCTGGTCGGCGCCCGCGCCCTGCAGGGCATCGGCGCCGCGATCCTCGCGCCGTCCTCCCTCGCGCTGCTGACCGCCAGCTTCCCGGCCGGCGACCCGCGCAACCGGGCCGTGGCCGCGTACAGTGCCGTGGCCGGCATCGGCGCGAGTCTGGGTCTGGTGGTCGGTGGCGTGCTGGCCGACTGGGTCTCGTGGCGCGCCGGCTTCTACCTCAACGTGCCCATCGGCATCGCCATGCTGGGCGCCGCACGCCGCTACATCGCCGAGACCGAGCCCCTCCCCGGCCGGTTCGACCTCGTCGGCGCCGTCGGCGCCACACTCGGCGTCGGAGCCCTGGTCTTCGGCATCATCGAGGCCGCCGAAACCGGCTGGACCGCGCCCACGACCATCACCGCGTTCCTGCTCGGAGTCCTGCTGCTGGCCACGCTGGTGGTCAACGAGGCCCGAGCCGCGCAGCCGATCATGCCGCTGCGGCTGTTCACCGACCGGCGCCGCAACGGCGCCTACCTGGTCCGGATGCTCTACCTGGGCGCGATGATCGGGTTCTTCTTCTTCACCACCCAGCTGCTGCAGGACGGGTGGGCCTTCACCCCCTTCCAGGCCGGCCTGGCCTTCCTGCCGATGTCCGCCGTCAACTTCGCCGTCGCCCTGCTGGTCACCCGGGTGATCGCCCGCTTCGGGTCCACTCCGGTCCTCACCACGGGTGTGGCCCTCACCCTGGCCGGCCTGGCCTGGCTCAGCCGGGTCGGCGTGGAGGGCAGCTACCTCACCGACGTCGCCCTGCCCATGGTTCTCATCGGCACCGGCCAGGGCCTGGCGTTCGCCCCGATGACCAGCGCCGGTCTCGCCCGCGCCGAGAGCCGCGACGCCGGTGCCGCCTCCGGCGTGGTCAACACCGCCCACCAGCTCGGCAGCACGCTCGGCCTCGGCATCCTCACCGCCGTCGGCGCGGCCGCCGTACCGTCGGGAGGGCCCGCCACGGACGCGCTGGTCCGCCGGGTCGGCACCGCCCTGACCGGCGGCAGCGTCATGCTCGCCGTCGCCCTGATCCTGGTCGGTGTCCTGATCGCCCGCCCGGCGCGCCCGACCCCGCCGGGCCCCGCAGCCGACCCCGAGGACCAGGTGTCCGCAGCGCCGGACGTCGCCACGGCTCGCACCGCGTCGTCTCCCCGTTGAGAGCCCGTCGACCAGCGGGCGCCCGAGCGCGATGCTCGGCCTATCGATACGGGCAGGAGTCGCCCCGCCGGGCGGCGTCGGGCAGCGGCTCGCCGCGCCACACCGGATTCAACCGCAGCAGCAGCGGCGGCGGCAGCCACTCGGCACCCACCCGGTTCAGCACCGAGTAGTCGGCGCGCCGGACGGATGCCGGGGCCGCCCCGGCGAGAAACTCCGCCAGGACCTGTTCGATCGGCGGCCGGTTCACCAGTAGGCCGTGCAGCGCTTCGACGTCGACGGCCCCGATCCGGCGCCGCATCTCCGGCGGGATCGCCACGGCGTCGGCCGTGGGCAGGAAGGCGACCATGCGGATTCCCTCGACCGGGCAGAGCACACGGCTGCGAAACAGCGGCGCGTTGTCCAGCAGGGACCGGAGGAAGGGCTCGTCCGGGGTGCCCAGGGCGGTTTCCCGGCCGACGACGGCGAACAGGACGCGCAGCTGCCAGCCGGTGGCGACCCCCCAGCCGGTTTGCCGCCCCGGGGGTGGGTAGTAGATCCGGCCCGCCCGGACGATCGGGCTGGTCAGGGCGACCGCGTCGACCCAGGGTTGGCGTAGGCGCTCCAGGTAGTAGCGGACGATCAGCGTCCCCTCGCTCTCGGCCAGCAGCGCGATCGGCCGGCCGACGCGCGCGTGCAGCTCGGCGAGCTGCGCCGCGAGCAGCTCGGCGCTGTTCACCAGCGACTGGTGGGTGTCCCCCGGTGTGTACGGGCGCGGCCGGCCGGCCGGATCAACCCCGCGGTAGGAGAAGCGCACCAGGCCCGTCGACGGCGCTGTCGACGCCCCCGGGTAGCGGGAGTTGTATCCGGCGACGAACACCACCGGCCGATGCGCGGCGTCCAGCATCGGCAGTTGCAGCGCCGGCGGTGGTGCATGGTCGGTCCGTCGCTCGGCTCCGGCGAGGCGACTGCCGCCGAGCGGGAGCAGCGCCACCAGCGCGACGGCGACGACGGGGGCGACCGGAAGCCGGCGCCACGAGCCGCCGGTGAGGCGCGGTGGGGTGTCCCGCACCGCGGCCACCACGACCCACCGCCACAACAGGCCGTTCGTCACCCCGCCGAGGATCGCGACCGGCAGGACGGACCAGGCCCGGGCGGTGACGAAGAGCATCCCCCACGCTGTGCCGGCCAGCACCGCGAGCAGCGCGACTCCCGTGACGAGCGGCCGGGGTGGGCCGCGCCACCAGTCGGGGGTCATCCCGCCGGCGCTGAAGAACGGCGCCAGCACCAGGACCGGCGCGACGGCGAGGAAAACCAGCCAGGACAGGGACGCCTCGGCGGCCACCACGCTCATCACCGCCCAGGGCAGCAGCGCGAGGGCCACGATCACGGCGAAGCGGAGATGCCGGGCGATCAGCTGACGGGGTGCCGGGCGGGGCACCCCGGTCGGCCAGGCCAGCGCCGTCAGCGCCGCGCTGAACAGCCCCCGGAACAGCACGACGGCCACCAGTTCGACGGTGAAGCCCGCCCAGGAGCGGTGGTAGACCAGGACCCAGCGCAGGTCGTGGTACGTGGCGATGGGCCAGAGGCTGCTCGCCTGGATGGCCAGCAGCGGCGGGGGCCGGAACCCGACGCCGTACAGCAGTCCCGCCTCCACCGCCGGCGGCAGCGCGGCGACGAGGAGCAGGCCCCAGCGTCGTCGCCGCGTCGCTCCCGCTGTCACCCGTCTCCCCCCATGCACCAGGCGCATCCGGCTCGCATCCGGGGCGCTGCGGCATGGGGACGCCCGACGGGCGCATACCCGGCTGGCGGGGCACGGCGGCGGTTCCGCGGACGTCCTCATCATGTCCGACCCGGTCCCACCCGCGGAGGGAAATCCGGCGGTCCGCCGGACCGGGCGCTCGTCGACGTACCGCATGCCCACTGGCGACGGTCAGGTCGTCGGCACCGCGGACACTGCTGATGGTGGGCCACGAGACCGAGCGAGGGACCTGCCCGCACCCGCGCGGCCGGCTCCACGTGTTCTACTTCGGTCATGCGGGTGGAAGACGACACGGTCATCCCTGAGGGGTCACGGGCCGGCGCGGCGATGCCGGCCGGCGGCCCGGACGGATCCGAACCGGGGCCGGCTCGGTCCGAACTGGAGAGGGTCGACCCCGAGCGCCTGGTCTTCTTCTCGGACGCGGTGATCGCCATCGCGATCACGTTGTTGGCGTTGGAGCTGCCCGTCCCGGCCGGCCGGACGAACGCCGAGCTGTGGCGCGACCTGGCTCACAACGTCAACGACTACGTGGCGTTCCTCATCAGCTTCGCGGTGATCGGCGGCCACTGGTTCCTGCACCACCGCACGTTCGGTCACCTAGCCAGGCTGAGCGGCCGGCTGGTCCGCTGGAACATGCTGTAGCTGCTCATGATCGTATTGACGCCGTTCGTCACCAGGGTCATCGTCGGCGACGGGGCGTTCGCCGCACGGTTCACCCTCTACGCGGCGGTCCAGGCGCTCGCGTCTCTCTTCTTCCTGCTGGCCGTGCTCGAGATGGACCGGCACGGGCTCGCGCGGGCGGGCACGCCGCGTTCGCTGTTCAGCAACGGCTACCGCATGCTGTCGATCGCGACCGGCGCGTTCGCGGTGTCCATCCCGTTGGCGTTCGTCACGCACTGGGCGTACGCGTGCTGGGCGGCCATCCCCTTCGTCGCGCGGGTGCGACGTCTCGCCGACGCCGCGCGGCGGCGGGCGCGGTGAGCACCTGCCCACCGACTTGCCCGGCGAGCAGCGCGGCTCGCCCGCACGCCGGGCGGGCCGGCCGGACGGGGTAGCCGGCTGCGTCACAGATTCCGCGGCTGCCCTGTCCGGCCGTGAATGCAGGATGCACATATCGAAGGGAGAACGGCGGCGCGGTGAGGACCAGTCGACTGGAGGCGTTCAGTGATGGCGTGCTCGCCATCATCATCACGATCATGGTGCTGGAGCTGCGGGTGCCGGAGGGTCACGATCTCGCCGACCTCGTCCACACGACCGGCGTCGGGCTGCTGACCTATCTCCTCACCTTCGTTTATGTGGGCATCTACTGGACCAACCACCACCACATGTTCCACCTGGTCCGGCGAGTCGACGGCGGTGTGCTGTGGGCGAACCTGGCACTGCTGTTCTGCCTGTCGCTGTTCCCGTTCACGACAGCCTGGGTGGACGATTCGAGGTTCGCGCAGACTCCGGTCGTCATCTACGGTGTGAACCTGCTCGCCGCCGCCGTCGCGTACTACCTGCTCCAGATGGTGATCATCAGGCGGCAGGGGCCGGAGTCGCCGCTGCGCCGGGCCCTCGGCACCGATCTCAAGGGCAAGGTCTCCCCGGCGTTGCTCGTCGCCGGAATCCTCAGCGCCCTGACGATCGACCGGAGCGGGCATGTCGGAGTCTGGCTCGCCCTGGCGTGCTTCGTCGTCGTCGCGGTCATGTGGATCGTCCCCGACCGGCGCATCGACCGGGTGGTCCGCGAGTACGAGACTCCGACCTGAGGATGCGACGGCGCCTACCTCGACCAGCCTGCCGCGGCACCGGACCTTCCCACCGGCGGATCCGCCGCGCCGTCGAGCGCGTGCAGGAAGGCGCGCCTGATGGCGGGCAGCGCGGGCAGGGCCGCCGCGGTGCCGGGCACCCGCCCCACGGTGGCGGCGTCACGGATGGCGCCGACGGCGACCAGGACGATCTCCCGGAAATCCGTCCGGGCGCCGTAACCAGGCAGGGCGTCGTGGGCGACCGCCACGATCCGGTCGGTCACGGCGACGAGGGTCGCGGCCGTCTTGGCGGCGGTGTCCGAATGGGTACGGCCGAGGGCGAGGAGTTCGGCGAGCACGGCGAAGGCCGGCAGGTGGTACGCCTCCCACAGTCGGTCGATGAGCCCGCCGGCCCGTTCGCGTTCATCCGCCCCGGGCAGCGGCCGGGTCGCCTCGTCGAGGAGCCGGTCGGCCAGCCGGTTGATCGCCGCGTCGACGAGGGCCGCCTTGCTCGGGAAGTAGTGCTGCTGCGCGCCCTGGCTGACCCCGGCGAGCTCCGCCACGCCCCGGGTGGTGGTGGCGGCGAACCCCACGGTCGCCAGGCTCTCCAGGGTCGCGTCCAGCGGCGCGTCGACGACCTGGCCACGCCGCGCCGCCCGCCCTTTGACGGTCGTCTCCATGGCGTGCATGCTCGGCGCTCCCCGGCAGAATTTCAAGTCACCTGACTTGGCAAGTCGGCTGACGTGGTTCTAGGGTGCTGCTCCCGGCCGCAGCCGCAGCCCGCCACCTCGGAGGACCCGCATGACCGACACGGCCCGCGAGTCCGCCGGCGCCACAGCGCCGACCAGGACAGGCACCCCGGCCGCTGCCCCGACCGGTGTCGGGCTGAGCCGTCTGCAGCACATCTACCGAGAGGGCATGCTCGGGCGGCGACCGGTCGTACCGACCGACTTCGCCGAGCTGGAGCGGCGGGCACGCCGGGCCAGCAGCCGGGTCGCCTGGGCGTACGTCGCCGGAGGCGCCGGCGAGGGACGCACGATGCGGCGGAACCGGGCCGCCTTCGACCGTTGGGCGATCGTCCCCCGGATGGCGGCCGGCGCGGTCGAGCGGGACCTGTCGGTCGACCTGCTCGGCACCCGTCACGCCAGCCCCGTCCTGCTCGCCCCGGTCGGAGCCGGCGCGCTGATGGGCCGGGACAGCGACCTGTCCATCGCCCGCGCCGCGGCCGCCACCGGCACCGGATACGTCTTCTCCAACCAGGGCTGCAACACCATGGAGGAGTGCGCTGCCGCGATGGGCGACACCGCGCGCTGGGTCCAGCTCTACTGGAGCAAGGACGAGGGGCTCGTGGACAGCATGATCCAGCGGGCAGAGTCGATCGGGGCGGGTGCCCTCGTGGTCACCCTGGACACCACCGTGCTCGGCTGGCGGCCACAGGACCTCAACCTCGGCTCGCTGCCGTTCACCCGGGGCGTCGGCATCGCCCAGTACACCTCGGATCCCCGCTTCGGCGCCATCGTCGCCGACCGGGTGAGCGGTCCGGCCACGAAGCAGGACGTCCGGGTGACCCTGAGCGCCGTACGCACCCTGCTCGCGATGACCCGCAACCATCCGGGGCGCTTCTGGCGCAACCTGCGCTCCCCCCTCCCCCGTGCCTCGGTGGAGACGTTCCTGGACATCTACTCCAACCCGGGGCTGTCCTGGCGCCACCTGGAGACCCTGCGGGAGCGCACCCGACTGCCGGTGGTGCTCAAGGGCATCCTGCATCCGGACGACGCGCGCCGCGCGTTCGACCTGGGGGCGGACGCCATCGTGGTGTCCAACCACGGCGGCCGGCAGGTCGACAACGCCATCGCCTCACTCGACGCCCTGCTCAACATCCGCGACCAGATCGGCCCCGAGCCGACGCTGCTGCTCGACAGCGGCATCCGCACCGGGGCCGACGTCTTCGTCGCGCTCGCCCTCGGCGCCGACGCCGTCCTGCTCGGCCGGCCACACCTGTACGGGCTCGCACTCGCCGGACAGCGGGGCGTGGCGGACGTCATCCGCAACGTCCTGGCCGAACTCGATCTCACCATGGCGCTCACCGGCGCCCGGGACATCCCCGCGATCACTCGTGACCTGATCTGCGCCGCCCCCTCCGACTGACCGGGTGGCCCGCTGACCAGCGTCAGCTTCGGACGCAGGCGATCCTTCAGCGGGGTACGGTCGTGGCATGCGCCTCCCTACCGCGGCGACCACTGCCGGCTCCCTCATCGGCGGATGGCAGCTCGCCCGCCGGACCGGTAACCGTCCCCTCGGCGGTGCGGTGCTCGCGGCGGGCGGCGTGCTGGCGGGACGCGAGTGGGCCCGGCGGACGAGCCCGGCCGTGACGGCGGCACTGGTCGCGACCTACGTCGGGGCCTTCGGCCTGTCGCACCCGCTGGCCAGGCGCATCGGCGCCTGGCCCTCCGTGCTGGCCGTCTCGGCGCTGACCGCAGCCGCCTCGTACGCCCTCGCGGACCGCCGCGCTCCGCGCTGAGCGTGGGGCTCGTGCTGCCGTCGAAGCCCCGCACGGGCACCCGACTGCCGCGCCGTGAATTGCCGCTGCCGGTCGCGGCGGAGGCGTGAGGACCTGACCGGTCTGTGGGCGCGTTTCGATCCGCAGCGGCTCGCCACCGCGGAGGCGTTCCACGCCGATCCGGACCTGGTCTAGGGCTGGTACGAGTGGCGACGCAGCCGGGTACGCCGAGCCGAGCCTTCGGCGGCGCCGGGTCACACCCTCCAGAGCGTCCTAGGACATCGGCTTCGGGTGGCCCGGACCGGCGGTCCTCGTCATGGTCGGGCGAGGTGCCTAGAACGGGGTCGCGTCGGCCAGGAGGTCGACGATCGCCCGTGCCACCTCGGCCGGGTTGGGGCGGCCGCAGTCGTCCCACTCGACCCGGCGCCGGCCGGTCAGCAACGAGTAGTGGAAGCCGTCGGCACACGACCCTGGATAGAAGGCCGAGCCGAAGGACGGATCGCCGAGCAGCAGCTGCAGGCGCTTCAACCGCGCCGCGCCGAGACGGCCGGTCTGCACCGTCCCGGCGTCCGGGCCGCGGGAGGCGCTGAAGCGCCAGCGCCCGTCGCTCTCCACCACGATCTTCTGCGTCACTCCGGCCAGACCGCCGGAACGCTGCACGGTCACCCGGGCGGCGACCGCTCTCGCGGACGGCTCGGCGGCGGGTGACGCGCTGGGCGACGGGACGGTCGGTGTCGACACGATCGGGGTTGCGGTGGCCGCCGACGACGACGGCGCGACCGCCGATGGGGACGTGCCGGGCCCCGAACCGAGCGGCCCGGTCTCGACGGTACGCGCGCAGCCGTACCCGGGGAGCGCCAAGCCCAGCGCGACGGCGAGGAGAAGCGGGCGACGCCATCGAGACATGGGCATACGAGTCATGGTATGGGGCACGCCGGCATCCGGGGGGCCGCGGAGGCAGCGGCCTGAGGACACAGAGGAGGGGCCTCGCGCCGCGCCGGTTCAGCGTCGACCGAATGTGACCCGCGCCGGCGGCCGAGGCGGTCTCGGCCTCGTCGCGTTCGATCGGGGCGCCACCCCGTGGTGGTTCACAACTGCTTCAGGCGTGGCACGACGTGCTGGCCGAGCCCTTCGACGAACCCGACCGGGTCGGCGGTCCACGGCATGACGTGGACCTCCTCGATGCCCACTGCGGCGTAGTCGGCCATCTGGTCGGTGAAGGCCCTGCCGCCCTCGGCGTCGGTGGCGACCGGCGATGCCCACAGCACGGTCTTACGGATGCGGTCGTAGTCGGTGCCCTCTCGCTCGCAGTGCTGGGCGAGGACATCCAGCTTGGCGCGTACCTGCTCGGGGCCGGTGTCGGGGCGGGCGAACAGGTTGGTGGCGTCGGCATAGCGGGCGACCAGGCGCAGGGTCTTCTTCTCCCCCGCGCCGCCGATCATGATCGGTGGACGGCGCAACGGCTGCGGGGAATTGATCGTCTCGGCCAGTTGGTGGTGCTTGCCGTAGAAGGGACCGTTGTCCTCGCTCCACATCTGGTGCACGATCCGCAGCGTCTCCTCCAGTCGCTCGAACCGCTCGGCCAGCGGCGGGAACGGCACGCCGAACGCGGCGTGCTCGCGCTCGTACCAGGCCGCGCCCAGCCCGAGGACCGCCCGCCCGCCGGACAGGACGTCCAGCGTCGAGACAATCTTCGCGAGGAGACCGGGATACCGGTAGGTGACCCCGGTGACCAACAGCTGCAGTTCCACCGAGGTGGTGTGCGCGGCGAGGAAGGCGAGGGTCGTGTAGCCCTCCAGCATGGGCGCGTCGGCGTCGCCGAGACCCATGCCGGCAATCTGCAGGTAGTGGTCCATCGTCGACAGGTTGTCCACGCCGGCTGCCTCGGCCGCGGCACCGACCCGGGCCAGGGTCGGGCCGATCGCGGCGGTGCCGCCAGGGACATCGAAGTTGACCAGGTGTACGCCGAGTCTCATCGCCGATCGGCCTTCCGTTGTCGTGGTTTCCGCTCGGGCCGCCCGTGTCTTCGCCGGGCGGCCCGAGCGGGCTCATGAGGCCACGTGCTCCTGGCCGGCTGCGCCCGTGTCGTGGGCCAGGCCGGTCAGCTCGGCGCTGACCTGCCACAGTCGGGCAGTGGTGGCGGTGTTGTAGGAGGTCTTGTTGGAGCGCCGGGGCTTGCGGTTGGCGAAGTACCGTCCGGTGACGCCCTCCACCTCGGGTGAGGACGCGAGGTGGATCGGGGTTTCGGCGCCCTGGGCGGGAGTCTTCATGAAGGGACGGGCGACTGTGGACATGACGGCGAAGAAGGTCGACTGGTCCTCGCTGCCGAAAGCGGTGCGCACCACCCCGGGGTGCAGCACGGTCGCGGTGACCTCGGTGCCGGCCAGGCGGCGGGCCAGTTCGTAGGTGAACATCACGTTGGCCAGCTTCGACTGGTTGTAGGCCCGCTGGCCGAAGTAGCCATGCTCGCTCTGCAGGTCGTCGAAGTCGACTCGTCCCATGGCCTGAGCGCCGGAGGAGACGGTGATGACGCGGGCCGGCGCCGACGCGATGAGCCGGTCCAGAAGCAGGTTGGTCAGCAGGAACGGGGCGAGGTGGTTGAGCGCGAAGGTGCGCTCCAGCCCGTCCGCGGTGACGTGCCGGTGGGCCCAGTACCCGCCCACGTTGTTGATCAGGACGTCCAACTTCGGGTACGCGGCCAGCACCTCGCCGGCCAGACGGCGGACCTCGGCCTGGGAGGACAGGTCGGCGGCGTACGCGTCAACGGCGGGGTTGCCGGTCGCGGCGGTGATCTGCGCCGCGGCGGCCCGCGAGCGGGTCAGGTCCCGGCCGGTGATCGCCACGCGGGCGCCCATCCGCGCGAGCCCCTCGGCGGTGGCCCGACCGATCCCGCCGGTGCCGCCGGTGATCAGCACGGTCCTGCCGGCCATGAGTGTGGTGCTGTCGGTCATCACCGACTCCTTGTCGAGACGACGGGGCCCGGCTGCGGGTGGCCGGGCGGCAACCCGGCCACCCGCGGGCGGTCAGCGGACGATCTTGAAGTTGAACATCGGGGTGTTCAGCGCGCCCATCAGGCGCAGCCACACCGGCAGGAGCATCTCGGTGCCGCGGGCCGTGGTGATGTCACCGAGGTCGATGACGTCGGTGTGGCCGAAGGACTCCAGGATGCCCGTCACGATCTTCTTGGCCTCGACGTCGTTGCCGGAGACGAAGATCGAGTGATCGCCGTCGGCGAGGGTCTTCGGGTTGACCATCAGCGCCGCGGTGAGGGTGTTGAGCGCCTTCACCACACGCAGCTGCGGGAAGGCGGCCTGGATCTGCTCGCCGAGGCTGTCGGTGTCCTTGACGAACAGGGTGGGCGGGAACCCGTTGCCGAAGTCCAGCGGGTTGGCGATGTCGATCAGGATCTTGCCGGCCAGGTTGTCCGCGCCGGCGGCCTGCAGCGCGGCGATCGACACGTCGCCGGAGGTGGCGTTGACCAGCAGCTCGGCGCCGGCAGCGGCGTCGGCGAAGGGGGCCAGGCGCACCTGCGGGTGTTCGGTGGCCCACGCGGCGTAGGGCGGGTTGCCCATCCCGTCGGGGGCGGTCCTGGCCAGCGTCGCCGCGACGTCGCGGGTGCCGACGGTGACCTCGTGGCCCAGCTCCGCGAGGCGGCCGGCCAGTGCCTGGCCGACCATGCCGGTGCCCAGAACTGCGATCTTCATGGTGCTGCTCCCTCGTGAAGGCTCGGTAGCGCTCGTGCCGGGTTCCCGGCCGGTGCCAGGCAAAGCTAACAGACAGGTCTGTCTACTGCAAGGAGACTCCCCAGCGTTCGAGGCCCTAGCTCACCCGGCGTGGGCGCACAGACTTGTCTGTATCATGGGGAAGACCTGCCAGGGAGGTGAACGGATGAAGCAGTCGGCGCAGCCCGCGCGGGAGCGCATCCTCGACACGGCGTTCCGGCTGTTCTACGCCCACGGACCGCGCGGTGTGGGCATCGACACCGTCATCGCCGAGTCCGAGGTGGCCAAGGCGACCCTGTACAAGCACTTCCCCCGCAAGGACGACCTCGTTCTGGCATACCTGGACAAGGTCGACCAGGTCTGGTTCGGGCAGCTCCGCGTCGCGGCCCGCGCGGCCGGCGACGACCCGCGCGACCAACTGGTCGGGATGTTCGACGCGCTCGCGTCCGCGTGCCGGCGTGAGGGTTACCACGGCTGCGCGTTCATCAACACCGCCGCCGAGAGCGAGGCCGGCGGGGAGGTGCACGCCCGCACGGTCGAGCACAAGCGCGTGGTGCTGGCCTGGGTGACCGATCTCGCCGGCCGGGCCGGCGCCACCGACCCCGCGCTGCTGGCCCGCCAGTTGACCCTGCTGCTCGACGGCGGCCTGTCCGCCGGCGTGCTCGACGCCGACCCGGCGACGCCCGCCGCCGCCAAGGCGGCCGCCCGTGCACTCGTGGACGGCGCCTGCCCCAGCCGTTGACCCTCCGCGGCTCGGCAGGGCAGGGCGCGGACCCCGGTCCGCGTTCACGGTGTGTTACCGTCCGCGACCACGAGTGTGGAAGCGGAGGGTCATGACCACAGTCGGCGAAGATGTGGCTCGCCACGCCTTGCGCCTGCTCGCCGAGTCCGGGAGTGCGTCGGCCGAGCGACTGGCCCGGTTGCGCGCCGAGGTGGCCGGCGACCCGCGAGCACGCGAGAGCGTCGACCTCGCGCTGACGGTGAGTGAGCGGCTGGCCGAGCGCGATCGGCGCGAACGCGAGCTGACCGCACTGTACGAGACGGCTGGTGACCTGTCGTCGCTGCGGGACGTCGAGGAGGTGCTGCAGGCGATCGTCGCCCGTGCGCGGGGGCTGCTGGGCACCGAGGCGGCCTATCTGATGCTCATCGACGAGCAGGTGGGTGACACCTACGTGCGGGTCACCGACGGCATCCACACCGACGCGTTCAAGACGGCCCGGCTCGCGATGGGCGCGGGGCTGGGCGGACTGGTGGCGCAGACACGCCAGCCGTACGCGACCCCGGACTATCCGCACGACAAGCGGTTCGCGCACACCGTCGACGAGGTCGTCGGCGGCGAGGGTCTGATCGCAGTGCTGGGCGTACCGCTCCTGCTGCGGGGGAAGGTGATCGGCGTGCTCTTCGCCGCCAACCGGCGGGAACGGCCGTTCGCCGACGCCGAGGTCGTACTGCTGATCTCCCTGGCCACCCACGCGGCGATCGCCATCGAGACCGCCTCGCTCTTCGCCGACGTACGTGCGCACAGTGACCTGATGGAGCGGGCGGCCGACGTGCACGTACGCCTCACCGCCGTCGCGGCCCAGGGCGGTCAACTGCCCGAGGTCGCGGCCGTGGTCGCGGAGGTGCTGCGCGCCGACGTGATCGTGGCCGATCCCGGTCTGCGGGTCCTCGCCTCGGCCGGCCCGCTCGCGCCTGCCGCTGGCGACCCGGTCACCGGTGTGGTGGCGAAGACCTGCCGGTCGGCGATCGCCGCTCGGGCGACCGCGGCGACGCCCGACGGCTGCGCGGCCCCCGTCGTCGCCGGCTCTCAAGTCCTGGCCGTGCTGGCGGCCCGCCGAGGTGATCTCGGCATCGACGACCAGCGCACCGTCGAGCGGGCGGCCCTGGTGGCGGCCATCCTGCTGCTGACGGAGCGACAGCTGGCCGAGGCCGAGCACCGGGTACGCGGAGATCTGCTGACCGAACTGCTGGCCGATGCGCAGCCGGACCCGGACGGGCTGCGGCGGCGGGCCCGGCTGCTCGGGTGGGATCTGGATCGGCCGCACGCGGTGGTCGTGGCCTACCCCGAACGGGCCGAGGACCGCCGCATCGTGGCGGGCACCCTCGGCAGCTGGGCAGCCCAGTGCGGTGGCCTGTGCGGCGAGTACGGCCGGGACGTCGTCGTGCTGCTGCCCGGCACGGATCCGGCGTCGGCCGCCCCGGCGGCGGTGGATCGCCTGCGCAGAGCCGTCGCCGCGCCCGTCACCGTCGGTGCCGCCGGCCTCGGGGAGGGGCCGGCGGGGCTGCGCGACGCGCACCGCGACGCCCGGCACTGCGTCGACGTCCTGTGCGCGCTGGGCAGAGCCGGCACGGCGGCCAGTCCCCCCGATCTCGGCGCGTTCGGGCTGCTGTTCGGTCCGGCCGGCCGCGAGCGGGTGGCTGCGTTCGTGCAGCGCATCCTCGGCACGGTGGTCGAGTACGACAGGCAGCGCGGATCGGAGCTGTTGCGAACGGTGGAGGCCTACTTCGACGCCGACGGCAGCCACGTTCGCGCCGCCGCAGCGCTGTTCATCCACGTCAATACGCTCTACCAGCGCATCGAGCGCATCAGCGCGCTGCTCGGTGAGGGGTGGCGGACCGGGGACAAGGCACTCCAGATCCAGTTGGCCGTCAAGCTGCACCGGATCGTCGACCGCGCCGACCAGCACCCGGCCTAGTGGTTGACTCCTCCGTCACACCGGCTCAGTGATGGGTGAATCCTCCATCGTCCAGCGGGCTGAACGAGCCCTAGGTTTCGCACATGGAGTCCCGCTCGTCCGACCCACGCCGGCCCGTTGACGACTTCCGGCCGCGGTGGTCGGGGTTCGCCGCCTTCTTCCGTGACCGAACCGACCTGCACGCCCCGTACCTGACCGAGCTGCACCACGCGCGGAACACGCGGCGCGCATGGACGGTCGGCGAGTGGCGGTCCCGGGTCGAGGCGACGGCGGCCTGGCTGCGCAGACAGGGCATCGGGCCGGGGGACGCGGTGGCGACCCTCGCCGGCAACACCGCCGAGGCGCTCGCGGTGGCGTACGGGTGCTGGCTGGTCGGGGCGTGCTGCGTGCCGCTGAACGCGCAGGAGGCCACCGACCGGCAGGTGTTCGTGCTGCGCGACTCCGCGGCGCGCCTGCTCGTACACGCACCGGAGCACGTCGATCGGGCCACCGCCCTTGCCGCGGCGGCCGCCCTGCCGCTGCACCACACCGACGAGCTGCCGACCGAGAGCCCGAGCGCGGTGGAGGACGCGGTAGTCGGCCTGGACGTCGCGGCGTTACGCCTCTACACCAGCGGCACCACCGGAGAACCGAAGGGCATCATCACCACGGTCGGCAACCTGCTGACCGACCTGGACGCCCTCGAGAGCACCTTCGCCTGGGACCGCGACACGCGTGTCTACACGGTGCTGCCGGTGCACCACGCCAACGCCCTGGTCATCTCCAGCCTGCTGCCCTGGCACACCGGTGCCTCCACGGTCCTGACCGACCGATTCCGCACCGAGCGCTTCTGGGCGGACATCGCCGCTGAGCGGGCGACCACGGCCAGCCTGGTGCCCACCCTGCTGGAGTTCCTGCTCGCCGGCGACGGTGTGGCGCCCGAGTGTTTCGCCGAGGTGTTGTGCGGCGCGGGGCCGCTGCTGGTGGAGACCGCCCTCGACTTCGAGAAGCGCTTCGCCGTCCCGATCCGGCACATCTACGGCCTGTCCGAGACCACCTGTGTCGCCTCCGCCATGCCCGCCCTCCCCGAGGAGCAACGCCGCCACTGGCATGCCGACTTCGGCTTCCCCAGCATCGGCAGCGCGCTGCCGCATGCGCGGATGGCCGTGCTGCACCCGGTCACCGGAGCGGAGCTGCCCGCCGAGGTCCGCGGTGAACTCGCGGTCCGCGGCGCGATCATCATGCGGGAGTACGCCGGGCGCCCCGCCGCCACCGCCGACGCGTTCCGTGGCGGCTGGTTCCACACCGGCGACGAAGGCTTCTGGCGTCCCGGGCCGGACGGGCGCCCGGTCCACTTCATCACGGGACGGATGAAGGAACTGATCATCCGGGGCGGGCACAACATCTCCCCGTTCGAGATCGACGAGGTGCTGCGCACCCATCCGCGGGTGGCGTTCGCCCTCGCCGTGCCGTTCGAGCACCGTGTCTACGGCGACGAGATCGCCGCGTACGTCGTCGCCGACGGGCCCCTGACCGAACGGGAGGTCCTCGACCACTGTGCGGCCCGCCTCGACTTCGCCCACCAGCCCAAGGTCGTCATCTTCGGCGACGACGTGCCCTACACGGCGACCGGCAAAGCCAAGCGCCTCGAATTGAAGAACCGCCTCGCCGCCGAACTCGCCGCGTACCGCGACGCCGCTTTCCGCCGTCCCAGGGTCGCCCAGGAGGAGCAGCCGTGAGCCCCGAAGAACTCGACGTTCCCGTCACCGGCGGCGCCCTACGGGTGTGCCGCTGGCCCGGCAGGACCGGTCCGACCGTGCTGGCCGCGCACGGCATCACCGCCAACGCGCTGTCCTGGGCGCCGGTCGCCGACGCCCTGGCCGGCCGCGCCACCCTGGTCGCCGCCGACCTCCGCGGGCGTGCGGGGAGCGCCGCACTGCCCGGTCCGTACGGGCTCGCCCAGCACGCTGACGACCTCGTCGCCGCCCTCGACCACCTGGGCCTCGACCGGGCGCCGATCGTGGGGCACTCGATGGGCGCGTTCGTCGCCGCCGTCGCCGCGCTGCGCCACCCCGACCGCGTCTCGTCGGTGCTGCTGGTCGACGGCGGTGTCACGCTGCAGGTGCCCGAGGGCGCGAACATCGACGACATCCTGGAGGCCGTCATCGGCCCGGCCATGCGCCGCCTGCGGATGACGTTCGACAGCGAGCAGACGTACCTGGACTTCTGGCGGGGGCATCCCGCCCTGTCCGCGGACTGGTCCCCCGCCGTGCGGGACTACGCGCTGCGCGACCTGGTCGGCACACCACCGGCACTGCACTCCTCCTGCTCCCTGGAGGCGGTACGCCGGGACGCCACCGACACGCTGCTGGACGAGCAGACGACGACCGCCGTCCACCGGATCGCGTGCCCGACCACCTTCCTCTGGTGCGAACGCGGCATCCTCGACGAACCCCGGGGCCTGTACGACGAGGCGCGCCTCCGGGCCGCCGGCCTCGACCACGATCGCCTCACCGTGGAGAAGGTGTCCGACGTCAACCACTACACGATCCTGCTCTCGGCCAAGGGTGCCGGCCGGGTAGCCGACCAGATCGGACGGCTGGCGTGAGGCGTGCAGAGCCCGGCGTGCGACGTGACGGGGTGGACGGCCGCGCGGACCGCCCTCGCTCCTCCCCCGGTGGGGCTATTTCCCTGCGGGCACCTGGTCCTTGACCTCGGCGTAGCCGACCTTGGCGGGTGCTGCCGTGGGCGAATAGATCACCCGGATCACGCCCGTCGGAAACACCTCCGTCGCCGTCACCTTCAGGTGGTACGGCACGTCGCCGTCGTCGAACAGCTTGCGGCCCTTGCGTGCGGCCACCGGATGCACCAGCAGCCGCAGCTCATCGACCAGCCCCGCGGCGAGCAGTTGCTGCACCACGGAGATCGACCCGGGGATGAGGACGCCGCTGACGCCGGCGTCGGCCTTGAGCGCGGTGACGGCACCGAGGAGATCACCCTTGATCAACTCTGAGTTGCGCCAGGAGAACTCCAACGGCTGGCGCGAGACGACCACCTTGCGCACGTCCCCGAGCTGCTTGGCGAACGCCGCGTCGTCCCCACCCGCGGCCTCGCGGTCGGGCCAGGCTCCGGCGAAGCTGTCGTAGGTCTCGCGGCCGATGAGCAGCACGTCGGCGGTGTCATAGTCCTCGCCGACGGCCCGGCCCATGTTCTCGTCGAAGTACGGGAAGTGCCAGTCGGGGTCGATCTCGGCCACGCCGTCGGCCGAGATGAACAGCGTGGAGATGACCTTTGCCATCGCGGTGGTCCCTTCCAGTCGGGTGATGGTGGGAGGTAGACCGCCGCAGCATCCCAAACTCATCGGCCCGCCACCGGGTCAATCCCGCCGAAGAGTCGGCGAGCTGCCGGGACAGCGGTCAACCGGCGGCGGCGATGCTGGGCGATCAGGCGAACCGTGCCACCCGAGACTCGTGGCGCGGTTCGACCGAGAGGTACGGGGACAGCGCGCGGAGGAAGTCCGGCGCGTCGAAGATCTCGCCGGCGGAGGCGACGCCGCTCGTCCTCGTCCGGCCGCCGAGAATGCGATGGACCGCTTCGACCGCCAGCGGTGCGCTGATGGCGTAGATGTCCTGGCCGCTGGCGACGACGCGTCGTTGCCGGTCGCCGGAGCGCACGACGACGTCGACGACGAACGTCTGCGCGGACCGGCCGAGCTCGTCCACCGCCGTCGGTGCGGGGGTGTCCGGAGCGGCCAGGTCCTTGGCCGCGTCGGTGGTCATGTACGTGCGCACCTCGGGGATGGACAGGTGGCTGGGGACGGTGACGACGTCGGCCATCGTGAACTCGCCGAGGACGGTCCGGCGGCCCGTCGGAGCGGGAAAGTCCCATTCCAGGGTCGGCAGATCGCTCTCGTCGACGTGGTACTCCAGCCGGCCACCGGTGTAGCGGACACGCCGGCCGTCACGCCGTTGCCGGGAGACGGTGCCGGAGGCGAGGGTCCCGGCCGTCGGGTGCCAGCTGCTCAATCCGTACGCGACGTGCGCCTCGTCGGCCGCCGGCCAATCGCCCATCGCCGTCGTGACCAGCAGATCGCCGAGTCCGCCGAAGAAGGCCATCGCCGGGACCACCGCCACGCCCGCGGCCCGGGCGCGGTCGGTGAAGTGTGCGAACGTGTCGACGTTGGCCTCGATCTCGGCGGCCACATCCACGTACGGAACCCGGGTGCGCAGGGCGGCCTCGATCACGGGGGTGGCGGTCGAGGCGAACGGGCCGGCGCAGTTGACGACCGCGGCCGCGCCCTTCAACGCCTGGTCGAGCGAGGCGGGATCGTCGACCGACGCCACCCGGTATTCGAGCCCCGGGTGCGACGCCGCCAGCGCCTGAAGCCTGTCCGCGTCGCGACCGAGGAGCAGCGGGACGAACCCGCGATCGCGCAACTCCGTCACCACGAACCGCCCGGTGTGTCCGTACGCGCCGAACACCGCCACGGTCTGACCCGAAACCATCTGTAGTTCCTCCTGCTTCGAAAGATCGACTGAGGAGATCCTCCCGGCAGGGACCGACCCCCGACAGTGTCTGGAACGCCATGCCCCGTACAATTTCGGACATGGCTACTGTCGCGCTCGTCGCCACCGACGCGATGCTGCACTTCGAGCTCGCCATGGCCTGCGAGGTGTTCGTCCGCGACCCCACCGGCCTGGCCGACCCGTGGTACGACCTCGTGGTCTGCGGCCCGGGCCCGGTCCGGATCGGCCGGTTCCGGATGGAACCAGACGACGGGTTGGACCGACTCGCCCGCGCCGACACCGTGATCATCCCCGCCGTGGAGGACATCGACGCGGACGTGCCACCCGACCTGCTCGACGCCGTCCGCGCGGCCCACGAGGCGGGCGCCCGGATGGTCTCCCTGTGCACCGGCGCGTTCGTGCTGGCCGCCGCCGGGGTGCTGGACGGGCTGCGCGCGACCACGCACTGGGCCCACACCGAGGCGCTGGCCGCCCGCTATCCCCGGGTGACGGTCGACCCGGACGTGCTCTACGTCGACAACGGCAACGTGCTCGCCTCCGCCGGCAAGGCCGCCGCGATCGACCTGTGCCTGCACCTGATCCGGCGTGACCACGGCACGACGGTCGCCAACGCCGTCGCCCGCCGCCTGGTCGTGCCGCCGCATCGCGCCGGCGGCCAGGCCCAGTTCGTCACCACCCCGGTGCCCGCCCGCGACGACCATCCCCTGGCCGACCTGCTCCCCTGGGCGATGGAACGGCTGAACCGTCCACTGACCGTGGAGGACCTGGCACGCCAGGCGAACATGAGCTCGCGCAACCTGGCCCGCCACTTCAGGTCGGCAACCGGCACCACCCCGCTGCAGTGGCTGTCGACGCAGCGGATCCGCCGGGCCCAGGAGCTGCTGGAGAACACCGACGACAGCATCGACGCCATCGCCGAGGCGGCCGGCATGGGAACCGCCACGACGCTGCGCCGACACTTCCACCGCACCGTCGGTGTACCTCCGGACGCCTACCGTCGCACCTTCCGCAGCGCCGGACCTTCGGCCTCAGCCTGAACCCGGTCACGGTAAGGAGCCGACCGGACCGGGGCAGTCCCCCAAGACACTGCCGCGCGAGGCCGCCGCAGGCTCCGGCGGAGCCGTCGGAGCGTCCCCGCCGGGGAGGTCACGGCTTGTCGATCAGTTCGGCCAGTGCGGCGTCGCCCTGCGCGATGACCGTGCCGCCGGGATGGGCCACGACCATGATCCGGTGGCAGCCGTCGAGTTCGACGTACGTCTGCGGGTCGCCCCCGGCCACCGACCACAGCAGCGCGAAGCGGCTGGCGTGTCCGCCGCACGGCGCCGCCGGTCCGGCCGCCTTGAGGGCGCCTTCGATCGCCGTCCGCCGGTCCGCCGGCAGCACCGTTCCGTGCGCGAACTCGCCGTCTCCCTGCGTACCCTTCGGCACCTCGTAAACGCAGAGGCGGACCTGCTGCCGCGCGGAAAACGGCTCCGGCAGGGCTCCTGTGCGGGGGCCCGGCTTCATCGACGTCTCCACCGCCATCATGTCCTTCCAGCGCTGGGCGCAACCGGCCGCGGCGGCCTCGCCGGACTCGATCTCGGCGACCGGGCGGGTCGCCACGGTGCTCAGCCGCAGCGCGGCGAGGGCCGCACGTACCTCGGGTCGCAGCTTCTGGCACGCGTCCAGGGGAATCCCGGGCCGCGTCCACCGGCCCTCGGCGTCGACGACCGCCAACCACGGCGCCGTGGACGCCTCCATGGTGCAGTGTCCCGCTGTGCTGCTCCGCTCGTACGGCAGGCGGAGCGCGGTGACGAGGGCGGCAACGTCATCGCTGCGACGTTCCGTCGCCACCAGGTCCTCGCCGCCGTCGGCGCGTCGCTGCGTCTCCTGTCCGCAGATGACGACCGCCGCCGGGGTGAAGTCACCGTTCAGGCGGGGCAGGGCGGCCGCTTCGCTCGCCGCGACCATGAAGCCGGGTCTGGCCATCTCCGGTGCCGCCTCGGCGCACGAGGTCCAGCGCGTCTCGCCGCCGGAATCACCCGCCGTCCGGGGCGGCGGGGCGTGGTTGCCGCCGGTGAACAGGTGCATTCCTCCGGCACCTAACGCCACGACCATGGCCACCGCGAGTGCGCTGCTGCCGACCAGGCGCTGCCGGTGCCGGCGGACCCGCCGCGCCACCGCGCCGACCCGATCCGCCGGCGGTGTCAGCCGGGGAACAGCCTCGGTCAAAAGGATCTTGATGTCCTCGTCCTCATGCGTCACTTCGTGACCTCCGGGCGGCAGGCAGCTCCAGGTTCGGATCGGTACGCAGAATCCGCAGGGCACGGGAGGTCTGCACCTTGACCGTGTTGGGCGAGCAGCCGAGCACTTCCGCCGTTCGCTGGACCGTGAGGTCCTCGACGTAGCGGAGCACCACGATCGCCCGCTGCTGCCGGCTGAGCCGGACCAAAGCGCGACGTACGGCGTCGCGGTTGGCGGACTCCATGGCAAGGTCACCAGATTCGGACCTGTCCGGTGGCTGGCCCGGAATCTCGTTGCGCCAGCGCCGTCGCCACCAGGAGACGTACGTGGTGAACAGGGCCTTGCGAACGTACGCCTCGGGATGCCCGACAGTGGCGATCGTGGCCCAACGCCGCCAGACGTCTGCGAGGACGGTCTGTAACAGGTCCTCGGCCCGCTCGGCGTCACCGGTGAGCAGCCAGGCCGAACGCAGCAGCGCCTCGGAGCGCGCCGCGACGAACTCGGCAAAGCCCTCCGGCGGCATCAGTTCCCGGGGTCGTTGCATGTGTGTGCGTACCTCCCACCACATGAACGCTCCGGGAGGACAGAGAGGTTAACGCGGATGACCGGATCCAACAGCGGACGAGCCCCGGTCGATCGCTGATGAATCGACCGGGGCTCGTCGGTGGAGCAGGATCAGGCGAGGTCGAACCGGTCGAGTTCCATGACCTTGGTCCAGGCTGCCACGAAGTCGGCCACGAACTTGTCGCGCGCGTCCTCGCTGGCGTAGACCTCCGCGAGGGCCCGCAGTTGGGAGTTGGAGCCGAAGATGAGGTCGACCGCGGTGGCGGTCCACTTCACCTCGTCGGTGAGGTCGCGGATCTCGTACACGTGCTCGTCGGACCCCGACGCCTTCCACCGGGTGCCCGGGGAGAGCAGGTTGGCGAAGAAGTCGTTGGTGAGCACGCCGGGCCGGTCGGTGAGGACGCCGTGCCGCGTGCCGCCGACGTTGGCCCCGAGGGAGCGCAGGCCGCCGATGAGGACGGTCATCTCGGGCGCGGTCAGGTTGAGCATGTAGGCACGGTCGACGAGCAGCACCTCCGGCTGGGTCTTCTCGCCGGGGCGCAGGTAGTTGCGGAACCCGTCAGCGCGCGGCTCGAGGACCCGGAACGACTCGACGTCGGTCTGCTCCTGAGTAGCGTCGGTGCGGCCCGGGCGGAACGGCACGGTCACCTCGACGCCGGCGTCGCGCGCCGCCTTCTCGACGGCGGCCGAGCCGGCCAGCACGATCAGGTCCGCGAGCGAGATCTTCGCGCCGCCGGCCTCGTTGAACTCCCGCTGGATGCCCTCGAGGGTCGCCAGGACCGTCGCGAGCTGCTCGGGCCGGTTGACCTCCCAGCTGCGCTGCGGCTCGAGGCGGATCCGCGCGCCGTTGGCGCCGCCACGCTTGTCGGTGGACCGGAAGCTGGCGGCTGAGGCCCAGGCGGTGGAGACCAGCTGGGCGGTCGTGAGACCGGACTCCAGGACCTTCGCCTTGAGGGCGGCGACGTCGGCGTCGCCCACGAGCTCGTGGTCGGCGGCCGGCACCGGGTCCTGCCACAGCTGGGGCTGCGGGACCCACGGTCCGAGGAAGCGGCTGACCGGACCCATGTCGCGGTGCAGCAGCTTGTACCAGGCCTTGGCGAACGCCAACGCGAACTCGTCGGGGTTCTCCAGGAAGCGGCGCGAGATCTTCTCATACGTCGGGTCGACGCGCAGCGACAGGTCGGTCGTGAGCATCGTCGGCTTGTGCTTCTTCGCCGGGTCGTGGGCGTCCGGGATGATCGCCTCGGCATCCTTGGCGACCCACTGCTTCGCGCCGCCGGGGCTCGTGGTGAGCTCCCACTCGTAGCCGAAGAGGATCTCGAAGAAGCGGTTGCTCCACTGGGTGGGCCGGTCGGTCCACGTCACCTCGAGACCGCTGGTGATCGTGTCCCCACCCCTGCCGCTGCCGTGGGTGCTCAGCCAGCCGAGGCCCTGTGCCTCCAGCGGGGCGCCCTCGGGCTCGGGGCCCACGTGGTCGTCGGCGACGCCGGCGCCATGGGTCTTGCCGAAGGTGTGGCCGCCGGCGATGAGGGCGACGGTCTCCTCGTCGTTCATCGCCATCCGGGCGAAGGTCTCGCGGATGAAGTGCGCCGCGGCGGCCGGGTCCGCGCTGCCGCGGGGACCCTCCGGGTTGACGTAGATGAGACCCATCTCGGTCGCCCCGACGCCGGTAGCCATCTCCTTCTCGGAGACGTAGCGCTCGTCGCCGAGCCAGGTGTCCTCCGGGCCCCAGAAGATCTCCTCGGGCTCCCAGACGTCCTCCCGGCCGAAGCCGAAGCCGAAGGTCTTGAAGCCCATCGACTCCAGGGCGACGTTGCCGGCGAGCACGAGCAGGTCGGCCCACGAGATCTTCTGGCCGTACTTCTGCTTGACCGGCCACAGCAGCCGGCGGGCCTTGTCGAGGTTGGCGTTGTCCGGCCAACTGTTCAGCGGGGCGAACCGCTGGCCACCGTCGCCGGCGCCGCCGCGACCGTCGTTGATGCGGTAGGTGCCCGCGGCATGCCAGCTCATCCGGATCATCAGGCCGCCGTAGTGGCCGAAGTCGGCCGGCCACCAGTCCTGCGAGGTGGTGAGGACCTTGACGATGTCCTGCTTGAGGGCCTCGACGTCGAGCTTGGCGAACTCCTCGGCGTAGCTGAAGCTCTCCCCCAGCGGGTTGCCCTTGGCGGAATGGGCGTGCAGCACCGAGAGGTCGAGCTGGTTGGGCCACCAGTCCCGGTTGGTGCGCGGACGACCGCCGGTCTTCGGGGTCGGCGAGTCGATCGCCGGGTTCTCGCTCTCGCTGCCCTGGGCGGTCACGGAGTCGTGCGCGACCGGGCAGCCGGCCGCCGCCTTGTTGTCCACGCCCTGCGCGCTGGTGGGGGCGTTGTCCTGGGTGTCGCTCATCTGCTTCCTTCCGAACTGGCGGATCGCTGGGAGGTGCGTTCGGTCGCGCAGTCGGGGCAGGTGCCCCAATAGACGACCTCCGCCTCGTCGACCACGAACCCGCGGTCGTCGGAGGCGGTGAGACAGGGAGCATGACCGACGGCGCAGCCGACGTCGGCGATCGCGCCGCAGGAGCGGCACACGACATGGTGGTGGTTGTCCCCCACCCGCAACTCGTAACGGGCGGTCGCCCGGGCCGGCTCGATGCGCCGCACCAGGCCGGCCTGGGTGAGCGCCCGCAGCACGTCGTACACCGCCTGGTGGGAGACCGTGGGCTGATCGGCCCGTACCAGGGCGATCACCGTGTCGGTGTTGACGTGCGGATGGTCGCGCAGCGCTGCGAGCACCGCCAACCGGGGTCGGGTCACGCGCAACGAGGCCGCCCGCAGCCGCGCCTCGAAGTCGGACGTCATGTGACGACCCTAGTTCACTCTTTTGGAATGAATCAAGTTTTGCTTCGACCTCGACCGCAAACCTTTCGACGCCCCGACCCTCAGGGCAGCGGCCCGGTCAGCGCAGCCCGGCGAACAGGTCGTCCTCGGGTGTCGGCGCACCGGTGGTGTCGCGGACCCGGACGAAGGTCTCCACGCCCATGAGGTCGGTGAACCGCTCCTGGCCGAGTTGCAGGAAGAAGATGTTCTCGGCCTGGCTGGCGTGTGCGGCCAAGGATTCGAACTTCTGCCCGCCGTAGGCGCTCGTGTCCACCCAGGTGGTGATCTCGTCGTCCGGCAGGCCGAGCTCCGGCATTCCCTCCGACGGCCCGTCCGGCTCGGGAAACTCGACGCCGATCTCCTTCATGACTCGGCCGAAATCCTGGAACGCGCTGCGCGGCACGGTGGTCCAGTACACCTTGGGGGTGATGTCCGTCCGCTCAAGGGCGGCCATGGTGATGCGATGGGCCTGGATGTGGTCCGGGTGGCCGTAGAAGCCGTTCTCGTCATAGGTGACGACGACGTCGGGCCGGTAGCGGCGGATCAACTCGGCCAGCCGGTCGGCCGCCTCCCCCACCGGCGTGTTCCAGAACGCGCCGGGCGCGTCGTTGGTCGCCCAACCCATCATGCCCGAGTCGGCATAGCCGAGTGTTTCCAGGTGCGTGACCTTCAACGCCTCGCAACTGGCCGTCAACTCGGCCTGGCGCATCGCCACCACCGCCTGCGGGTCGTGCCCGGGGTCGCCCGGCTTGGCCCCATCAGGCCCGTCGCCGCACTGCCCGTCCGTGCAGGTCACGAGCACGGTCGTGATTCCCTCCGCCGCGTACCGGGCGAGGATGCCGCCGGTGCTCGTCGCCTCGTCGTCGGGGTGCGCATGCACTGCCATCAAGGTCAGGGATCGCTCAGCCACCCCACCACCATACGAGGGAGGCCGGACGCACCCGCACTGCCGGCGGCGCCCGGACCGGAAGTCCCGCTACAGTTGGCGGATGCCTACCGCCCTCGTCACGGGTGCCACGTCCGGTATCGGCCTGGAGTTCGCGCGCCAGCTGGCAGCCCGCGGGGACACGGTCGTCCTCGTCGCCCGGACCGAAACCCGACTTCGGGGGGTGGCTGCCGAGCTCGAGGCCACCCACGGCGTCACGACCGAGATTCTCGTCGCCGACCTTGCCGACCGGGCCGATGTCGACCGAGTCGCCGAGCGGGCTCGGACCGTCGACACGGTGGTGAACAATGCCGGATTCGGTATGCGACAGCGCTTCTTGGACAACGACCTCGACGTCGAGGAGGAGATGTTCGACGTCCTGTGCCGGGCCGTCCTCGTCATCTGTCATGCCGCCGGCCAGGCAATGAAGGAGCGCGGCAGAGGGCAGATCATCAACGTGTCCAGCGTCGCCGGCTGGCTTGCCACCGGTACGTACTCGGCCGCCAAGTCGTGGGTCACCGTTTTCAGCGAGAGCCTCGCGGGCGAGCTCGCCCCTTCCGGAGTCACCGTCACCGCCCTGTGCCCCGGCTTCGTCCGTACCGAGTTCCACCAGCGCGCCGGGATCGGGACCGGGGCCATCCCGGGTCGAGCCTGGCTCGACGTCCGGCGCGTCGTTCGCACCTGCCTGCGGGACGCCGGCAGGCGCAAGGTGATCTCTGTCCCGAGCCCGCTCTACAAGGGAATCGTCATCGCCGCGCGCCTGGCTCCCCGACGCCTCCTGCGACAGAGCGGCACTTCTGTCGCGCGGGCCCGCCTGTCCCGCTGACCCCACACCCGCGGGTGTCTCGCGGTACCGTCTGCGGCATGACAACTGCGCTGGTCACCGGTGCCACGTCAGGGATCGGGCTGGAGTTCGCACGTCAGCTCGGCGCGCGCGGCCACCACCTCGTCCTCGTCGCCCCCGAGGCCGATCGTCTCGAACGGATCTGCGCCGAGTTCGCCGAGACGTACGGCGTGGAGACCGAGGCCCTCCTCGCCGACCTGTCCGTACGCGCCGACGTCGAGCGCGTCGCCGAACGCGCGCGCACCATCGACATCCTCGTCAACAACGCCGGATTCGGACTCCAGAAGTGGTTCCTCGACAACGAGCGGGCCGCCGAAGAGGCTCTCCTCGACGTCCTGTGTCGCGCGGTGCTCGTCGTCAGTCATGCCGCCGGGCGTTCCATGCGGGACCGGGGCCGCGGCACGATAGTCAACGTGGCCAGCGCCGCGGGCTGGGTCGCGGGAGGGACGTACTCGGCGGCCAAGTCGTGGGTCATCGCGTTCAGCGAGGGCCTTGCCTCCGAGATGGCCCCTGCCGGGGTCACCGTGACGGTCCTGTGCCCGGGATTCGTACGAACGGAGTTCCACCAGCGAGCCCAGATCAGCCTCGACAAGCTTCCCGGTCCCATGTGGCTCGACCCGCAGCGCGTCGTCCGCGACTGCCTCGCCGACGTCGACAAGGGTGCGGTGATCTCGGTGCCGAGTCCGATCTACAAAGGACTGGTGCGGTTGGCCCGGGTCGCGCCCCGCCGACTCGTCCGCAGCGGCGGTATGCTCACCAAGCATCGTCCGCCCCTGCGGTGAGCGTGGCTGGGTCATGCGAGAAGCGATCCTATAGGCGAGCAGCTACTAGTGGTTGCATTCCTGTTTAGAGCTGTCCATAGTTGACCGTCGTGGGCGGTGTTTATCGGATCGGCGAGTTTGCCAAGCGGGTGGGCCGTTCGGTGAGCACGGTGCGCCGGTGGGAGGCGGAGGGCCGGATCAGGGCCCGTCGTCTGCCGTCGGGGCAGCGGTATTTCGACGATTCCGATGTGCGCAGGGTGCTGCAACCGGGCTTCGACGCCGGCCGGCGGAGGGTTGTGGTGTACTGCCGGGTTTCGTCGCCGGGTCAGAAGGCCGACTTGGCCTCGCAGGCGACCGCGATGGAACAGTTCTGCCTCGCTCGCGGTCTGGCCGTGGACGAGTGAGTCAGTGAGGTCGGCGGCGGGATGAACCTTCGCCGCGACAAGTTTTTGGCGTTGATGGACGCCGTCGACCGGGGTGAGGTTGCCACGCTGGTGGTGGCGCACAAGGACCGGTTGGCCCGGTTCGGGTTCGAGTTGCTGGAGCATCTCGTGGCGCGTGGCGGCTGCGAGATCGTCGTCGCCAACCAGGAGTCCCTGTCCCCGCAGCGGGAGTTGGTCGAGGACCTCCTGGCCATCGTGCATGCCTTCTCGGGCCGGCTGGACGGTTTGCGCCGCTACGAGAAGGAGTTGAAGGGGGCGGACTTGACCATGGAGGGTGGCCGGTGAAGGTCACCCGGATCGCCTACTCGGCGCGGCTGAATTCGGGCAAGTACGCCGCTCTGGTGGAGCAGGCCCGCCGGTTGGGTCGGGTGCGCAGCGAGGTGTGGCAGCGTTACGGGTCGATCAACGGTGTCGGGGCCGGCCTGCGGGATCGGCAGGTGCGGGACCGGTGGCTGACCGACGGCACACACGCGTTGTTTGGTGTGCTGGCGAACGCGTGGAAGGAAACCGTCCGCGACGCCATGGCCGACATCGCCGCGAACCTCGCGGCGGCCAAGATGCCGGTGCGGCGGGCGATCAACCGACACACCAACGATCCGGCCGAGCGTAAGCGGATGTTCACCGCGCTGAAGACCGATCAGTGGGCCAGTGACCCGTTCCTGGCTCGACAGATGCGCAAGCATTGGAGGCGCGGCCGCAACCGCACGCATGATCAGATCGTGGTGCGCGCCGACCAGTACAACACTGCCGTCGATGGGTGTGGCCGGTTGTGGCTGGCGGTCCCGGGTCTGCAACGCCGCAAGATGGTCAGGATCCCGCTGCCCACGACCGTCGCGCCGGCGGGGACGTTGCGGCTGATCCTGCGCGGCGGCCGGGTCGAGGTGCACTACCAGATCGACGCCTCGGGTATGCGGTCGTCGCAGCGGCCGTGCGGCGAGACGACGGTCGGTGTCGACAAGGGTTACACCGAAGCCCTGACCGACTCCGACGGCCAGCCCCACGGTGCACGGCTCGGCGTGCTGCTGACGAGTGAGTCGGATCGGTTGAAGGAACGTAACCGGCGGCGGGCGAAGCTCCGCTCGATTGCGAACAGCGCCGCCGCGCGGGGTGACCACGCGAAAGCGCACCGGATCACGGTCAACAACCTCGGCACCGTGAAGCGGGAGCGGCAGGCCGCCCGGCATCGGGCGCGGGTGCGCACGGAAATCTTCACCGCCGTGCACGAGGTCGTGGACAAGGCCGCCACCGTGGTCGCCGAAGATCTCACCAAACGCTTCGCCGGCCGCAAGAAGCTTCCGAAGAACCTCATCCGACGTCTCGCCGCGTGGACCAAAGGAGTCACCGCCTGAACGCTGCGATCAACATCCTGCACCGAGCCGGCGACCCCGACATCGCCCTGCACACCCCATACCACAAGGTGAAGCAGATCCTGCAGGACCGGACCGATCGCCACCGGACCAGACTGCCGGTCCAGGACTCCAGCCCAGCCACCGCCGAGCGGAGAGCGAATTATCCAAACCGCTCGACTATGAGCAACGAATAGGAAGCAGGACCAATGAGTGCAGCGGTGCACGACGGCCGGGCTGCCCGGGCCGTCGCAGCGGTGGGCCGGGCGTGCGTCCGGCACCGGTTCGTCGTGATCGGGGCGTGGTTGCTGCTGGTGCTGGCGCTGGTGACCGGCGCGAGAGTGATCGGCACGCCGACGGACAACGACGTGAGTCTGCCGGGTACGGACTCCCAGCTCGTGCGGGACCTGACCATGACGCCGGCGACGCCACCCACCTCCGGGACCGTGATCCTCGTGGCCCCGACCGGGCGGCTGGACGACGCCGCCCGCTCCGGCGTGCTGGCGGCGACGGCGGCGTCCCTGCAACGGGTTGCGCACGTGACCACGGTGAAGCCCCCCTCGATGAGTGACGGGTCGCTGGCGGCGGACGGACGCACCGGCTGGTTCACGGTGGGCCTGGATGTCCGCCGGGCGAATCTCACCGCGGACATGGCACACGCCGTCACGGATGCCGCCCGGCCCGCCGTCGAGGCCGACCTGCGGGTGCTCCCCGGTGGAGCACTCGCCCAAGTCATCGATGGCTCGGGTGGCCACGGCAACGAGTACATCGGTCTGATCCTGGCCGCCGTCGTACTCTTCCTCGCGCTCGGCGGCCTCCTCGGTGCAACGCTACCGCTGCTGACATCGGCGCTCTCGCTGATCGCGACGTTGGAGACCGTAGGGCTCGCCGGGAACGCGACCTCGATCCCGACCGTGGCGACGACCGTGGCGACCATGGTCGGCCTCGGCGTCGGCATCGACTACTCACTGTTCCTGCTCAGCCGGTTCCGGGAGCTGGCGCAGTCGGGCCTTCCGGTTCCGGAGGCCATCGGACGCGCGGTCGGCGACTCAGGCACGGCGGTGGCCTTCGCCGGTGTGACGGTCGCGGTAGCGCTCGCGGGGCTCGGCCTCACCGGGGTGCCGCTCCTGCAGACGCTTGCCTGGACGTCCGGGACCGCGGTCCTGTTCGCCGTTCTCGCCGCGCTCACCCTGCTCCCCGCGCTGACGTCGCTCGCCGGACGTCGACTTGCCCGCGGAGGGATGCTGTACAACGGGCTGAGTCGGGCGCTCCGTCGCCGACCCGGGTCCACCGGCGCCGGCGCCTTTTGGGCGCGCCAGGCCGACCGGGTGACTCGCCGGCCCTGGCTCGTCGGTGGCTCCGCGCTCGTGCTGCTGGTGTTGCTCGCCGCACCGGCGACCGACCTGCGGCTCGGCCAACTGGACGCCGGGTCGTCGCCGGCGTCCACCGCCGTCCGCCAAGCGAACGACGTCGTCTCAGCGGCGTTCGGCCCGGGCAAGGGGTCGCCGCTCATCGTGCTCGGCCAACTGCCGACGCCGGTCACCGATGTCCGGGATCCCCGCGTTGCCCAGTTCGTGGCGACGGTGCGGGCCCAGCCGGGGGTGGCCTCCGTCGGACCGGTGGCGCCGTTCGGGGACGGACGAGTCGTCACGGTCCAGGCAATCCCCTCGACTTCGGGCAGTGACCCGGCGACGGCTGACCTCGTCCACCGCTTGCGTGGCTTGTCCGTGCCAGGCATGGCCGTGCATGTCGGCGGCACCACCGCCGCACGTGCGGACCTCGCCGAGCGGGTCACCTCCAAGCTGCCGCTCGTCATCGGAGTCGTGCTGCTGCTGTCGGTGGCAGTGTTGCTGCTGGCCTTCCGGGCGCCGCTGGTCGCCCTGAAAGCGGCCGCGATGGATTTCATCTCCATCGGGGCTGCCTACGGCGCCCTGACGGCGGTGTTCACCTGGGGATGGGGCGTGACGTGGCTCGGGCTCTCCGGTCCGGTGCCCATTCCGAGCTACGTGCCGCTCATGCTCTTCGCCCTGCTGTTCGGCCTGTCGATGGACTATGAGGTGTTCCTGCTGACCGTCGTCCAACGGCGCTGGAATCTGACCGGGGACAACCTGCGATCGGTACGCGAGGGCCTGACGGCCACCGGCGGCGTGATCACCGCCGCGGCGACGATCATGGTGGGGGTCTTCATCGCGTTCGTGCCCAACGACGACCCGACGATCAAGATGTTCGGCGTCGGAATGGCGGTCGCGATCGCCGTCGACGCGACCGTCGTCCGCGGTCTGCTCGTTCCGGCGACGATGGCGCTGCTCGGCAACCTCACCTGGTGGACACCGCGCTACCGGCGGGTGGGCGACCTGCGCCCCGCCGAGCCGGCCTGACGGGCTCGAGCGGCGCACTCGACGCCGGCGACGGCGCCGCTCAACGCTCAGCTTCGCCCTGGCTCAGCGAGCCGACACCGTCCATGGGCTCGGGCTCGGGCTCGGGCTCCGTGCCGGTGGCCGTGGCGGCGGCCGGTGCCTCCGGACCGGGAGCCGCGCCCACCGCGGTGAACCGCAGGACGTAGACCGCGGCGGCGAAGACAAGGCCGGCGATGGCCATGCCGGCGATCCCGTCGACGATGTAGTGGTGGTTGAGGTAGACCGAGGCCAGGAGGACGAGGCCCAGGAACGCCGTGACGACGACGCGGAGGGAGCGGTACCGCCACGCGAACAGGGCGGCGAGAAAGGTCTGCCCCACGTGGAGGGACGGCAACGCGCCGAAGATGCTCGAGCTGTCCGCGTACTGCGAGGAGAACCACGAGACGCCGACGATCTGGTCGAACCGGAGACCGCCGGCGGCCTCCGGTGGCGCGGTGACTACGGCCGGGCCGGTGCCGTAATGCGCGACGTACCAGGGCGGCGCCGTCGGATGAACGAAGTGGATGGTGTAGCCGATGAGGTGCAGCGCGAGCAGCGCCCACATGATGACCTGTGCCTCCCCGCGTCGCTCCACGAAGCGCCACCAGCCCGCCAGCACGAGGAAGCCCATCATGAATCCGAGGTAGGCCAGGCCACAGACGACATCGAGAACCGGTGTCGTGTGACTCTGGAACCACTCGGCCGGTGTCACCAGACCGTGCGCCGTCCGCACGCCGAACCAGGCCAACTCCCAGTCGCGGGGGCCGGTGACGTCGATCCTCATCCCGCTCACCGCGGGTGAGAGCAGGCGTTGTCTGTCGTAAACGAGGAGCTGGATGAGGAACGGGGCCGCGAAGAGCGTGAAGGCCCGCCACCGGTGACACGTGACGACGACCACCGTGGCTACGGCGGCGAGGACCAGCCGGAAGACCAGGGGCCCGTTCGACACCAGCAGGTAGCCGATGTACGCCACGCCCGCAACGCGGGTGACAAGGGTGAAGCTCAACGCCCGGGGCCCGCGGTCACCGTGGGGAGGCCGGCGTGGTGTCACGAACGTCGCGTATCCGGCGCACGAGAACGTAGTCCTGTGCGTAGGCGTCGGCGAGCTGCCCGGTCTCCGGGTCGAGCAACCAGGGCATTGCGAGCCGCTCGGGCACTGCGAGGGGCGTGTTGAACGGCACGTAGGTGCCGAAGACGTGGTCCCACACGGTCGTGGTGACGCCGAAATTCCGTCGCGGGGTGTGGAAGTGATGCTGGACGTGGCTCAGTCGGATCCACCGTCCGTAGGCCGTGCGCGGTGGCCTCAGGTGAATGATGCGGTGGAGTGACTCGTAGGCGATGTACGCGACCGCGAGCCCGCACGGGAAGGCTGCGGCGTCGTAGCGTCCGAGGGCCAGCCGGAGGAGCGCGACGAGGGTGACGACCACAAAGGCGAGTGCGAGGAGCTTGCGGGGCCAGCCGACCATACGCAACGGGTCCGCGTGGTGGAGCGCGTGCTCCTTCGCAAACGGGTTGCGGAGCTGGCGGGAGTGGAAGACCTGCCCGTGCAGGAGCCACTCGAGGAGAGTCCACGTGAGGACTCCCGCGGCGAAATACGCCAGCACTCCTGCTACCGCGGTAGCCGAAATGGTCATGGTGCCCCCCTACTCTCCACGCCGCTCGTGCGCGGGCGTACGGTGCGGTTACAACGAATCTTTCCTACGCCCCGGACGTAGGTGAGGCAACGCCTTACGCCCGGCAGCGGAATCGCGACACGTCATGGGTCACAACCGTCCGAAAACCACTGACGCGTTGAGGCCCCCGAATGCGAACGAGTTCGACATCACCGTACGGGCCGGGTGTTCCCGCGCGACGTTCGGCACACAGTCGAGATCGCATTCCGGATCCGGCTCGTCGAAGTTGGCGGTGGGAGGTACCACGCCGTGCTCGAGGGCCAGGAGGGCGGCCACCGCCTCGATCCCTCCGGAGGCACCGAGGCCGTGACCGGTGGTGCCCTTCGTCGAGGACATGACGGGCACCGAACCAACCCCGAAAACGGTCTTGAGCGCCGCTGTCTCGGTCGGATCATTGGTGAGCGTGCCCGTGCCGTGGGCGTTGATGTAGTCGATCTCGGCCGGCGAGACGCCGGCTGACCGAAGAGCCTTCGTCATGGCCGAGGCCATTCCTTGAGCACTGGGTCGGGTGAGATGGCCGGCGTCCGCGCTCGAGCCGACGCCCAGCACCCGGGCCCGCGGTACGAACCCCCTTGCGCGTGCGTGCTCGGTCGACTCGAGCACCAGGATGCCCGCGCCCTCGGCGAGGACCAGCCCGCTGCGGCCCGCAGCGAAGGGTCGACAGGTGTCCGTCGACAACACACCGAGGGCCTCCCAGGCGCGCAGGGGTCCCTCGGCGAGACACGACTCGGTGCCGCCACAGACAGCGGCGTCGACGACGCCCGACTCGATGAGCTGTGCGGCGATCCCGATCGAGTGCGTCGCCGACGCGCAGGCGCTGGCGACGGCGAAGGCAGGCCCGCGGAAGCCGAACGCCATGGCGATCCAGCTCGCCGCGGAGCTGCTCATCATCTTCGGCACCGTGAGCGGGCTGACCCGCAGGCGGCGCTGCCGGTACAGCCGGTCGTACTGCTCGTCTATCGTCGCGACGCCCGCGGCGCCACTTCCGACGATCACCGCGACCCGGTCGGGGTCGCAGGAGTCCGCGGTCAGACCGGCATCGTCCAGCGCGCTCCGCGCGGCCGCCACGGCCACCAGTGCCGACCGATCGCACAACGACGGATGCGAGACGGCTGATCCGGTGATGAACTCCGAGGAGCGGATCTCCGCCACCGGCACCCCCACCTGGGGGCAGCCCGACGGCGGCGCGAACTTGAGGGATGGCTCGACGAGGCCGTCCCAGAACTCTCCCAGGCTCGTGCCTATCGGGGTCAGCACCCCGAGCCCGCTGACGTAGACGTCCTTCATCGGCCACTCTCGGACGTCTGCGGCGCGGCCTCGCGGATGCGCTGGTCGAGTTGCCCGGCCATCGCCACGAGGGTGGAGTCCATGCCGAGCAGGACCTGGTCCAGCCCGAGCCGGACGGCGAACTCACGTTCGACGATGAAGAGCACTTCGAGAGCGATGAGGGAATCGATTCCCATCATCGCAAACGACCTTTCCGGATCCACCTCATCCGGCGGGCACGACAGGATCTGCGCGAGGTTCTGGCGGATCACGTCGACGATGTATTCGATGCGCTCTTCGCCCTCCAGCTCGCCGAGCCGCCCCAGGGACTGCCCAAGCGGCTGCGCAGCGGCGAGCGACTCCAGCGCGGGCCGCGCGCTGGCCCACGGCAACAGGTCCGCCGCCGACTCGTCCCAGGAGACCACCGTGAGGTTCGGCTCGTCCTGTGACAACGCCATGTCGACGGTCGAGAGAACCTGGTCGACGGTCAGCCGCCGCAGGCCCAGCCGCTGCCACACATCGTGGAGCTGCGATCCCTCCGGCGTGGCACCGAAGCCCACCTCCCCGACGGGCCCCCACGCGATGCTGACGGCGCGGACCCGGCCCCTGTGCAGGCGGCGCGCCACGCCGTCGAGCACGGCGTTCGCCGCCGCGTAGTTGGCCTGTCCCGGGGACCCGAGCGTGGCGGCCGCGGACGAGAAGAGAACCATCGCTTCGGCACCCAGGTCCTCGGCGAGCTCACCGAGATGCAGCGCACCGCCGGCCTTCGCCGCGAGCAGCACTCGGGTCTGCTCATCGGTGGCGGCCGCCAGCGAGGACACGCACGACCGCCCGTCGAGTCGCCAGTTGGAAGCGAGATGGAACACGCCTCCGATGGCGTCGCCGCGCTGCCGCAGGCGGGCCGTGAGCGCGCGCACCGCTGCCGGGTCCCCGACGTCCAAGACCTCGTACTCCACGCTGCAGCCCAGGCTCTTGAGCAGCCGGAGGTTGCGCTCACGGTCGTCGTCGAGCGGACTGCGGCCGAGGATCAGCAGGCGCTTCGCCCCGCGGCGGGCGAGCCAGCGCTCGATCTCGAAGCTCAGTCCCGCTGCTCCGCCGCTGACGACATGCAGGCGCTCCGTCGACAGGCCCTGGTTGCTCGCGGTGGGCGGCAGCATCGAGGCGCGCAGGCGCGCCACGAGCGGGCCGTCGTCCTGCAGCAGGATCTCGTCCTCCGCGGAGCCGGAGAGCAGGTAGCTCGCCAGCATCCGGCCGGCTGCGGCCGGGTCGTCGACATCCACGTCGACGAGGCCACCCCAGCTGTCGGAGCTCTCTGCGGCGTGGCAGCGGCCCAGTGCCCAGGCGAAGTCGTGCTCGGGTCGGACGACGTCGCGGGTCCCCGGGCCGTGAAGCCCGGTACGCGTCACGATCCACAGCCTCGCCCTCGGCCGAGACGCCACCTGCTGGCATGCGTGCACGACCGCATGGGCCCACGCCCAGCTCGCGTCGTCGGTCAGGTCGGGTCCGGTCAACGGCACGGTCTCGTCCACGAAGAACACGTGACGCTGGTCGACTCCGGCGCCGTCGAGGTCGTCGGGGGCCGCCAGGGGCTCCGTCGCGACGTCCACACGCCTGACGCCGACCCCCGGGTCCGTCTCCCGCAGCGCCGCGGCCAGGGCGTCGGCGCATTGGCTCGGCCCCCACGACAGGAGGATCCACTCCGCATCCGTCGCCGCGCCCGGCCGGGGCTCGAACGCAGACGTCTTCTCCCACTGCAGGCTGAGGATCCGCGTCGGATCGTCCTCGACATCGTCGACCCGGACCTGTGGTGAGCCCATCGTCATCACATGCTCCCTCGTCTCGGCTCTTGGGCGACGGACTCGTTCAGCTCGGCGAGGTAAGGCAACTGCCGACGGATCTGCTCGCCTCGCAGCCCGAAGTCCACGAGGCAGGCGACCTCGTCGACGCCCAGCTTGCGCGCGGTCTCGATCGTCGTACGTGCGTCCTCGACCGTGCCGATGAGCGACCGGCCGTCGAGGGCGCGCTGGAAGTGCGCCCGCACGAACTCATCGACGTAGCGGGCATTCAGCCGGTCGAGATCGACGCCGCGGTTCCGGGCGGTGGCCAGGCCCCGGGCCAGTGGCGCGATGGTCTTGAGATATTCGCAGTACGGGTCCCTGACGACATCGATCACCTCGTCCCGGTCCCGGCCGACGAAGGTGTGCAGCATGAGCGCGATGCGGCCGTCGGCAGGGTCGCGACCGGCCGCCGCGAGCTCCTGGCGGTAGGCTGCGATGTTCTCCTCCAGCTTCTGCAGGTTGCCGTCGAGGACGTGGGTCAGCACCCCCTCGCCGCGCCGTCCGGCGCTGCGGAACGTCTCGATGCTCTGCGCGGCGGCGATCCACACCGTGAGGTCCTGCTGCACCGGGCGCGGCAGGGCTCGCACCCGGATGTCCTCGCCGGTCCCCGAGCGGGCGTCGTGCAGGCCGCCGCGCCACAGGGCCTGCACCTGGTCGATCAGCTCGAAGAGCACGGCATGTCGCCGCTCGTAGCGCTCGGGGAAGAAGGCGAAGTCACTGGGCAGCCAGCCGGAGGCGAACCCGACCTCCAGTCGGCCACGGCAGAGGTTGTCGAGGACGGCCAGGTCCTCGGCCATCCGCAACGGATCGTGCAGCGCCGCCACCAAGCTGCCCGAACGAAGCGTCAGGCGTTCCGTTCGGGCAGCGACGGCCGCCAGCAGCAGCACCGGATTCGGGAACGGGGCGCCGAAGGTCGAGAAGTGGCGCTCAGGCAGCCAGATGCCGGAGAACCCGTTCCGGTCCGCGAACTCGGCCAGCTCAAGGATGGTCCCGTACTGGTCCGCGGCGCTGGACTCAAGCGCGCCGGAGAAGAACATGAGGCTCAGTCGCATGGGCCCCCCTCTGCGCCGGCCGATCCGGACGACGCCTCGTCGACGGAGCCTTCGCGGCCGCCCTCCACGTAGGAGAACCCGCCGTACATGAACTTGGTCGCCTCCGCTCCGAGTACGCCGAGCACCTGTCCGGGGCCCAGTAGGTGCTGCTCGCGAACGCTGTGCAGCCCGATCCACGTCGAGGCAGAGCCGGTGTTCCCGTAGTCGGCGGCGCAGTTGTGGAACTTCTTCGCCGGGATGCCCAGCAAGGGAGCGAGCACTTCGCCCATGCGGCCGTTCGCCTGGTGGGTCAGGTATCGGGTGACCTGCGGCTCGCCCAGGCCGACCGACTTCAGCGCCTCGAAGCCCGCGAAGAACAGGTCGAGGCCCTCCTCACGTGCCAACGTGTAGTCGTTGATGAAGCCCTTCGATCCCGGCTGTTCCGTGTCGTGTGCCGGCCTCGAAGAGCCACCCGTGACGAGGCTGAAGCCGGAGGGTTTTCCCAGGCCCAGGGTTCCGAAGTAGGCGTTTGAAAGATAGGCGCCGCCGTCGCCCGCGGATCGGGAGAGGACCACCGCGCCGGCCCCGTCACCCATCTGCGCCGCGTTGACCAACTGGCCGCGGTCCGACACGGCTTCGTCGACGTCGAACAACACGGACCCGGTCTCGCTGCCGACGATGCACACGCAGTCCGCCGCCATCGATGTCAACATGGAGCTCGCGATCATCAACGCGTTGGCGAAGCCTGTGCACGCCTGCCGCAGTTCCATGTACTGCCCGGGGTAGCCGAGGAGATCGGCGACCCACGAGACGTTCGGCGGCAGCAGCGTGTGTGGCGACGTCGTGTGCCCGATGAGGAGGTCCACGTCACCGATCGTGAGCCCGGCCTGGTCGAGCGCGGCACGAATCGCACGCTCGCACAACTCCGGGTTCGTGTCTCCCGGGCGGGGCAGCTCACGGGTGGCGGCGCGATCGCGGGACAGAAATCGCTGGTACACACCGAGCTGGTCCGCGATCTTGCCCACGAACTCGGACCGATGCTTACCGGCCCCCAGGGCCATGAACTGCACCATGTCGTCGTTCGACACGGGCGGCCCGGGCATGGCGACGCCGGTTCCCAGGACGCCCAGCCGAGCGGAGATCATCCGGTATGCCGGCGGCAACCCGGTCACCTCTCGACCCTGGCCGGCTCATTCTGACCAGCCACGGGCTCATCCTGACGAGCCACGGGTAGGAACAGGGGGTTGGCGACGAAGCGCCGGACGAAGGCCACGGTGAAGCTGCGCTCGTAGGGAACGCCAATGTCGTGAAAGTCGTCGCGCAGGATCTTGGCCACCTTGACCAGCCTGGGTCCGGGCACTCCCGGGTAGGCGTGGTGTTCGGCGTGCCGATTGGCGCCGCTGAGGAACATCTGGCCGAAGAGGTCGCAGTCGAAGGAGGTCGACGCCTGCAGGGTGTTGTCAGCCACCAAACCCTGGTGGTAGACCATGTCGTTCAAACTGCCGAGGGTCGACCCTGCCACGATCGTCAGCAACAGGAAGTGCCACTGCGCGCTCGGCAGCACCATGCCGAGTGTCACGTAGAGCGCCACCGCGGCGACCGGTCCCCACAGCGCCCGAACCACGTTGTTGTGCTTCAGAGCAATCAGCGGAGCACGTACCAACAGGAAGATCGGTGCGCCGATGACGGACGCGACCGTCAGGAGGGCCATCGTGACCGGTGTAGACCGCCTGGGGAAGATGACCTCCTGGGGATCGGCTTCCGTACGGAACCTGGCGTGATGGGTCAGGTGCGCGGCGCGGTAGCCCGGGTAGGACGTCCCGACGATGACCGACATCAACTCCCCGAGCAGCCGATTGACCCTTCCGCTGCGGGCCAGATGCCCGTGCGCGGACTCGTGCATCAACCCGAAGATGCCGATGAACTGGAGAGCGCCGAACACGATGAAGATGACCTTGACGGGCACGACGAACGGGCCGGAGTACGTCGACCCGACGGCGATCCCGAAGATGAGCATTGCCACATAGGCGGGAAGTTTCCATTTTTGCCAAGCAACAGGCACGAAATGCTCCGGGGCCAAGTCGCCCCGACGCCTGGATACAGACACCACCCCGAGACCCGCCCTCCCCCGATTGACCCGCGGATTGACCAATCTACATTGCTGACGCTCCGATGTGGAAGGCTCCTCTATGTTTTTGTCAAGCAGCGGCAGCCATGGTCGCATCAGGGTCACGGCAGAAGTCCGTTTGATGCTGAAGACGGGCCGATGAGTTTGCGAACTCGGCGGTTCTTTCGGGCGTTATGGCATAGCGCGGCGGCGATGTTGGTGGCGCCGTCGAGTCGTAGCGGCTGATCGCCGATCCACCATCGCTGCGCTCAGGCCGGGACGGACGCCGCCAGGAGCGCGCGCAGCTCGCGGACGGCTGCCCGCCCGGCGCGGTTGGCGCCGACCGTGCTCGCGGACGGCCCGTAGCCGACCAGGTGGATCCGGGGGTCGGCGACCACCCGGGTGCCGTCCACGACGATGCCGCCGCGGGGCCCCCGCAGCTGCAGCGGGGCCAGGTGGTCGAGCGCCGGCCGGAAGCCGGTGCACCAGAGGATGACGTCCACGTCCTGTACCGCGCCGTCGCGCCACTGGATGCCGTCGGGGACGATCCGGTCGAACATCGGCCGGCGAAGGAGGAGCCCCCGTTTCCGGGCTTCGATCAGCTGCGGTGTCCAGGACAGCTCGGTCGCGCTGGCGATGCTTCCCGGGGGCAGGCCGGCCCGTACCCGTGCCTCCACCTTGGCGACGACCTCGCGGCCGTCGTCGGGCGTGAACGGCCCGTCCCGGAACACCGGCGGCCGACGGGTGACCCAGGTCGTCGTCGCCGCGACGTCGGCGATCTCGACCAGGAGCTGCACGGCCGACGTTCCGCCCCCGACGACAACCACCCGCTTCCCGGCGAATTCCGCCGGCCCCCGGTAGTGGGCGGTGTGCAGCTGCCGCCCGTGGAACGTTTCCTGTCCTGGGTAGTACGGCACGAAGGGCCTGGTCCATGTTCCAGCAGCGTTGATCACTGCGCGGGTGATCCAGGTGTCGTTGTCGGATTCGACGACGAGTCGCCCGTCGCGGGCGTTCCGCACGGCCGTGACCGCGACCGGCCGCCGCACGTCGATGTCGAATTGTCGCTCAAAGGCGGCGAAATAGGCCGGCACGGCGTCGGCGGCAGGTTCGTCCGGCGGCGGAGGCGTGAAGTGCATGCCGGGCAGGTCGAAGATCCCGTGCACGGTCGCCATACGCAGCGTCGGCCACCGGTGCTGCCAGGCCCCGCCGGGTGCCGGGTTGGCGTCGAGGACGGCGAAGTCAAGACCGGAGGAGCGCAGGTGGTACGCGCTGGAAAGCCCCGCCTGTCCGGCCCCGATAATCACCACATCCGTCTCGGGCATGTGCTGGACAACATCTCCGGCTCACCCGGCCTTCCCACGGGCGATGGATCTCACATCCGCTGATCGCCGTGGCCCGCTTCAAATTCGTCGGCTTCGGCGATGCCATCATGCTCCGTTCTCCGCTGGCCGGAGTTCCCAGGATCGTCGAGGCTGACACTCCCCTACTATCAGCGGATAGTAGTTGCCCTAGGATGGCCGCATCAGGTGGGAGCGATGTGTGGGCGTCGAGTCCACGCCTCCTCGGCGGAAGGATCCACAGTGCCTTTCCAGCGGCGTCGCCGGGCGGCCTGACCTTGCCTGCCGCCTCATCGGGTCCCGCCTGTCATCAGCCGTCCGCACGTCGCGCCGCACGCTGGGCACTGCGGGTGTGGCTGGCGCTGTTTCCCGCCCTCATCGTGGCGCTCGGGTTCGCCTCCCCCGCTGCCGCGCATTTCAAGCTGCTGAAGGCCGTGCCGGCCGACGGCGCTCGGGTGGATGGCGCCGTTCGAGAGATCCGGCTGACGTTCAGTGCCGCCGGCACGCCCACTGGAGCGGGGCTCAAGCTCTCCGACAGCCAGGACAGTGCTGTACCAGCGACCAGCCACACCCCCGACGGGGGCCGTACGTGGCTGGTCCACCCGACCAGTCCCCTGACCACGGGCACGTTCAAGCTGCGATGGAACGTCGCAGCCCCGGACGCCCACCCCCTGACAGGTGTCCTCACCTTCACGGTGGCCTCGCCTCCCCCGGCGCCCGGAGCTACCGCCAAGCCCCAGGCAACGCCCAGCCGGCACGGACATGCCAGCCATGGTGGGCCCGGTATGCCCTCGGCTTCGCCGCCCGCCCATTCCGGCGGACACGCCGTGGGCCATACCGCCGATGTCGGCCAGGGGCTCGTGCAGTTCGTCGGCAGCGTCGGGCGGTGGCTGTCGTACGGGGCGATCCTGCTCGGTGTCGGTGGTCTCGTCTTCGCGCTGACCACATTGGTCGGTACTCGCAGTGACATCCGGGTAGTGGAGGTCTGGGTGCGGACGGCCGGGCTGACGGTAGCGGCCGGAGCGGCCCTTGAGCTGGCTGCGCTCGCGGCGGTCTTCAGCGAACAGGGCACCTTAGCCTCAGCGGCCAGCGTCCCGGCGTTGGCCGCCCTCAGCCAGACGCCCGTGGCCGCCAGCCTGGTCCTGCGGTTCACCGGCGCGGCAGGCCTGCTCGTGTCCGGTTCACTCGAAGCGGCGCTGATCCGGGGCCGGCACGCCGTCGGGCGTCATTCCGTGCCGACCGTCGCCGCGATACCCACCGACTCTCGGAACCTGGTGACGCCTGCCGCTGATGGACCGACCGGCGGCGTTGCGCGGGTGCGCGCGCGAGCTGTCCGCCCTGTGCTCCTGGGTGTCACCACGGCGCTGCTGTTGGGTTCCTTCCTGCTCGACGGGCACACCGTCACCGCAGAACCTCGGGTGGTCGTCGTGGCGGCCGATTTCGCTCACACCATCGCCGCCGCCGTGTGGGTCGGCGGGGTTCTCCTCCTGGCCGTCCTGCTGCTCGGTCGCGCCCGCCTGGGAGCGCCGACGGGTGCCGCGGAGATGGCGGTGCGCTTCTCCATACCGGCCACCGCCGCGGTAGCGCTCACGGGTATCGCCGGCGTCGCGATGACCCTTCTGATCCTGGAGCAGCCGGGCCATCTCGTGACGACCAACTGGGGACGGGTGCTGCTCGTCAAGGTCACGCTGGTGGCGATTGTTGCCCTCGTCGGGCTCTACAACAGCAGGCGTGTGGTCCCTCGGCTTGACCACCGCGCGACGGACGGCACTCACCAGCTACGCCGCACCGTCCTGGCCGAAGCGTTGCTGATGTTGGCCGTCCTGCTGGTCACCGCGATCCTCGTCAATGCCGAGACGTAGCCGGCACGAGAGCTCGCGGCGGGCCGCCTGGATGGTGGCGAACGCGCCAGGGCGACGACGCTCCGGCAGCCTTTTACCCCTACCGGTATGCGGCATTAAGTGATCCCTCGCATAGCGACCGCCTGCCTACCGGTCCCGCTGAGCCCTTGAGAGAAATACCCGGGAGGGGTATTTTCGGGGTGCCGGCCGGCTGGGTATCGGCCCGGCACCGCGCGGCCGTCCGCGACCGCGCATGGAAGCGGAAACACCAGCAATCACGAGGAGATCCACATGTGCGGCAATGAATCGAGCTGCGGCTGCGGCACCGTCACCATTGACAGCACCCCTACCGCCGTCGACGCCGAACCCGGCGTCCGGAACACGTACGCGGTTTCCGGCATGACCTGCGGCGGCTGCGCCAAGACCGTCACCCGGCACGTCGCCGAGGTCGAGGGCGTGACCGACGTACAGGCCGACGTGGCCGGCGGCACCATCACCGTTGTCAGCGCCAACCCGCTGGAGACCGCGGACGTCCGCGCTGCGGTGGAGCGGGCCGGCTACCGCCTCGTCGGCTGACCTCCGGCCGCGCCGCATCCCCAGACCACCCGGCGGTGTCCAGGGGATGCGGCTTGCCGCTGGTGCCCGACGTTCGACACAGCCGAGCCCTGCTCGACCAGGCCGGCATCGCGGACACCTACGTCGACCTCGACGAGGACGAGACCGCAACTGAACTCGTCCGGCAGCCGCAGCGGGGGCGCCGGCCCGACGGCCGCTTCTGGTCGATCCCACCGATGACCAGTTGCAAGCGCACCTCGACATGAGGGCCACAAGCCTGTTGGCCTCCGTGGATGACGCACCAGCACGCCGCACCTCGGATTCGGGCCCGACGCTCCTACAGGCAGGAGATGATGCCGGCGAGCAGGCCGACGCTCACGGGTGCGATCAGGGCGACCGAACCGAGCGCCCCACGCGCAGCAAGATTTCGCTTGTCCGGACGGCGCCCTTGAAGTCGTTGCAGGCGGATCGCCACCTCCGCCCCTGCCATCGACAGAGCGGACGGCGGATGCTGCGCGCCAGCGAAGGTCAGCAGCGCATTTCGCACGGCCGCGTGGCCGCATTCGCGCACGGCAGCGGCGTCCGCGCGCAGCTCGACGAGCAGGCGGACGGCCGACGGCGCTTCCCGGGTCAATGGCAGCCAGGGCACGGCCGCCGCGAGCCCCTCCACGGCGGAAACGAGGAGATGATGGTGCTCGCGCAGGTGGGCCCGCTCATGACTGAGCACCGCGGCGAGCTGCTCTGCCGGCAGGTCACGGGCGCAGTTGGCGAGCACCGTCACTCCACCGGAGCCGCCGAAGCTGTAGGCCAACGGGGTCGGGTGCGGAATCCACAGCACCGCCGCCTCGCCGGGGTCGGGCACCCCGCCGGCGAGCGTGAGCAGATCCGCATGGGCCCGCCGAGCGCGGTGGGCGCGGCGTGCCCGGCGGGCGCACGTCGCAACGAACCTGGCGAGCACGGCGAGCATGATCAGAGCCCCCGCCGCCCCGACAACCTCGTCGAGGGCGGGTGGCCGGCTGGGGCGGGCCCAGTGCCAGCAGATGCGGGCGAGGTCGTGCAGTGCCCACTCGTGGGTGGTCCCCGGGGTGAGAAGCATGGCGACGGCGAGGCCGAAGGTGGCGATCACCGCGACGAGCAGCCCGAGCCAGCCGAGCAGCACCGCGACAGGATCAGCCACGTGGCGGAAGCACAGCCGCAACGCGGCGGGGCCCCACCAGGCGACGGCGGCGGCGCCGGTGAAAAGGGCGAGCGCGAGGCTCACCGGCCAGACTCCCGCTCGTGCAGCACCTGCCTGAGGATGTGCAGTTCGCGGTCGGAAGCCGACCGCGCGAAGTGCAGGAGTACCAGGTCGGGGTGGGTGCTGGTCTCGATCACCTGGCGTAGCGTGCGCGCCGTGATCTCCTCACGGGTGCCGGCCGGGCGGTAGCGGTAGGCCTTGCCGTCCTTCTCCCGCACGGCCCAGCCCTTGCGGTGCAGGTTGTCCAGCACCGTGAGAACGGTCGTGTAAGCCAGGGCACGGTCGGTGGTCAGCGCCTCGAGGACGTCCCTGACCAGCAGGGGTTCATCGGCGCGCCAGAGGACGTCCATGACGGCCGCTTCGAGTTTGCCCAGCTCTGCCACGTGCTCCCCCCTTTGTGCCCGTAAGCGTACGCGAGCCGACCCGGGGCCAGTTGAACGTGTTGGCGCCGACGATGGGTGGCTGGTGGGCGCAGGGTCCCGGTACCTCGGGAGCGCCCGACCGGCTCAGGATGACGTCGAAGGTGGTCCATATTTACAGAGGGCGAAAAAGTTGCGTTCCGCAAGGTCCGGCGACGCTCAGGTGAGGCGTATGAAGTGGTTCGGGTCAATGCCGTACCCACCCCCAACGGCACTCCCAGAGGAGCTGGAATGCACAAGAAACTGCTGGCCGCCGCCGGCGCCGCAAGCCTCGCCCTGCTGGTGTTCCCGTCGCCCGCCCAGGCCAACCACAGCTGGGGCGGGTACCACTGGGCGCGCACCGCCAACCCGTTCACCCTGAAGCTGGGTGACAACGTCAGCTCCCAGTGGGACTCCGCACTGTCCGGCGCATCCGCCGACTGGAGCAAGTCCACCGTCCTCGACACCACCGTCGTGACCGGGCTGAGCAACCCCAAGAACTGCAAGGCCACCACCGGCCGGGTGGAGGTCTGCAACTCCACCTACGGCAACAACGGCTGGCTCGGCATCGCCTCGATCTCGGTGACCGGTGGCACCCACATCACCCAGGGCACCGTGAAGCTGAACGACACCTACTTCAACACCGCCCAGTACAACACGCCGGCGTGGCGCAACCTCGTCACCTGCCAGGAGGTCGGCCACACCTTCGGCCTGGACCACCAGGACGAGAACTTCAACAACGCCAACCTCGGCACCTGCATGGACTACACCAATGACCCCAGCACCAACCAGCACCCCAACCAGCACGACTACGACGAGCTGGTGACCATCTACTCGCACGTCGACTCGACCAGCACGGTCGGCTCCGCACCGGCCGCCGCGTCGGTGGGCAACTCGCCGGAGTCCTGGGGCACGCTGGTCAGCGGCTCGCGCGCCGACCGGCACTCCACCTACGTCCGGCACTTCGCCGACGGCACCATGGTCGTCACCCACGTGATCTGGGCCTGATCGTCGGGTCGACCGCGGTGGAGGGGTCCGTCGCAGGATCGCCGAGACGCGCTGCGGCCCTTCGCCATTGTGGCGAGGGGCCGCTGTGCTGGTGTGCTCAGGCCGACGGCACGTCTCGAACACAACCGGCGGTGACCTGGCCGCATCTCGTCGGTCGGGTCCTGGCCGACGGATGCAGTGCGGAGAGGGGTCCGGCCGGGCTCGACGAGGACGTCGAGCCCGGCCGAAAAGGCGCGGCTTACAGGCGGTCGAGGATCTTCTGCAGGGTCTGGACCTCCGCGGCCTGATCCGAGGCGATCTTGGCGGCGAGCGCCTTGGCCTCGGGGTTGCTGCCGTTGGCCTGCTCGGTCCTGGCCATCTCGATGGCGCCGTTGTGGTGGGCGATCATCATCTCGGCGAACTTCTTGTCGAAGGCGCTGCCCTTGGCCGCGTCGAGGTCCGCCATCTCCTGCTCGGACATCATGCCTGGCATGTCCGAGTTCATGCCCGGCATGTCATGACCGGGCGAGGCCGACATCCCCAGCATGTTGTGCCCCGGCGCCGAGCTCGTGCCGGGCATGCTGTGGTTGCCGGGGAGCTGGATGGGCTTTCCCCACGCCGTCAGCCACCCCTTCATGGTGGTGATCTCCGGATCCTGCGCCGCCTTGATCTTGGCAGCCAGGTCCTTCAGCTCCGGGTCGCGGGCCCGGGTCCGGGCCAGGTCGGCCATCTCGACCGCCTGCTGATGGTGCGGGATCATCATCTGGGCGAACATCACGTCCGCGTCGTTGAAGGTGGCGTTGGCCGAGGACGAGGTGCTCGTCGACGGACTGCTGTTGCCGTGCTCCATGCCGGCCGTGTCGTCGCCGCAGGCCGCGGTGACGAGCAGAGCGGACAGGGCGACGCCCGCGAGGGCGCTGCGGCGCACGATGGTTCGCTTCATCAGGTACGTGGTCCTTGTCGCTGGGTTTCGGGAAAAGGGGATCGTCGGATCCGGGCAGTCCGGATTTCCGCGCTTCCTATGTCCGTAGGACCGACACAGCGGTGAGCTGCAGTCCGATGGGACGGCGAGGCGGAGCTCCACGCCTGCCCGTCGCCCGAGACCGTGGGCCGGCCGGCACGCAGAGGTCCCACCGGCGCTGCCGCAGCACCGACCGGGAGCTGAGGAGCAGGACGCTGCCCAGCACCGCCAGGCACACGGTGAACGCGTGAAGGGCGTCGCCATGGCCGCGCGAGTCGTCATGGCCCTGCTCCGCAGCCGGCACAGTTCCGATCTCGTGGGCGGCGGTCGTCATGTGCGCGGCGCCAGAGGATCCGAGGCGGGGCGGGTGGCCGCAGGTGTGCATGCCGAACACGCCGAACGTCACGGCGACGAGCAGCACCAGCCGCAGCAGCGTCTGCCTCCGCAGGCTCGGTTCGTTCCCCATCGGGCTTTTCATCCCATACCTAGCTTAGTTGGTGCGAATGCCGCCGAGAGGGGTCAGGATCACACGCGTCTCGTCAGGGGGTCAGGTCCGGGATGTCGAACCACGTGAACGGCGGCCACGGCAGGTTGCGAAGGACCGTGCTGTAGAGCAGGAAGGTGACGCCGTAGGCCCAGTAGACACGTGGCGACGACCGCAGCGCGGGAAGCTCCCGCCCGAACCACGCGATGCCGGCCCAGCGGACGCCCGCGTCGAGAAGGAAGGGAACGGCCACCAGGGCGGCCAGGTGGTGGCGAGCGGCGTCGACGAGATCGCCGTGCAGCAGGTAGTAGAACATGCGCGTTCCGCCGCAACTCGGACCGTTGATCCCGGTGAGCGCATGCCACAGGCATGGGCCGGTGGGATCGGCGACCCGGTCGGTCGGGTCGAAGCGAAGCACAAACGCCGCCGCCGCGCCGATGGCGCCCACCAACGCCAGGGTCGCCGCACGCTGTGCCGTGCGATGCGGGTCCACCGCCATCCGTCGCATCCCGCTCCCTCGTGTGTCCAGCAGCACGACTGCCGAGATGGGCAGGGGTCACCTGTCCCGACACGCGTCTACTAACCGCGCATAGTAGATGGCGTGCCATGAGCACCTCGCGAGGGGATCGCCACGAGGAGATCAGGATGCCTGGCAGGTCTGCCAACCGGAGGATCTGGGCGATCGGACTGGTCGCCGCTCTTGTCCTGACCGCAGCCGCCCTGCTCGGCAGCCGATGGCGCGATCGTGCCGGGACCGACCACCATGCCGCCACGACGGTGAGCCAACTGCACGGGTTGGCGCGCCCGACGGCGGTGAGACCCGGTCGCCCACCGGGGGAACCGCGCCCGACGCCCCTGTTGCGTTAACCGTGCACGGGGATCAACTCTTCGTCGCCACCCGATCGGGTGACGTGCGGCGCAGCAGCGACTCAGGGACCAGCTGGCAGGGGCTTGAGACCTCCCGGTCGTAACTGCGGCACGCCTCCTCCACCGCCCCTAAGCTGAGGGCGCCACGAATGCTCACACCACCCCCGTGCTCATGGAGGTGACGTGTGACCGGTCGCGAAGACCCCGCGCCCGACCGGCAGCCACCAGAGGCGGCGGCCGTGCTGACCGCCCGGGGCCTGCGCAAGTCCTACCGCCGAGGACTGTTCCGGCGGCGCCAGCCCGTGCTGCGCGGCGTGGACCTCGATCTACGGGCAGGCCAGGTGGTCGGGGTGATCGGTGAGAACGGCTCGGGCAAGAGCACCCTGATGCAGATCCTGGTCGGGGCGCTGAGTGCCGACGCGGGGACGGTCACGCACCGCGGGCGGATCGGCTACTGCCCACAGAACCCGCAGCTGTATCCGCGGCTGACCTGCGACGAGCACTTCGACCTCTTCGGCCACGCCTACGGCATGCCGGACGAGGAGACAGAGCAGTCGCGGCAGTCGCTGTACGACGAACTGGGCTTCGGCCGGTACGCCCGCACCCGCGCCGAACGGCTCTCCGGCGGGACGCTCGCCAAGCTCAACCTGGCGCTGGCCCTGCTGCCGGATCCCGAGCTGATGCTGCTTGACGAGCCGTACGCGAGCTTCGACTGGGACACGTATCAGAAGTTCTGGGACCTGGTTGGCGAGCGTCGGCGTGCCGGCCACGCCGCGCTGGTCATCAGCCACTTCGTCGTCGACGAGGAGCGGTTCGACCGGATCGTGGCCATCACGGACGGGCGGGCGGCACCACGGTGACCGTCCTGGCGTTCGTGCGGCGGTTCCTCGCTGACTACGCCCGCAACCGGGTCAACCTGCTGCTGCTCGTCGTCGTACCCGTGGTGTTCGTGGCGGTGGTGGCGGGAACGCTGGCGGACGCCGCGAGGATTCTCGGGGGCCGCGGCGGCGCGGCGGTGGAGAACGCCACGGCCGCGTGGTCGGCGGCCTTCCTCGCCGGCGTCGGCATGTACTTCCAGAGCGCCGCGACCCGCGACACCGACCAGCGGGTCGTGCTCGCCGGACTGCGGCCGGCGCGTATGGTCGCGGCCCGGCTGCTGACGGGGCTGGCGCTGGCTGTGCTGGTCAGCGCGATCGCGCTGGTCACCCTGGCGGTGCGGTCCGGCGTCGACCGTCCGGGCCACCTGGTCGTCGGGACGCTGATGGCGGCGGTCATCTACGTTGGGATCGGCGCGGCCGTGGGAACGCTGGTGCGCAACCCGGTCAACGGCACGGTGGTGGTGTTGTTGATCTGGATCCTGGACGTCTTCCTCGGCCCGGCGATGGGCGCCCAGGAGCGGGTGGGCACGCGGATCCTGCCGATGCACTTCGTCACCTCGTGGATGGTGAATCTGCCGTCCGGGCATGCCGGGCGGCTCGGGGACGTCGGCTGGGCCCTGGTGTGGACGGTCGCGGCGATCGCGGTCGCGTGGATGCTTGCGGTGTGGCGCACCCGAAGCGGCGGGCCGGTCCGCCGACGGCACCGGCCGGGCGGGTGGTGGGCCCAGTTGGCGGGCGCGACCCGCGCGGCGTGGCGGGACGGGTACCGCAATCCCGCGTTGTGGGCGCTGTACGTCGCAGTCCCGGTGATCTTCATCCTGTTGGCCGACGCGATCACCCCGGAACAGCCGATCACCGTGACGGTGCGCGAGCACGGCCGGCGGCTGGCCGAGACATATCCGATGCCGGAGGTGCACGGCGCGACGATGGCGCCGATCGCGGTCGCCTCGCTGGCGGCGTTGGCCGGCCTGTTCACCGTGCTGGACAGCCGCGCCGGCGACCGCCGCGCGGCGCTCGCCGGGTTACGTCCGACGGCGTTGCTGGCCGGCCGGTTCGGGGTGCTCGCCGCCGCGGCGTTGCTGGCCACGACGGTGTCACTGGCCACCACGGCGTCCGTCTTCGACGCGGTCCGCTGGCCGGTGTACGCCGGCGGAAACGTCCTCATCGCTGTCACGTACGCCCTGGTCGGCGCCCTGCTCGCACCGATCTTCGGGCGGGTCGGTGGGGTATTCATGGCGTTCCTGCTGCCATTCCTCGATCTCGGCATCAGCCAGAGCCCGATGCTGCGCGCGCAACCGCCGACGTGGGCGAGGGCACTGCCCGGCTACGGCGGGGTCAGGGTGCTGCTCGACGGTGCGCTGACGCGAGGGTTCGACGAGGTCGGCTCGCTGATCGTGGCCCTGGGGTGGCTGGTGGCGCTGTCGCTGGCCGTCACTGTGGCTTACCGCTGGTCGGTGGCGCCCCCGGGCCGCGCTCGGGTAACGGCGGCGGGTACGGCGGAGACGCCGGAGAGGGCCGCCCGGTAGCCCCTGCGCCCGGATGGGCGTCGCCCGTCCGACGGCCGTGGAACGGCCGTCGGACGGGGGTGGGCGACGTCGGCCCGGCCGGCTTCGTGCCGGCCGGGCCAGGTCTCATCCGCTCAGTTGCGTCCAGGCGTGAGGCGTACGCGGCGGAGCAGTTGCGCGTTGAGCGCCACGACGATGGTGGAGGCGGACATCAGCACGGCGCCGACGGCCGGGCTGAGGGCTATCCCCGCCCAGGCCAGGGCACCGGCCGCGACGGGGATGGCCACGACGTTGTAGCCGGCCGCCCAGGCGAGGTTCTGCACCATCTTGCGGTAGGACGCTCGGGACAGCCGGATCACGCCGGTGACCCCGCGCGGGTCGGAAGACGCCAGGACCACACCGGCCGACTCGATGGCCACGTCGGTGCCGGCGCCGATCGCGATGCCGACGTCGGCGCGGGCCAGGGCGGGGGCGTCGTTGACCCCGTCGCCGACCATGGCCACCGTCAGGCCCCGGGCCTGCAGCGCCGCCACCGCCCGGTCCTTGTCCGCGGGCAGGACCTCGGCGAACACCTCATCGACACCGGGCCGGAACCCCAGGTCGGCGGCGACCGCCTCGGCGACCGGCCGCGCGTCGCCCGTGATCATGACGATCTTCTTCACGCCCTGTTCGCGTAGCTCGGTGATGGCCTGCCGGGCCTCCGGCCGCACCTCGTCCTCGAGCGCGAACGCGCCGATCGGCTCGGGTCGGCCGTCGGCCGGTAGCCGCACGAGATGCAGGACGGCGGCGCCCCGGGCCGACCACCGGTCGCTGGCGGCCTCGAGGTCGGCGGGCACGGTGGCGTCGAGTTCCCGCAGCAGGGCGGGACCGCCGACCGCGTACGGGGTGCCGTCGACGACGGCCTGAACGCCCCGTCCGGTCAGGGAACGGAAGTCCTCGGCCTCGGCCACCAGGCCGCGGCCGTGGGCCGCCTTGACCAGGGCCCGGGCCAGTGGGTGCTCGCTGTCCGCCTCGACCGCACCGGCGATCCGCAGCACCTCGTCCTCGGTCAGCCCGACGGTGGCGGCGCTGCCGGTGACGGTGTGGGCGCCCTTGGTCAGGGTGCCGGTCTTGTCGAACAGCACGGCGTCCACGCCCCGCATACGTTCGAGGGCGAGGCGGTCCTTGACCAGGATGCCGGCTCTGGCCGAGACCGCCGTCGACAGCGCGATCACCAGCGGGATGGCCAGCCCGAGGGCGTGCGGGCACGCGATCACCAGGACGGTCACGGTACGGACCACGGCTTCGTCGAGGTCGCCGAGTGCCCACCACGCGCCGAAGGTGATCAGCGCGGCGGCCGTGGCGAGGTAGAACAGCCAGGCGGCGAACCGGTCGGCGAGCACCTGCGCACGGCCGGCGGACGCCTGCGCCTGGGCGACGAGCCGACCGATGCCGGCAAGCGCGGTGTCCTCGCCGACGGCCTCGACGCGGACCCGCAGGGCGGAGTCCGTGGCCACGGTGCCGGCGACCACGCGGTCCCCAACGGCGCGGGGCACCGGCCGGGACTCCCCCGTGATCATCGACTCGTCCAGTTCCGCGGCGCCGTCGACGATGCGGCCGTCGGCGGGCACCCGGCCGCCGGAGCGGACCAGCACGACGTCGCCGACCCGCAGGTCGCCGACCGACACCCGGTGCGGCTGTCCCGCCTCGTCGAGGCGTTCGGCGTCGTCGGGCAGCAGCGCGGCGAGGGCTGCCAGCGCGCCCTGAGCCTGGCCGATCGCCTTCATCTCCTGCCAGTGGCCCAGCAACATGATGGTCACCAGCGCTGCCAGCTCCCACCAGAAGTCCAGGTCGAACAGGCCGAGGCTGGTCGCCAGTGAGGCGGCGTACGCGACGGTGATCGCCATCGAGATCAGCAGCATCATGCCGGGCGCGCGGTCGCGGACCTCGCGGACGCCGCCGACCAGGAACGGCCAGCCGCCGTAGGCGAACACCACGGATCCGAGGACGGGGCCGACCCAGGTCATGCCGGGGAAGTCGAGGGTGTAGCCGAACCAGTCCATGACCATGTGGCTGGTTGCCACGATCGGCACGGTCAGCGCCAGGCTCAGCCAGAACTTCCGCCGGAACTGCTCGGGGTCGTGCCCGGCGTGCTTGTCGTGCCCGCCGCCGTGGCCGGCGTGCCCCTCGTGGTGGTCAGGGTGTTGGCCGTGTTGCGGGGAGTGCTGCGACGGCGCGTGCGCCTGGTGGGGCCGCGCGACATGCGGCTCGTGGGTGTCGTGCGAATGGCCGTGCGTGGCCGCGACCGCGGCGTGGCCGGTGTGGTGTCGTGTCATCGGGTCAACCTCCGCCCACAACATATACCCCTAGGGGGTATGGCGCAAGCGCGGGATCCCGCGTGGCTGCCACCCTTCGTTACTGCTACCGGGCAGGGGTAGGACCTTGGTCCCGGGAAGCAGGGTAGATGGGCGCTGGCGCCGGGGCCGTAGCGGGAGCAGCGTACGGGTGGAAGCACGAGAAGGAGATCGGTGATGAGACGGGCCCATCTCCCCCTCTACGCGATCGCGTTGGCGATCCTCATCGTGGGCGCGCTGGCCCTCGGCGTGCCGGCACGGTCGGTGGGCTTCGGACTGCTCGCCCTCGCCTGCCCGCTGATGATGCTGCTCATGCACGGTGGCCACGGTGGTCACGACAGCCACTCGGGTGGGGGCGAGCAATCCTCCTCGCGTGGGCCGACCTCGGCGGCGAGGTGATCCGATGGCCGTGGCGGGTATGCCGGCGGACCCGCCAGAGCTGAAGTCGCCGGCGGCCGGCAAGGCCGGACTGCGGGAAAGGACGCGATCCATGCATGGCAACGGTTGGATCTGGCCGATGGGCGCGATGATGGTCGGCTGGCTCATCCTGGCCGTGATCATCGTCGCAGCGGTCTGGCTGGCCGCAGGCAGCAGCCGGCGGCCGACAGACCGCCACGATTCGGCGCGGCGCATCCTGGCCGACCGCTACGCTCGCGGCGAGCTGGATGTCGAGGAGTACCACCGCAGGTTGGACGGACTGCGTTAACCGGACGATCCGGCAGAACTGGACGGCAGCGACGCCTGGTCAGCTGACAGCGAGCGGTCCCGCAGCGGGCAGGGTGACGGTGAACGTCGCGCCCTTGCCGGGGCCCTCGCTGGCGGCGGTGACCCGACCGCCATGCTGGGTGACGATCGCGCGGGCGACAGCCAGGCCGATCCCCGAGCCACCGTGATCGCGGTCCCTGGCGGCGTCCGCACGGTAGAAGCGCTCGAAGACGTGCGGCAGGTGCCGTGCGTCGATGCCCTCGCCCGTGTCGGCGACCGAGATGTGCACACCTTCGCTGTTGTGGATGGCGTGCACCGTCACGTGTCCGGTCGGCGGGGTGTGCCGTAGCGCGTTGTCGAGAAGGTTGCCCAGCACCTGGCCCATCCGTTGCGCGTCTGCGTCAACCAGTCCGGCATCAGCTGCCACCTGCGCGTACAACGCCACGCCCTTTGCGGCATATCGGGTTCGGGCGGCGGCGACCGCGGCGCTGACCAGTTCGCCGACCGCGACCGGCCGGCGGTGCAGGTCGAGTTGGTGTTCCTCCGCGCGGGACACCGCGACGACGTCCTCGGCCAGGCGTCGCAGCCGGTTCGTCTGCGCCCGCAGCACCGTCCAGGTGTCCTCGCCCTCGACCGCGATGCCGTCCTCGGCGGCGTCCACGTACGCCTCGATGGTGGCCAGCGGAGTGCGCAACTCGTGGCCGAGGTCGGCCAGGAGGCGGCGGCGGGTCGTCTCCGCGTCGGCGAGGCGGGCGGCCATGGTGTTGAAGGCGGCGGCGACCGTGTCGAACTCGGGGCCGAGGCCGGGAGCGTTCACCCGTGCGGCGTAGTCGCCGCGGCTGACGTCCGCTGCGGCGGCGGCCAACTGGGTGACCGGTTGTGCGAGACGGCGGGCCAGGTAGGCGCTGACGGCGAGGGCGGCCAGCAACGACGCGGCGATCGCGACGCCGAGGGCGAGCGCGCTGGCCGACGCGTACGCCTCCTCGACGTGATGGGCGATGCCCGCCTCGACCGGACCGGCGACCCGCCGCAGGTGGCTGTGGAAGATGGCCGGGCCGACTGCGGCGGCGATCACGGCGAGGGTCGCCGCGCCGACGAGCACCACGAGGGCCTGGGCGGCGAGGAGCCGCCCCGGTAGTCCGAGTTGCCGCCTCATCCCGGCCCCATCCGGTAGCCGATGCCACGCACCGTGCGGATGAATCGGGGGGCTGCGGGGTCGTCGCCGAGCTTGCGGCGCAGGTGACCGATGTGCACGTCGACGAGGTGCTCGTCACCGACCCAGTCGGCGCCCCACACCGCCTCGATGAGCTGGCGGCGGCGCAGCGCCGTGTCCGGCTGGGTGGCCAGTGCGGCCAGCAGGTCGAATTCGGTGCGGGTGAGCTGTACGGGGTGCCCGTCGACCCACGCCTCACGACCGGCGGGGTCGATCCGCAGGGCCCCGATGGTGCGTTCGTGCTGTTCCGGCGACGGGGCCAGCGCGGCGCGGGGGCGGCGGAGCATGGCGCGGATGCGGGCCACCAGCTCGCGCGGGCTGAACGGCTTGGTCAGGTAGTCGTCCGCCCCGACGCCGAGGCCGACGAGCTTGTCGACCTCGTCGCTGCGGGCGGTGAGCATCACCACGTAGCAGTCGGTGAACGTGCGGATCTGGCGGCAGACCTCGATGCCGTCCAGGCCCGGGAGGGCGAGATCCAGCACCACCACGTCGGGCCGGTCGCGCCGGACGGCGTCGACCGCTGCCCGGCCGTCGGAGACGCAGCTGACCTCGTGCCCGTCACGTTCCAGATAGCTGGCGACGACCTTTGCCAGGCTGCGCTCGTCGTCGACCACCAGCACACGTACGCCCATGGGATCCATCCTGCCCGGGCGGCGGGGGTGGTCGCGCCCGGGTGACGCGGCGCCGCTCATGAAGATTCACTGAAGATCGCGCTGCGACGTGGCCGCCGGCCGGCTGCGCAGGTCACGCTGCAGGCAGGGTTCCTCGTAGGCGAAGGAGCAGCCATGTCCCCCACCCTCACCCGTCGGCGACTGTTGGCCGGCATCGCCGGGACGGTCGGTCTCGCCGGGGCGGCCGGCGCGGCCGCCTGGACGGGCGGCCTGTTCGACCCGCGGCTCGTGGCGCCGACCGCGGACCTGGTGGCACGGACGGAGGCGGCCCGGCGGCGGGCCGGCACCCGCACGGTGCAGGCGGCGTTGAACCCTCGTCCGGTCACCCTCGATCTCGGCGGCCGGCAGGTGCAGACCTGGGGGTATGACGACTCCGCGCCCGGGCCGCTGATCCGCGCGCGGGCCGGGGATGTGCTCCGGGTCGAGGTGGCCAACGGCCTCCCCGCTGAGACGAGCGTGCACTGGCACGGTGTCGCGCTGCGCAACGACATGGACGGCGTGCCCGGGGTGACCCAGCAGCCGATCGCCGCCGGCGGCCGGCACACCTATGAGTTCACCGTCCCCGACCCGGGTACCTACTTCTACCACCCACACTCCGGCGTACAGCTGGACCGCGCGCTCTACGGGGTGCTCGTCGTCGACGATCCGCAGGAGGCCGGCCGGTACGACGAGGAGTGGATCGTGGTGCTGGACGACTGGGTCGACGGCACCGGCCGCACCCCCGACGACGTGTTGGCATCGTTGCAGTCGATGGGCGGCCACGGCGACATGCCCGGCATGGACCACGGCGGCATGAGTGGCATGACCGGCATGTCGATGGGCGGCATGGAGACGATGATCTCTCCGCTGCTCGGCGGTGCCGGGGACGTGACCTACCCGCACTATCTGATCAACGGCAGGGCCCCAGCCGCCCCCGTGACGTTGACGGCTCGGCCGCGCCAGCGGGTACGGATCCGCCTCGTCAACGCGGCTTCCGACACCGCGTTCCGGATCGCCCTCGGCGGCCACCGCCTGACCGTCACCCACACCGACGGCTTCCCGGTCACCCCGACCACCTGTGATGCCCTGGTGCTCGGCATGGGGGAACGGGCGGACGCCATCGTGGCACTGGACGACGGCGTCTTTCCCCTGGTCGCGGTCGCCGAGGGCAAGGGCGGTCAGGGCCTCGCGCTGGTCCGCACCGGCGCCGGAAGCACGCCGGACGCCGCGGTCCACCCCCCGGAACTGGACCGTCGAGTGCTGCTCACCGGCGGGCTGAGGGCTGCCGACGCCGTCCGGCTGCCGCGCCGCGACGCCGATCGTGTGCACCGGCTGGTGCTGGGTGGCTCGATGATGCCCTACCGCTGGACCATCAACGGCGCCACCTTCGACAAGCTCGATCCGCTGGTGGTCGGCCAGGGCGAGCGGGTCCGGTTGGAGTTCGTCAACCAGTCGACGATGTTCCACCCCATGCACGTGCACGGGCACACGTTCGCGGTCGCTGACACCGGCGCGCGAAAGGACACGGTGATCGTCGTGCCGAAGCAGACCGTGGCGGTGGAGTTCGACGCGACCAACCCGGGTCAGTGGATGACCCACTGCCACAACATCTACCACGCCGAGAACGGCATGATGATCAACTTGGCCTACCAGGAGTGACCGTCGCCCTCTCCAGGAGCGACGGAGGCTCCCGTCCGGAAGGGGTGGGAGCCTCCGTCACACGCTGGCGGTCAGGTGACTCGCCGAAAGCCGGCGATGGGCATGTAGTTGATGTTGAGCACATTGACCGGCTTGCCGGCTCGCGGTGCGTGCACCATCAGTTCGTTACCCAGGTAGAGCCCCATGTGGTGCAGGTCGCTGTAGAAGAAGATCAGGTCGCCCGGCCGGGCGTCGGCCCGCGAGACCGGCCGCCCCTCGTTCCACTGCGCGCCGGTGAAGTGGGTGAGCGAGATGCCCGCGGCCTTGTAGGCGTACTGGGTGAGACCGGAACAGTCGAAGGCGTCCGGACCGTTGGCTCCCCAGACATACGGGTCTCCCACCTGCTGGCAGGCGACCCTGATCGCCGTCTGTGCGGCGCTGCTCACCACGCCGGAGATGGTGGGGCAGCCCGTCACCTTCACCGTCGTCTTGGGCAGCGACGCGGTCAGGCGCTTGATCTCGGCGTCGATCTGCTTCTTCTTCGCCGCCAACTCGTCCCGTTGCTTGATCTCCGTCGCGATCAGCTCGTCCAGTTTCTGCTTCTGCGCGTTGTACCGGTCGCGCACAGCCAGCACACCGGCGATCTCCTGGTGCTGCTGCGCCGCGAGCCGGTCGAGGATCACCAGCTGCTCGGCGAGGGTCCCCGGCTTGGTCCCGACCAGCAGGGCGCCGATCTCCTGCGACGGGCCGCGCATGTAGTGCCGGGCGGCGATGGTGCCCACCCGGTTCATGGCCAGCGTGGACGCCAGCTCCAGCGGCGCCATCTTCTTCTCAAGATCCGCCGACTTCTTCTGGTTGACCTTCAGCTGGGCCCGGATCTTGTTGTAGCCCTCGATGGTGGGCTCGAGCTGCTCCCACTGCTTGTCGATCTGCGCCTCGATCTCATCCGGCGACGGAGCCGCGTGCGCCGGAGCCGCCAACAACCCGGTGCCGACCGCGACAGCCGCCACCACGGCGAGCAGACGGCGCATCAACTGACGGCCGCCGACCGACGATGCGGGCGAGCGACACGGAATCTGATGGTGGAGGGGCATGGATGCCACCAGCACGAACTCCTTCTACGGTGAGGTGAAGCAGGGCGGACAGTCGTGGCGCTCAGCCCTGGCGAGCACCCTCCGCATCCTTCCCTACTATCACCGGATAGTAGAAGGGGCTGCCGAGTCAGGCGAACCGACGCACCGGGATCCGACGACACAAGGTCTCTCGACCGGACTCCGGCGGGCGGCTGTTTGTACTACCGGCTGACCAGGTACCACAGTGGCCCGGCGGCGAGGCCTACGACGAGACTGAGCGCGGCGGCGGACAGCGCCAGACGCGCCGGCCATCGGCCTGGGCCCAACCGCGACTCCGCGACCGGCTTGTGGTTCGCCTGGCGGTAGGCGGGTGTGATCCAGCGCAGGTAGTAGAAGAGGCTGAGCACGCTGTTGCCGAACACGACGACCGCGAGCCAGCCGTATCCCCCGTCCCACGCCGCGGTGGCGGTGGTCAGCTTGCCGACGAACACCGCGGTCGGTGGGGTGCCGACCAGGCCGAGCAACGCGACCAGCAGGGCCGCGGCGAGCCAGGGCCGCTGTGCGGCCAGGCCGCGATAGTCAGCGAGGTCGCGGTGCTCGGGCAGGGCGGCGCTGACCGCGAACGCGGCGATGTTGGTCACGGTGTATCCGGTGAGATACACCAGCAGCGACGGCAGCGCGAGGTCGCTGCGGCCGGCGGCGACGATCGGTACGAGCAGGAAGCCGACCTGGCTGACGGTCGACCAGCCGAGCAGCCGCCGCGGGTCGGACTGCCAGTACGCGGCGAGGTTGCCCAGCGTCATGCTCGCCACCGCGAGCGCGGCCACCAGCAGCGGCCACGACGACGGGGGAAGCACGGTGGCAAGCCGGTAGACCGCGACCAGCGCGCCGATCTTGGGCACGGTGGTGAGGAACGTCGCGGCCGTGGCTGTGGCTGCCTGGGCCGCGTCCGGGACCCAGAAGTGCGCGGGCACCCCGCCGGCTTTGAACATCAGGCCGGCGATCACGGCGACCGCCGCGACGGTCACCGCCCCGTGCGGCGCGCCGGTCACCCGGTCGGCGAGTTCGGCGTAGCCGGTGGTGCCGGTGAGCCCGGACAGGATCGTCACCCCGAGCAGGAGCAGGATTCCGAACAGCGCCCCCATCAGGTAGGTCTTCATGGCCGCTTCGGCGGCTGCGCCGCTATGTGCGAGGCCGATCAGCGCGTAGAGCGGGATGCTGGCGAGTAGGAACCCGACGGCGAGGGCCAGCAGGTCGTTGGCGCCGGCCAGCAGCACGGTGCCAGCGGTGGAGAACAGCAGCAGGGCATACGTCTCGCTCTCCCGCGCGGCGCCGGAGATCTCGTCGGCGGCGACCACCAGGATGAGCAGGGTGCCGGCCGCCGCGAGGATACGGGCGACGCCGGTGGCCGTGTCGACGGCGAAAGAGTCGTCGAAGGCGCTCGTCGCCGGGCTGCGGATCTGGATCGCGGCCGCGACGATCGTCGCGACGAGCACGGTGGCGGTGAAGACCCGGATGATCCACTGCCGGTGGCGGGGGACGAAGGACCCGCCGATCAGGGCGGCGAGCGCGCCGCCGGCGAGCAGCATCTCGGGGACCAGCAGCAGCGGCCGCATCATCTCCGTCTCCACCGGTCACCGCCCGAGCAGGCCGACGACGGCGTCTGCGGCGGGTTCGATGACGTCCAGCAGCGGGCGCGGCAGCACTCCGATCACCAGGGACAGCAGCAGCAGCGGCCCGGCGGACCACAGTTCGCGGGCCCGCAGGTCGGTGAACCGGACCGACCTGCCGGCGGTGTCGCCGGTGAAGACGCGTTGCAGCGCGCGGAGGAACAGCGCCGCCGTGATCAGGATGCCGAGCACGGCGACGGCGGTGACGGGGGCGGCGGCGATGCTGCCGGTGAAGATCTGGAACTCGGCGATGAAGCCGGAGAAGGCGGGCAGGCCGAGGGAGGCGAACGCGCCGGCGGCGAACAGCGCCGCGAAGGTCGGCGCGGGCGCGGCGAGCCCACCGAAGTCGCGCATGTCGTAGCTGCTGGCGCGATCCTGCAGGACGCCGGCGAGCAGGAACAGGGCGCCGGTGATCAGGCCGTGGCTGACCATCTGGGTGACCGCGCCGGCGACCGCCACGCCGCGGGCCTGGGCGGTATCGGCGGCGACCAGGCCGGCGACGCCGACGGAAAGAACGATGTAGCCCATGTGGTTGACCGACGTGTAGGCGATCATGCGTTTGACGTTGGACTGGGCCAGCGCCACGAGCGCCCCGTAGATCACCGACACGACGCCGACGACGATGACCACCCAGGCCCACGCCCGCCAGGCCTGCGGCAGCATCGGCATGGCGATGCGGACGAAGCCGTAGGTGCCCATCTTCAGCAGCACCCCGGCGAGGACCGCCGAGCCGACGGCCGGTGCGTCGGTGTGCGCGGGCGGCAGCCAGGTGTGGAAGGGCACGGTCGGCGTCTTCACCGCCAGGCCGAGCAGGATCGCCGCGAGCACCAGTGCACCGGCGACCGGCCGGCCGTGCAGCGGTGGCGCGGCGGCGAGTTGCGGCATGTCGAAGGTGTGCGGGGTGGCGGCGACGTACAGGCCGATGAAGCCGACGAGCAGCGCCAGCGAGCCGAGGAAGGTGTAGAGGAAGAACTTCAGGGCCGAGTGTGCGCGGTTGCCGTGGCCCCAGCCGGCGATGACGAAGTACATGCCGACGATGGACAGGTCGAAGAAGACGAAGAACAGGATCAGGTCGGCGGCGACGAACAGGCCGAGGCTGACGCTCTGCAGGAACAGGAACAGTGCCGCGTGAGCACGGGGCCGATGCCGTTCGCGTAGCGCGTAGACCGCGCAGGCCAGGAAGATCACGGCGGTCATCGCCACCAGCGGCAGCGAGAACCCGTCCACGCCGACGTGGTAGCTGCTGTTCACGCCGGGGATCCACGCCGCCCGCTCGGCGAAGGCCAACTCCCCGGGCGGTGGGGTGTCGTAGCGCGCACACACGACGGCGACGAGTCCGAGGTCGACGGCCGCCACGGCGACCCACGTCCAGCGCGCGACCGCGTCGCCGAGACGTGGCACGGTGGCCAGCGCGACGGCGGCGATCAGCGGCAGGAAGACGATCAGACTGAGCAATGGCTATCCCCACACGACGAGGACGATGACGGCGACGAGGAGCACGACGACGGCCTGCAGGTAGTACTGATGCAACTGGCCGGTCTGCGGCCGGCGGGCAAGCTGTCCCAGCCGGCGAACTCCGGCCGCGAGCCGTTCCACGGCGCCGTCGAGCCACCGGTCGTCGACCCGCCCGGCCCGGCCGGCCAGGTGCAGCGTCCCCGCCGAGAGGGACTCGACGCCGCGGTCGAGGACCTCGTCGTCGAAGCGGGCAAGCGCCTCGGCGCAGCGCAGGGTTGGGCGGACGACCAGCATCCATACGGTGGCTTCCAGCCCCAGCCACCGCAGCGCCCAGCGTGGCTCGGGGGCCGCACGGCGGGCGACCAGCAGCAGGACGGCCAGGGCAAGCACGGCCGAGACCGCGAGTTCGACCAGGGAGGCGTGGAACCCGCCCGACTGCCCTACGGCCCGGGCGACCACGGCGCCGACCGGTGGTAGGGCCAGCAGACCGGCACAGACGGCACCCACCGCGAGGATCACCAGCGGCGCCTGCTGCAGGCCGCCGATCCGCCCGGCTTCCACCTGGTCACGGTCGCTGCCGCCGCGTCGCCAGATGACGACGAGCAGCTTGCCCGCGTACGCGGCCGACAGCGCCGACGCAGCCAGGCCGACCGCATACAGCCAGGGCGACTGTTCGAGGACCTGGGCGAGGACGGCGTCCTTGGTCGCCCACAGCGACAGCGGCGCGATCCCGGCCAACGCCAGCGCTCCGGCGGTGGCGGACCAGCCGACGAGCCGCCACCGCCCGACGACCCCACGCAGGTCGGCGAGCCTCGTGGTGCCCAGGGCGGTCAGCCACGCCCCGGCCGCCAGGAACAGCAGTGCCTTGGTGGCGGCGTGCGCGATCAGCTGGGTGGCGCCGCCGATGACCGTGCCGGCGCCGGCGGCCATCACCACGAAGCCGAGTTGGGCGGCGGTGGAGGCCGCGAGGAGCTGCTTGATGTCCCGCTGGGCGACCGCCACCGCGCCGAGCAGCAGCGCCGTCAGACCGCCGGCCCACATGGTCGCCGTGGCGGCCCAGCCGGTGGCGGCGAGCAGGGGCTGCACGCGTAGCAGCAGGTAGCCGCCCATGGCCACCATCGCCGCGGAGTGCAGGAGGGCGCTGACCGGGCTCGGGCCGGCCATCGCCCGGGACAGCCAGAACGACAACGGCAGTTGCGCGGCCTTGCCGAGCGCGGCGGCGAGGACCCCGGCGGCGATGACGTGCCGCCAACCGGGGCTGCTGTGGGGCAGGTCGGCCAGGGTCAGACCCGCACCGCCGGCCAGCGCGGCTCCTGCCGCGACGTACAGGCCCAGGTCGGCCGAGCGGGTCGTGACGAACGCGGTCAGGCCGGCCGACACCCGGTCCTCGTCACGCCACCAGAACCCGATCAGCGCGTACGAGGCGGCACCCATGATCTCCCACGCGAACAGCAACGTGGGCAGGGTCGCCGCGGTGACGGTGAGCGCGGCGGAGGCGGCGAACAGCAGCATGAGCCCGTGGAAGCGTGCCTGCGAGCGGCGGATCTCCCCTGCCGCGGCGGTCAGCACCAGCAGGGTCACCACGGTGAGCATGGGCGCGAGCAGCGCGGCGAGCCCGTCGACGGTGAGCGCGAAGTCGACGCCGGCCATGAACGGCACCACCACGGCGGGCCGGGTCACCGCGACCACCACGGACAGGACCACCGAGGCCGCGGCGACGGCGAGCGAGACCGGCGCGGCGACCCGCTCCACCCGCCGGGTCGTGATCAGCAGTGCGCCGGCCGCCGCGGGGAAGGCAACCAGTGACCACAGGGCCGCCTGCGCGAGTTGGCTCATCGGGACAGGTCCGCGGCCATGTCGGTCATGTCGGTCCGACGTACCCGATGCAGATGGGTGGCCACGGCGAAGCCCATCGCCATCTCCACGGTCATCGCCACGATGATGACCAGCAACAGGACCTGCCCGGACGGATCCGGGGCGAGGAACCACCAGAAGCCTGCCGCGGCCAGGATGAGGCCGTTGAGCATCAGCTCCAGCCCCATCATCACCATGACCACCACCTGCTGGGACAGCGCGCCGTAGAGGCCGACGCTGAACAGCGCCGCCGCCACGAGCAGCACGGTCTGCAGGGTCATCGGCCGACACCTCCCGGCTGCGGGTCGTCGGCCGGCCGCCGCCGCAGGTCGTCGCCGAACCGGTCGTAGCGACTCCGGTGGGCCGCCAGCACGACACCGGCGACGATGGTCACCGACATGACCGCCCCGACGCCGGTCATGACCAGCATCTTCGGACCCATCAGCTCCTCCCCCAACGCCTCGGTGACGTCGACGGGCGGGGCGCCGCGTCGGGTGGGCCACGGCACGAGCAGCACCCCGGCGGCGAGGAGCACGAACACACCAACCGACACCGCCAGGGCGTGCCGCTTGTCGTGGACCATGCTCATCGGCATCAGCGCCGGGTTCATGCCCATGAACATGATCATGTAGACGGCCATGACGGCCATCTCCATGACCATCATCAGGATCGTCACCACCCCGACGTAGTTCTGCTGCAGCAGCAGCACCTGCAGGCCGACGGCGATGAACGACACCGCGAGGGCGTAGCTGGCCCGGGCCATGGAGTCGACGATGAACACGGCGGCGCCGGCGAGCACGGCGACGATCGCCAGGGCCCAGAACACGACGTGAGTGACCACCTCAGCCCCTCCCCGCGGCGACGACCGCGACGATCAGGTCCTGCAGCAGCACTGCGGGAAGCAGCACCAGCCATCCGGCCTCCATGAACACGTCCGGCCGGGCCGCCGGCAGTCGGCGGCGGAGCCACACGAACGCGGCCAGCAGGGCGAGGGTCTTGACCAGCACCCACGCCCAGGCGGGCAGCAGCGGGCCGGATCCGCCGCCGAGGAACATCGGCACCGCGAACGCGGCCCCGGCGGCGAGCAGCACGTACCGGCCGCCCTGGAACAGCAGCCGGTCGACGCCGGACAGCTCGGCGGTCACGCCGCCGGCCACGTCGGCCCCGATGGCCGGTGCGAAGGGCCCCCAGACAGCGATCGCCAGGACCCCCAGGCAGAAGACGAGGAAGGCCACCGGCATCCAGACGACGAACCAGAGGCCCTGTTGGGCGGCGGCGATCTTCCCGATGTTCAGGCTCGACGCGCCGACCGCGGGCGCCACGAGCGCGAACATCAGCGGCAGTTCGTAGGCGAGTCCGTGGGCGAGGAACCGGTACCCGCCGACCAGGGAGTGCGCCGAGTTGGCGCCCCAGCCGGTCAGCCACACGAACGCCCAGGCCAGGACGTCCATGGCGTTGAACCAGATCACCCCGACGTCGAGATCGAACAGGGTCCACCGTCCCAGCGGCACCACCGTGATGATCATTAATGCCATCAGCAGCAGTCCTGCCCCGCCGATGCGCCACAGCAGGCTGTCCGCCGCGACCGTGGTCCGCCGCCGCTGCCGCATCAACCGTGCCATCTCACCGAACGGCTGAAGCAGCCCTGACGAGGTTGTGCCGGTTGTCCGTGCGGTCAGGAACCCGTCGAAGACGGCGGCGGCCACCGCCAGCAGTCCGAGCAGCGCGGCGGCGGGCAGCGCCCACCCGGCGGGGACCACGGTGACCCCGGGTTCAGACATGGCTCACCTCGCGGTCCGCGGCGAGCGGGTCGAGGTCGAGACTGGCGACGATGAGGCGGCTGGTGGCGAGGTCCCACCCCCGTACGAGGTCAGGGATCGCGTCGACGGGTACGCCGGGCGACGAGCCGGTGGGCTGCTGGCCGGCGATACTGTGTGCGGCGCGGTCGAGCACGGCGAGCAGCCGGTCACGAACGTCGCCTGTCATGGCGGCCGATAGGCCGCAGCGGGCGAGATCGTGCGCATCCAGCGGCCCGACCCGGCGCAGCGACCACCGCAACCACCACGACCGGCCGACCATGCGGCGGAGCCGGTGGAGTTCCTCCGCCGGCTCGGCAAGGTCATCGGTGAAGAGCAGGGTGTCCCGGATCCGCCGAGCGCGGCAGGCGGCATCACCCCAGCCCGCGAGCTCCAGGAGGCTGGCGGCCGTGTCGCAGCGTCGGGCGGCGAACCGACGCGGGCGTTCGGGCGCGGGCGGCGGCTCCGCGGCTGCGGTCGGGGCGTCGGCAGCAACCAGGCTGGTCTCGGCGTCGACGATGACGTCCCCCTGGAGGGTGCACCGCAGGACGAGGCCCGCCGGCCAGTACGCCAGGACCGGGCCGAGCCGCAGGTGCAGCAGATCCATTTCCAGGCCGTCGCGATCTTCGCCGCCGCTGGCGAGCGGGATGCCGCCGGGGGCCATGTCCATGTCCCCGTGTGCCATGCCGCCGTGGCCCTCGTGCGTCATCTGGCCGTGATCGCCATGCGGCTGGCCGCCGTCGTCGGCGTGCTCACTGCTGTGTGGCGGCTCGTGCCGGCCGGCGGGACCGGGCGTGTCGTCCGCCGGTCCGCTCGGGCGCGCGCCTTCCTGAATCTCGGTCGAGCTGGCCGGTCCGTGCGGGGACTGCGGCTCATGGGCTGTCGCGTCCTGATGCCCGCCGCCTCCGCGGTGCTCGGGGCCGGGGTTGGCGCTGTCGTGGCCGGGCCGGTCGTGTGGGGCGTGCCGTTCGTGGCGGTGATGCTCGCCCACGCGGGCATCGCCGGGTGCGGCGCGGCCGGGTGGCCGGTCCCGGCTGTCTGCGCGCTGCCGCGTGAGGTCGAGCAGGTCTTCCTCCGCCGCGACGAGGGCGGGCAGGACCGCCTGTGGGGAGTCGACGTCGATACGAGCTCGTGGCCCGGGCATCTGCTCCCACAGCCGGCCCAGCGGCTCCGCCAGGTCCCGGGGTGCAGCGCCGCAGACAGCCAGAATGTCGGCATCACCCGGGGACACAACCAGCCGCCAACCTCGGGCCAGGACCTGCCGCTCGACCGCGGCCCGAGTCACCCAGTTCCCCGGCACCTCCGCTACCAGCACATGTGCGTGCCGGACGGCGGTCCGACCCAACGCTTCGCTCACACCCACCGCAGCGCGCCTTCCCGCCACGCCCAGAGCACGGCCACGAACACTCCACCGAGGAAGACGAACATCTCGACGATCGCCGTGGCCCCCAGCCGGGTGACGACGACCGACCACGGGTACATGAACAGCATCTCCACGTCGAAGGCGAGGAACAGCAGGGTGGCGAGGTACCACCGCACGTGGTAGCGCGACAGGGCGTGCTCCTCGGGCCGCCACCCCGACTGGAAGGGCAGGCTCTCCAGCGGCGAGGAAGCGATCGCCAGCGCCCGGTGGGCCAGGTACAGGCCGGCGACGATGAGCACGGCCACCACCGCCATGCTCGCTGCCCCTGCGTACATTCCGCTCCTGTCCGCGCTGCCGGTAGGAAAAGCCGCCAGCCGAGCGCTCGGCCGCCGGTCGCCGCGCCCGGCGGTTCGGCGTCCGCCGACCCGCACCGACCCCTACCCACATCTACTATCACGGGCTAGTAGCGGGCGCACGTCGTGCGGAGGCGGCCACGAGTTGGCACGCCCGGGCCTGTGGGATCAGCGTTTCGGGCGGAGGGAATCCACTCGCGCGACGGACTGGTCGATCCGGTCCTCGGTAAGGCGCCCGGTCCGGACGAGATTGGCGATCGTATCGACCGTCTCCTCGACGACTCGCGGGTTGTACACCTGCTGGTTGGCGAAGACGAGCAGGTCGAGGCCAGCCTGCAAGGCCAGGGCGACCGCCTCGGCGGCGCCGTACCGGTCGGTGATCGCGACCGCCTGCATGTCGTCGCTGACCACCGGCCCGCGCCAGCCGAGCCGGCCGCGCAGCAGGCCGGTCACGGTCGCGCTCGACAGCGACGCCGGATACGCCGGGTCAAGTTGCTTGTTGAGTACGTGGGCGGCCATGACCGAGTCGGCGAGGCCGGCCTGGATGAGCCGCTGGAACGGTTCGAGTTCCCTTTCCTGCCAGGTGTCACTGACGTCGACCACCTCGAAGTCGGTGTTTCCGGCGGCGCTGCCCGATCCCGGGAAGTGCTTGAGGACGGTTCTCACACCGGACGCCCGGTGGGCCTTGATCTCCTCGCTGGCGTTGCCGACCACCACGTCCGGGTTGGCGGAGAAGCTGCGGCCGAGCTTGCCGATCGCTCTGCTGTCGGGGTTGATGTTCAGGTCGACGACCGGGGCGTAGTTCAGGTTGACTCCGATGCGCGTCAGACTCGCCACCAGTCCGTGCGCCCAGTCGCGGGTCGCCGACGTGGAGTTCTCCGCACCGATGTCGGCCTCCGATTTGATGGCCGGAAAGCCGTTGCTCGGGTTGAGGCGGGAGGTACGCCCGCCCTCCTGATCGATGGACACGATGAGCCGGCCCGGTGAGGCATCTTTCAAACTCTTCACCAGGTGCGTGACCTGCTCGGGCGAGCGGATGTTACGCGCCGACGTGGTCTCCAGGTCCTGGTCGAAGAGGATGACGCCGCCGAGACCGTCGCGCACCGCCTTGGTGATCCAACTCGGGGCTTGGGTGCCGCGAAAGCCGACCACGAGCAGGCCTGCGATCTTTCGCCGCAGCGCGGGCACGCCCCCGCGTGATGTGCCCGATGGCCGCGGACTGGTCGATGGTCGTGGGGTCGAGGATGTGGCGCGGTGCGACTCGCAGCCGGTCACGGTTGCCACCGCGGCTGAGCCGATTCCGGCGAGCAGCAGTCGGCGGGGCAGGTGCACGCTGTCCACTCCCGCACGCTACGGCCCATTCCCACGCCGTGTCCTGCTTACCGACGAGACGTCATCCGCCGGAGGGACGACCAGCTGAGGCCCGAACAGATGGCGACAAGGCGTAGCCGGTGTCCTCAGTGGTCTCCCGGTGTGAGGTGTACCCACCGCAGCGTCTGGGCGTTGAGGGCGACGACGATGGTCGAGGCGGACATGAGCACGGCGGCGGCGGCCGGGCTGAGCGCCACCCCGGCCCAGGCGAAGACGCCAGCGGCGATGGGGATGGCGATGATGTTGTAGCCGGCCGCCCAGATGAGGTTCTGGACCATTTTGCGGTAGGACGCCTTGGACAGCCGGGCGGTGGCGGAGATGCCGCGCGGGTCGGAGGAGGCGAGGACGACCCCGGCGGATTCGATGGCCACGTCGGTGCCGGCGCCGATGGCCAGTCCGACGTCCGCGCGGGCGAGGGCGGGGGCGTCGTTGACGCCGTCGCCGACCATTGCCACCCGGTGGCCGCGCCGCTGCAGGCCGGCGACGATCTCGTCCTTGTCGGCGGGGAGCACCTCGGCGAAGACCTCGTCCTCCCCGGCACGGAAACCGAGATCGGCGGCGACCGCGTCCGCGACCGGGCGGGCGTCACCGGTGATCATCGCGATCTTCCGGATCCCGAGCTGGCGCAGCTCCGCGATGGCCTGGCGGGCCTCCGGACGTACCTCGTCCTCGAGCGCCAGCGCACCGACCAGCCGGGGCGGGCCGTCGAGGCGGGCCAGATAGAGCACCGCGGCGCCCCGCGCCGACCACGCCTCCTCCGCCCGGCGCAGTTCGGCAGGGACGTCGGCGTGCAGCTCCCGCAGCAGGGCCGGGCCGCCCACCGCGTACGCCGCCCCCGCCACGGTTGCCTGCACCCCACGGCCGGGCAGGGACCGGAAGTCGGTGCCAGCGGCTGGCCCGACCCGCTGGGCGGCGGCGACGATGGCCCGCGCGAGGGGGTGCTCACTGTCGGCCTCCACCCCGGCGGCCAGGCGCAGCACCTCGTCCTCGTCGGTGCCGTCGGCGGCGGCGATCCCGGTGACGGTGTGCTGCCCCTTGGTCAGGGTGCCGGTCTTGTCGATCAGGACCGCGTTGACGGTGCGCATGCGTTCCAGGGCGAGGCGGTCCTTGACCAGGATCCCGGAGCTGGCCGCCACGCTGGTGGACAGGGCGATGACCAGGGGGATGGCCAGGCCGAGGGCGTGCGGGCAGGAGATCACCAGCACGGTGATGGTGCGGACGACGGCCTGGTCGATCCGGCCGAGCGCGGACCAGACGACCAGGCTGACCAGCGCGGTGGCGGTGGCGATGTAGAACAGCCACGCGGCGAACCGGTCGGCCAGCACCTGCGCCCGCCCGCCGGCCGCCTGCGCCTGCGCGACCAGCCGCTGGATACCGGCCAGGGCGGTGTCCTCCCCCACCGCGTCGACCTGGACGCGGATCGCCGAGTCGGTGGCCACGGTGCCGGCGACCACCCGGTCCCCCACCCCGCGTGGGACCGGTCGCGACTCGCCGGTGATCATCGCCTCGTCCAGCTCGGCGCTGCCCTCGACGACGTGCCCGTCGGCGGGCACTCGACCGCCCGGGCGGACCAGCGCCGTGTCGCCGACCCGCAGATCGGCCACCGCCACCCGCTGCACGGCGCCGCCCGGGCCGATCCGCTCGGCCTCGTCGGGCAGCAGGGCGGCCAACGCGGCCAAGGCTCCCCGGGCCTGACCGATGGCCTTCATCTCCTGCCAGTGACCGAACAGCATGATCGTGACCAGGGCGGCGAGCTCCCACCAGAAGTCCAAGCGGAACAGGCCGACACTCGTCGCTGCGGACGCGACGTACGCCACGGTGATGGCCATCCCGATCAGCAGCATCATGCCGGGTGCCCGGTCGCGGACCTCCCGGACCGCGCCGACGAGGAACGGCCAACCGCCGTAGAAGAACACCACCGACCCGAGCACCGGGCCGACCCACGAGACACCGGGGAAGTCCAGCGAGTAACCCAGCCAGGCCATGACCAGATGGCTGGTGAGCACGACCGGGATGGTCAGCGCCAGGCACACCCAGAACCGTCGGCGGAACATCTCGGGGGTGTGCCCGGCGTGCTTGTCGTGCTGCGGGCGCGTCCCGGCGGTGCCACCGCCGGCATGGCCGGGCTGCCCGCCGCCGTGGTGCACCTGCCTCGCCTCCCGAACCTGCCTGGCGTCCGCCGGGGCGCCACGCTCACCGCCCCGGGGCATCGGCGGCTGGGCCGGGCCCTCCGGCCACCGCCTCAGGTCTCCACCATCGCCGCTACGCCTGCCCGCCGGTGCGATCTCGACGATTCCGCCGCTGGCTGGCCTGGCCGCGGATAAGGTTCCGGTGGAAGCTCTGCGGCTCCTGCCCGGCGGGCCTCCTCACCCGAAAGCCGGTGGAGGCGGGTGGTGACTGCTTGCGGCGACGGGCGCATCGACGCGCGAAACGGCTGCGGTGCTGACCGGTTCCGCCTGCCCCTCGAACGTCTCGACGCGGTCCTGTTCGACCTGGCGACTGTGTCGGAGCAGACTCCGCCGGCTGCCGGGCCGCCGCCGGCTGAGGTGATGGTCGCGGAGGCGGAGCGCCTGCTCGGGTCGCTGCGCCGATCGGGGGTGGCGTCCGGGATCATCGGCCGGTCCGGGAACCGGTTCGGCATCGACCAGCTGGCCGATCTCGTGCTGGATGGCCAGGAAGTCGGGGCCCGGCTGCCGGACCCGGCGGTCCTGTTGCGCGCGGCAAGGCTGCTCGGGGTTCACCCGGCGCGGACCGCGGTGGTGCATTCCACGCCGGCTGGGGCGCAGGCCGCCTGCCGTGGCGGCTTCGGGCTGGTCGTGGGCATCGCGTACGGCAGGGCCGGGGCGGCGGATCTGCGTGCGTACGGCGCGGAGCCGGTGTTGGGCGGCCTGGCGTGCCTCGCCGTCGACGAGCAGGCGATGCGACGCCGATGGTGGCAAGCGGGGCCGACGGTCGGCGCCGAGCACGCCGGCTGGCTCCTCGACTACACCGGTGTCGACCCGGAGACGGAGGGGATCCGCGAGACGTTGTGCACGATCGGCAACGGCTACCTGGCCACCCGCGGCGCAGCCCCCGAGGCTGGTGCCGGCCACGGCCACTACCCGGGCACCTACGCCGCCGGGGTCTTCAACCGGCTGCGAACCCGGCTGCATGGCCACGTCCACGAGGACGAGAGCCTGGTCAACCTGCCGAACTGGCTGCCGCTGCGCTGGCGGCGACCCGGAGAGCGGTGGGTGAGATCGGACGGGCCCGCCGCCAGCGAACACCGGCAGACGCTCGACCTGCGAACCGGCGTGCTTCACCGCCGCTACCGGCATGTCGACGGATCGGGACGGGCCACCACCGTGGTGTCGCGCATGTTCGTCTCGATGGCGGCGCCACATCTGGCCTCCCTGGAGACCACGCTGGTGCCGGAGAACTGGTCGGGCACGGTGCAGCTGCGCTCGGGCATCGACGGTCGGGTCGCCAACCGGCAGGTTGTCGAGTACGGGCCGCTGGCGGGCCGGCACCTGCGCCCGGACGGGCAGGGACGAGACGGCGACGACGGACTGTGGCTGCGGGTCGGCACCACCGAGTCCCGGGTTGAGGTGGCGACCGCCGTGCGTACCCGCGTGTTCCAGGCGGGTGCTCGCGTCGCCGCACGACCTCGCGTCGACATGTCGACCGGTCGCCCGCAGCAGACCTGGGCGGTCCCGGTGCGCGCGGGCCAGCCGCTGCGCGTGGAGAAGATCGCCGCCCACCACACCTCCCGGGACCGCGCGGTCACGGAGCCGGCCACCGCGTCCCGGGAAGCGGCGGCCCGGGCGGGCTCCTTCAGCGAGCTGCTGAGTGACCAGGTACGGGCGTGGCGGCGGCTGTGGGAACGCAGCCACATCGAGCTGCACACGGACCATCCCTCGCCGTCGCTGGAGCTCAACCTGCACACCTTCCACCTGCTGGTCGCCACCTCGCCGAACGTCACCGACCTCGACGCCGGCGTCGGCGCACGCGGCCTGCACGGCGAGGGGTACCGGGGTCACGTCTTCTGGGACGAGGTGTTCGTCCACCGGGTGCTCACGCTGCACCTGCCCGAGGCCAGCCGCGCGCTGCTGCTCTACCGGTGGCGCCGCCTCGACGCCGCGCGGCGGGCCGCGGCGGCGATCGGCTGCCGGGGGGCGATGTTCCCGTGGCAGTCGGGCAGCGACGGCCGGGAGGAGACGCCGAGGGAGCTGTTCAACACGCGAACCGGCCGGTGGATGCCGGACCGGTCGGCGCTGCAGCGGCACGTCGGCCTGGCGGTCGCGTACTCGGTGTGGCAGTACCACCAGGCCACCGGAGACCTGGACTTCCTGCGTACGCATGGCGGGGAGCTGATCCTGGAGACGGCCCGGTTCTTCGCCGACCTGGCGCGGCGCAACCCGCGCACCGGCCGGTACGAGATCACCGGCGTGATGGGCCCGGACGAGTTCCACGACGGCTACCCGGACCGCGAGGCCCCCGGCCTGGACAACAACGCCTACACCAACGTGCTGACGGTGTGGCTGCTACGCCAGGCCCTCGCGGTGGTCGACCTGCTGGCCTGCCGGGACGGCACGAGCCTGCCCGACCGGCTCGGCATCGACGACGGCGAGCTGGCGCGGTGGGCCGAGATCACCACCCAGATGTACGTGCCGTGGCACGACGACCGGATCATCAGTCAGTTCGACGGCTACGCCGACCTCGCCGAACTCGACCTCGACGCCTACCGCCACCGGTACGGGAACATCGGCCGGCTCGACCTCATCCTCGCCGCCGAGGGGCACTCCCCCAACCGCTACCGCATCGGCAAGCAGGCGGACGTGCTCATGCTGCTCTACCTGCTCTCCGCCGAGGAACTGCGCGAGCTGCTCGCCGGCCTGGGGTACGACTGGCCACCGGAGGCCCTGCCCCGCACCGCCGGCTACTACCTGCGCCGGGTGAGCCACGGATCGACGTTGAGCCGGGTGGTGCACGCCTGGGTGCAGGCCCGCACCAACCGGACCGCCTCTTTCGGCAACTTCACCGACGCGTTGGCGGCCGACATCCGCGACACCCAGGGCGGCACGACACGGGAGGGCATCCACCTCGGCGCCATGGCCGGCACCCTCGACCTGGCCGAACGCTGCTACCTGGGAATCGAGACCCGGCAGGACGCCCTGTGGTTCAACCCCCGCCTGCCGCACGAGATCAGCCGGCTGCACACCCTGATCACCTACCGCGGCCACCAGTTGCACGTCACGGCCACCCGCAGCGCCCTCGCCCTCATCGCCTCACCCTGCAACGCGGCGCCGGTCACCGTCCACGTGGCGGGCCAGCCGCCGCTGATCATCGGCGGCGGCCAGCGGGTGTCGATCTCCCTCACCGGCTGAGGCCACCACCGGCGCCCTCAGCCGGTCAGGAGAAACGCCTCGATGGACAGGCCGGGCAGGGCCGAATCCCTCTCACGTGCTGGCCGGTTTCCGAGCCGCGAGGCGTTCGATCACACCAGCGGCGAAGCGCTGATGCTGCTCGATGCGCAGACCGGCCTCGGCCACGTCACGGATGGGGCGCCGCCGGAAATGTTCACCGGCCGCGGGAACGCTGACCAGTTCGATGAGGCGTTGAATCGCTCGGACCGGACGATTGGCGCCGACCACATGGTCGGCCAGCAGGAGCAGACCGCCGGGGCGCAGGACGCGGACCATCTCCTCGACCGCTCGGTGGTCGTCCGGGATGGCGCAGAGTGAGAGGGTGCAGATGACGGTGTCGAAGGTGGCATCGGGAAAGTCCAGGCGGTGGGCAGTACCGAGCCGCAGGTCGACCTCCCGCCCCAGTTCGGCGGCCCGCTGGCCCGCGATCTCCAGCATCCTGGGGCTCAACTCCACCCCGGTGATCCGTACGCCGTCCGGATAGTAGGGCAAATTCCGCCCGGTACCGATGGCAACCTCGAGGGTGTCGGCGGCGGCCTGCCGGCAGATCCATGCCCGCGTGTCGCGCAGGAAGCGGCGCTCGATGAAGTCCATCTGCCGGTCGTAGCCGCGGGCCTGCCGGTCCCAGACGCGGCGCTGCTTCTCATCGTTGCTCACGGCGGCGAAGATACGTCACCTGCACCAGCACCGCCGGCATACCGACCTACCCGCCATTGCACGATCTGCGCCGGCACGGGCGGCACCGCGGCCGGCCGCTGACACGGCCGGGACAGGTCGACCCGGCTCCCTGCCCGCAAATTGATGGTGACCGGGCCCTGGTTCGACCGGCCTATCGATGGTGTTGGTGTCACGATGGGAGGCGTGGGAACTGCCAAAACTGCAACGCCTGCCATCTCGCCGCTCAGCGGCGAGCCGATCAAGCGTGCCGATGCCGAGCGGCTCGCCGGAGTGCTGAAGGCATTCGCCGACCCGGCCCGGCTGCGACTGCTCAGCCTGATCCAGTCCGCCCCCGAGGGCGAGGCGTCCGTCAGTGACCTCACCGCGCCGCTCGGCCTCTCCCAGCCGACCGTGAGTCACCACCTTCGGATCCTCACCGAGGCCGGCCTGCTCGAACGCGAGAAGCGGGGCGTCTGGGCCTACTACCGCCTCGTGCCATCCGCGATCGCGACGATCGCCGACCTGCTGACCCCGCCCCGCAAGCGAGCGACGAAGAAGGCCCGCTGAGCGGCACCCTCGAAGGCCGGCCCCCGGCCTGCGGGCAATGGCGTCCGCTCTGGTCAGGGGCGGCCTGACGACGCCCACAGCGGCGCCATACAGGCCAACCGGCGACACGTCGCCTAAGGGACGTCTCGTAACTGGGTGAAGGCGTTGCCCGGCATGAGGCCGGTGGTCAGCCGGCGAGGATGATGTTGTGGAGGTTGGCGATGCCGGAAGCGGCGTCGGCCAATGTGTGGGCGGCGCGGCGGTAGTCGCGCAGGATCTTGAAGCACTTCATCCTGGCCAGGGCGTGTTCGACCCCTGCTCGGACGGTTCGGTGTTCGACGTTGAGGGCTTCCTTCCAGTCCGGCAGCGAACCACCGTCGGCGGGTTTGCGGTACGGCATGATCACCTCGGGGTTGCCCCGGTAGCCGCCGTCGGCCATCACCGGCCGCCCGTCCAGCTCCTGGTCGATGCCCGAGGTGCGGTAGACGATCGTGTCGTTGCGGTTGCCGGGCTGCGGGTCACCGACGGCAATGACCAGGCGGGTGCTGGCGTCGATGGCGACCTGAAGGTTCGTCGAGTACCGGTAGTTCTTGCTCCGGGCGGCCAGGCGGTGATCGCGGGTGGGGATCAGAGTCCCGTCGACGATCGCGATCTGCTCGACCGGCCGCTTACGCACCGGCGCCAGGGCCAGCAGCGGCGCGAGGGTGTCGATGACCCGGTGGGCCGCGGAGTGCGACACCCCGAACAGCGGGCCGATCTGCCTCATCGTCAGGTTCGTGCGCCAGTACGCCGCGACCAGCAGCACCCGGTCGGCGAGGTCAAGAGCCCACTGCCGGCCCGGCCGGCCGTCGGCGATGCCGTCACCGCCCCGCTCGGCGACCAGCCGGACCAGCTTGCGGAACTGGGCGGGCTGCAGCCCCGTGAACGGGAAGATCCACTCAGACCGGGCCGCGGTGATCACCTGCACCCAGGCATCCTGCCCGACCATCCTCACCAGACAGACACCCGGGTTACGAGACGGCCCTTAGGCCGTCGTCGGCCTGATCTTTGACAAGGCATGGCAGGGGTTCCAGGCCGCGGCATTCGCGGGCATTCCACCGCTCGACCTGGTCTCGAAGAAGATCCTGGCGGTGTTGTGGTGCGACGACGCCGGGGTGACCTGTCGGCGCTGGAACTGGCGCCAGGCACGCCGGACCCAGCTGCGCGAAGACATCACTTTGGCGCTGTTCATCCTCGACGCGCTCGACCCGGTGGACGACGAGGCACTCCACGCCGCGGCCGACGACCTGATCGCCCATCTGACCCGGCTCGAGCCCGACGTCCGAGCCGTCCGCCGCCTGATGGCCGCCAGCACGACACCCGACGCAGGAGCCTGACATGCTCATCCACCCCTGGGACGCCGCACTCGACCCCGCCGAGTGGCAGGACTGGCTGGCATCCACCGACCGGTTCGGGATGTTCGCGGTCAACAACCTCGATCCCGCCCAGGCCCCGCTGGTGCTACCCACCCACTTCACCGTCGCCGGCGACGAACTGCTCATCCACCTGGCCCGGCCGAATCCGGTGTGGCCGCACCTGGAGGCTGCCAGCGAGGCACGGCTGGCCGTGATCGGCGACTGGCAGACCCCCCGCGATCGGCCGTGACCAAAGACCGGCTCGGGCCGTGGCCGCCGCCGTGAGGTCGCGCTACAAGCTTGAAGGGCTGCGCCGAGGACGTCCACCCCGTAGGCCATTCGGGTGGCGGTGCGAGCTGGCAGACCACGGCGAGGCGGGATGCCTGCGGGCCGCGAGGCTCCGGGTGCCCGGGTGCCCGGGGGCTCGCGGCCCGCATCGTCTCCTAGCTGGTGGTGACCCGGTAGTCGTACTTGACGTGGGTAAGGAAGAAGTCCCGGACGTCCCCGGCGAGCAGTTCCGGCACCTCCATCGCGGCGAAGTGGCCGCCGTGCTCGAACTCCGACCAGTGCCGGACGTCGTACAGCCGCTCGGCCAGCGGTCGCACCGACTGCGTGATGTCGTGCGCGAACACCGCCACGCCAACCGGTACCGGGCACGGCTCGATCCGTCGCGGGGTCTCGCGGTGCAGCCGCGCCGAGGAGGCCGCGGTGGCGGTCAGCCAGTACAGCGAGATGTCGGTGAGCATCCGCTCATCACTGATCTGCGAGCGAGGGTCCGTCCACTGTGCGAAGCGCTCGGCGATCCAGGCCAGCTGGCCTACCGGCGAGTCGGTCAGCGCGTAGCCGATGGTCTGCGGGGTGGCGGCCTGCAGGGCCTGGTACGGCGGACGATTCGCCATCAGCTGCCTGACCTTGTCCAGCCGAGCTTCATCCGTTTCGGACAGCTCGATGTCGGCATCCGGCACCGGCCGGGTCGGCAGGTAGTTGACGTGCACTCCGACGACCTGCTCGGGTGCCACCGCGCCGAGCGCCATTGAGATGCCCGAGCCGAAGTCGCCACCTTGCGCGCCATAGCGCTCGTACCCGAGACGGCGCATCAGCTCAGCCCAGGCCCGCGCGACCCGGACGATGTCCCAGCCGCGCTCGTGGGTCGGCCCGGAGAAGCCGTAGCCCGGGATGGACGGAATCACCAGGTGGAAGTCGCGCGACAGCGGCTCGATCACGTCGAGGAACTCCAGGAACGAACCGGGCCAACCGTGGGTGAGGATCAGTGCGAGCGCGTCTGGTTTCGCGGACCGGACGTGGACGAAGTGGATGTTCTGGCCGTCGATCTCGGTGGTGAAGTGCGGAAGCTGGTTGAGCTTGGCCTCGTGCTCGCGCCAGTCGTAGCCGGTGCGCCAGTATTCGGCCAGTTCCTTGAGTCGCGCCAGCGGGAAGCCGTAGTCCCACCCCGCGTCGGCGACCTCGTTGGGCCAGCGGGTGCGGGAGAGTCGGTCGGTCAGGTCGTCGAGGTCGGCCTGGGGAATGTCGATGCGGAACGGCTTGATCACGGTATCAGCTCCAGAGGGATTCATTCGGTGCCCAAACGTTTGGAGGACTAACGTTTGCCGTCCGAACGATACCACGATCGTTGGTGGCTCCAATGATTCGTTAGACTTGCCACATGGAGAACCCATCCGAGAAGACGCCCGCCAGGTGGGAGAGCCTGCCCAGCTGGCTGCTCACCCAGACCGCCAACCACGCGCACCGCCTGGTGGGCGAGGGGTTCTCGTCCGTCGGCGCTCGCGGCTACCACTACCGCCTGCTGGCGACGCTGGAGGAGTTCGGCCCGGCCAGCCAGGCCGCGCTGGGCCGCCGTAGCGGCATCCACGTCAGCGACATGGTCGCGACGATCAACGAGCTCGCCGATCGTAAACTGGTCGAGCGCGCCCCGGACCCCTCCGATCGGCGGCGCAACATCATCACGCTGACAGTCGCAGGCAAACGACAGCTGCGGCGACTGGAGAAGCAGCTGGCCGAACGCCAGGACGAACTGCTGGCTCCGCTGTCACCCGAGGAGCGACAGCGGTTGACCGAGCTGCTGTCCAGGCTGTTGGACCACCACAACCGGCGAACCGGCACCCCCGAAGAGCCGTGGCGCTGACTGGCAACGCGCCCAACTCGAAGGCCCGCCGGTGGGACCGGTGTCGAGGGCGATGAGGTCGGTGCGGACGGAGCGGACGTGCCATGGGCGTCCGAAGCGCATCAGCCCCGGCGTCCGGCCCGGAACCACTGGAGCCCTCCACCGCGGACGCCTTCGCTGGTGAAAGCGTGGTAGATGATCATCGCGATGATGCCGAGTAACCCGAACAGCGGATTCACGATCCAGCCGAGCAGCCCGGCCAATCCGAAGAGAACGAGACCGGTGATTGGGCGAACCTCCTGCGCGCGGACCTGGTCCTGGCCGATGTGGCTCGCGCGCAGTGCCGGATGACGGCGAAGATAGGCGAAGAACACCAACCAGGGTGCCGACATCAGCGCCGCCGCGAGCGCGTACAGGACCACAGCCACCCGCAGGTCGTCGGCGTTGCCATCGGCGAGCGCCGACGCCAGAACCATGGTGGGAAACGGGATGATGACCACGCCGAAGAGCATGGCGAGATTGATCCAGTTGAGCGCGAGAGTTGTGCCGCGGACCAGCCGTAGCACCGCGTGGTGGTTGAGCCAGAGGACGCCGATGTAGATGAACGACACGACGAACGCCAGGAAGGACGGAGCTTCCGCGCGGAGGGACGCGGCCAGCTCGCCCTCGTGAAATTCCGGCACCCGCAGGTCCAACACCAGCAGGGTGATGACGATTGCGAATACGGCGTCGCTGAATGCCGCCAGCCGCCCGATGTCGGCCAGCCGGGGACCGGGGCCGGTCGGCTGAGCCTCCTTGGGAGCTGCGGACATTGCCGCAGGCTAACAGCGCGGTGACGCTGGGCGAGCACGGTCACGGGGCGGCCACTCGTCCGAGGGGAACCGTCACGCGTACCGCTAACTTCAGAAGCTACGAGGTTCCGCGGGCGACGCCGTGGGTTCAACGACGGCGTCGAACCTTCCCGTGTGCCGCGGCGGCCTCCGGGATGGCTGGACACTGGCAGCGATGGCGGAGAGGCGTTGAGATCCATGGCCGAAAACCGAACCGTCCTCCGGTGGTGGTGGTGGAACATGATCGGCTTCGCTGCCCTCGGCCTGATGGGCATTGCCGCTCTGGCGACCGTCGATTCCACCACTGACCGGCTCGTCCAGGCAGGGTTCCTCGCAATGTGTGCCGTCTTCGCACTCATCGCCGTCAGGTTCCTGTTCAGCCGGGTCATCATCCGGCCGGACGGTCTCCAGATGGTCGGCGCGCTCCGCTCGCGTCGGGTCCCCAGGGAGGCCATCCGGGACGTGACCTGTGACCCGTTGACCGGTGGGCAGGTGCTCACCGCGTTCACCGTCGTCCTCCACCTGGTTGACGGCAAGGAGCTGGAACTGAACCCGCTGGCCGCCTACTCCGAGACCGCGGTCGAGGACCGCCGGCGGAGGATCAAGGAGGTGTTGGACCTGTCCGGCGACGCCTCGATGGTCGAGGTGGGCCGTTGCACCGGACGCGCCGGTTGATGGCCGCACGGGCGGACCCGCGGCCCGACGGGGAACGGCTCGGGTGAGCAGGCTGGGCCCGCGGGCAGCGGTGTCGTCGTGGCGTGGCCGCATCAACGCGCTGCCCAATAGGTGCGGGTGTTGACGAACTCACGTAGGCCGAGGCCAGCCAGTTCCCGACCGTATCCGCTGCGCTTGGTCCCGCCGAAGGGCAAGCGGGCGTCGGAGGCGACGACGGCGTTGACGAAGGCGGCGCCGGTGGTGACCTGCCGGGCGATGGCGACGCCGTGTTCCGGGTCGGCGGTCCACACGCTGAGCCCGAGCCCGTACTGCGAGGCGTTGGCCAGCCGGACGGCGTCGGCCGCGTCGGCGGCGATCGCGACGACGGCAACCGGGCCGAAGGTTTCCTCGTCGAAGGCGACCACGCCAGGCGCGGTGTTCCCGAGAATGGTGGGCTCGAAGAAGTACCCGCTGCCTGACAGCGGTCGTCCTCCGGTGAGCAGGGTGGCACCGGCGGCGAGGGACTGCTCGACCTGCCGCTGAATGATGTCGCGGAGGTCGCCACGGGCCATCGGGCCGATGTTCGTGCGTGGATCGGTGGGGTCGCCGACGGTCAGGGCCCGGGTGGCGGCGACGAAGGCGGCGGTGAACTGCTCCGCGATGGGTGCCTCGACGACGAACCGCTTGGCGCACACGCAGCTCTGGCCGGCGTTGGTGAACCTTGCCTTGGCCGCCGCGGCGGCCGCGGCCTGGACATCGGCGTCGGCGAGCACCACGAAGGCGTCCGAGCCGCCCAGTTCGAGTACCGACTTCTTCACCGCGCGGCCGGCTGCGGCTCCCACGGCCGCGCCGGCACGGTCGCTGCCGGTCAGCGTCACCGCGGCGATACGGTCGTCGGCGATCAACCGCTGGGTGACCTCGGGGACCCGCGGCTCCTCCACCACGATCGTCGTGAAGACGCCCTCGGGCAGCCCCGCCGCCACGAACACCCGCTCGATGGCCAGGGCACAGCCGGTGACGTTCGGCGAGTGCTTGAGGAAGACTCCGTTCCCGGCCGTGATCGCCGGGATGGCGAAGCGCATCGCCTGCCAGAACGGAAAGTTCCACGGCATCACCGCGAGCACCAGGCCCATCGGCTCGTACGCGACCCAGGCGTCGACACCGTCGATCTCGGCCGGCTCGTCCCCGAGGAGCGCCGCGGCCTGTGACGCGTAGTACTCGCAGGTCACGGCGGACTTCTCGATTTCGGCGGCGGCTTCGGCGAGCACCTTTCCCATCTCGTCGGTGATCAGCCGCGCGAACTGGTCCTTTCCGGTGCGCAGCGCGGCGGCGAGTTCCGACACCACGGCGATGCGCTTGTCGAGCGGGGTCGAACCCCAAGCCGTGGTCGCGGCATGCGCCCGGTCCAACAGTCGCTCGAGTTGGGCGTCGTCGTGGGTGTCATAGGTGGCCAAGGGCTCACCAGTCGCCGGATTCGTGGTGGTGATGTTCATGAGTTGCTCTGGCCGCCCTTGTCGTTCTCGGACAGGTGCTCGAACGTCTCCCCGGTGGCGGTGATCGTGCGGGTGACGTCGCGGCCGCCGTAGACCCAGTAGATCCGCATGACGCCGTCGCCGCGGTTCAGGAACCGGTGCGGCACCCCTGCGGGCACCCACGTCGCCTCGCCGGCGACAAGGTCGAAGTAGTCGTCACCGATCTGTGCGGTCGCCAGCCCTTCGAGGATCAGCACCGACTCCTCCACGTTGTGGCTGTGCAGCGGCAGCCCGGTGCCGACCCGGAACTGGGTCTGTCCGGTGGTCACCCGGTTCGTCGCACAGTTCCACTTTCCGACGTACGGGACGGTGACGACACCGTTGCCCCGGTCGAACGGCTCGACGCTCTCCGGATTGATGAGCAGGTTCGGCTTGGGAGGCAGGATGGTCATGGCGGCCTTTCAGTGAGCGCTGGACAGTTCGGTGATGGCGGTCGGTGCGGAGATGGCGGCGACGACGGCGGCCGCGAATTCGTCGGTGTTGCGGGTGCCGCCGACGTCGCGGGTGCGCGTGGCCGGGTCGTCGAGGACGTCGTTGACGGCCCGCTGGATCGTGGTTCCTGCCGCGATCGCGTCGGGGTTGTCGTGCCGGCGGCCGAACCAGTCGAGCAGCAGGGCGGCCGACAGGATGAGCGACGCCGGGTTGGCGGTGTTGGTTCCGGCGATGTCCGGGGCGGAGCCGTGCTGCGCCTGGGCCACGCAGATGTCGTCGCCGATGTTGATCGCGCCGCCGAGGCCGAGGCTGCCGGACAGCTCGGATGCCTCGTCGGACAGGATGTCGCCGAACATGTTCGTGGTGACCAGCACGTCGAAGGACGAGGGCCGGCGGATGAGCGCGGCGGCGGCCGCGTCCACGATCAGTTCCTCGAGTTCGACGTCGGGGAACTCGGACGCCACCTTGCGTACTTCGCGGAGGAACAGACCGTCGGAAAGCTTGACCACGTTCGCCTTGTGTACCGCCGTGACTTTCCGACGACGTTGGCGGGCGAGGGCGAAGGCGGTACGCGCGACTCGTCGCGACGCCCGTGCCGTGATCTTCCGTATGGAGAAGGCGGAGTCCGGGTCGGGCATGAACTCGGCGGCGCCGGCGAACATGTTGCGATCGGAGTAGAAGCCCTCGGTGTTCTCCCGCACGATCACGAGGTCCATCGGCTCACGCAGGACCGTCAGGTCTTTCCGGGAGCGGCATGGCCGGACGTTGGAGTGGAGTTCGAAGACCGTGCGGAGTTCGGCGGACGGGTTGATGCCTCCGTCGGCCCGGGGTGGGTAGTCGTAGTGGGATACCGGGCCGAGGATGACACCGTCCGCCTCGGGGATGCGGCGCATCACCTCGTCCGGGAGCGTCGTGCCCACCGCCCGTAGGCTCGACAGTCCAATCTCGTGCTCCTCGATCACCACGCCGAGGCCGAACCTCCGGTCGGTGGCGTCCAACACGTCGAGCGTGGCCCGGGTGATCTCGGGTCCGATGCCGTCACCGGGAAGAACCAGAAGCTTCATTCTCGGCCCCTAAGCGTGGTGGAAGAGACGGGTCGCGAGCAGATTGACCTGGCTGCCCGGCACGACGTGCTGGTCGGCCGCTTTACGCCAGTCGGCGAAGTGGGGCGCGGTGCGGTGCGCCTCAACCGCCGCTTCGTCCGCGTACACCTCGAAGAAGGTGAAGTGGTGGTCGTCGGTCAGGTCCTGGGACACGTCGAAGTAGAGGCAGCCGGTCTCGTCGGTGAAGGATCGCCGGGCGTTCTCCTCGATGGCGGCGAGGAACGGTGCCAGGTGTCCGGGACGAACCCTCAGATCGACGGTCAGGGTAATCACGAAGGGCTCACTTTCATTTCGGTACGGCTGGGGAGCGTCACGCCCGTCTCTTCGGCGAGGCGGACGAGGCTGGTCCAGGTGTTGTCGGCGACGGGGATGCCGGTCGTGAGCCGGCCGACCTCGGCGCGGTCTTCCAGCTCGCCGGGGAAGAAGATCTCCTCGACGCCGGGGGTTTTCGCCGCGCCCTTGGTCTCGTCGACGAGCTGCTCCATGCGGCTGCGGAACTTGACCGGATCGCCGAGGGCGGCGATGTCGATGGTGAGCAGGAGGTGACCACACCCGCTGCGCCGGTCGGGGTCGTAGGGTCCGGCCACCTGGCTGCCGAAGGTGCTGCCGGTGAGTACGCCCGCCAGGACGTCGATCATGAACGCGATGACGTACCCCTTCGCGCCGGCCATCGGCAGGATGAGGCCGTCGATCGCGCGATGCGGATCCACCGTCGCCACCCCGTCGGCGTCGGCCGCCCAACTGTCGGGGATCGGGGTGCCACGTTCGGCGGCAAGGTAGATCTTGCCTCTCGCCACGGCGGTGTTGGCGAGGTCCATGACGGCGATGCCGTACCGGCCGGCCGGTGCGGCGATCGACCACGGGTTGGTGCCGATGGTCTTGTGCCGACCGCCCCACGGCGCCATCGCCGGGCTGGCGTTGGTGAACAGCAGTGCCGCGCAGCCCTCCTCGGCCACGCGCCGGGTGAAGTAGGCGGCGGCGCCGAAGTGGTTGGAGTTGCGGACGGCCACGCCGCTGATCCCGTGCCGGCGGGCGCGGTCCACTCCCAGCCGTACGGCGTGGTCGGTGAGGACCTGTCCGATGCCGTCGTTGCCGTCGAGGACCATGAGAGGTCCGGTATCGGTGACGATCGTCGGGGTCGTGACGGCGCGCATGGCACCGGTGCGGATTCGGGCCACGTACCAGGGCAGACGCAGCATGCCGTGAGACGAGTGGCCCCACAGCTCCGCGGTGACCAGGGTGTCGGCCAGCAGCCGCGCGTCATCAGCTGGCACCCCGGTGCTGGCGAGCACCTCGGTGCCGAACCGGCGCAGCTGGTCGGCGGTACAGCAGTGAGTCGGCCGGGTGCCGGTCATGCCTTCACCGCCAGAACGGGGCAGGCCGCGTCCAGCAGCACCCGCTGCGCGGTGCTGCCGAGGATCAGCTTGCCCACCACGGAGCGGTGCCGGATGCCGATGACGATGAGTTCGGCCTGGACGTCGTCCGCCAGTGCGAGAATCTCCTCGGCCGCGTCCCTGCCCCGCACCTCCTGCTGCAGGCGGTAGGCGACGGAAGATGCGCGGAGCCTTCGATCGAGCTGCGTCAGCTGGTCCGGCGAGGCGAACGACGGGTCGTTGAACCGGTCACCCGGTGAGCTGTTGAGCACGACGAGGTCGGCGTCGCGGAGTCTGGCCTCCTCGATCGCCCGGGTTACGGCAGCCTCGCCCGGCGGCGTCGGGTTGAATCCCACCACGATCGTCATCGGCTCTCCCCCGCCATGGTCGACTCCGCGCGCTCATCCACGACGCCGATCTCCTCGGCCGTGCGGCGCTGCCAGCGCTTCATGAGGCGGGGCACCAGTGCGACCAGAACCACCACGGTGTAGGCGGCGATCGAGAATGGCGACGACACGAGTGCCACCGGGTCACCGTCGGAGATGGCCAGCGCGCGGCGGAGTTGCGTCTCGGCGACCGGCCCGAGGATGGCTCCGATGATGAGCGGCGCGATGGGGAAGCCGTACTGCCGGAGAAAGTAGCCGAGTAGGCCGAGCAGCAGCAGCACGTACACGTCGAAGACGGAGCCGTTGATGCTGTACGCGCCGAGCAGCGCGAAGGTGACGATGCCCGCGTAGAGGTACGGCGTCGGAATCCGCAGCACCTTCGCCCACAGCCCGACAAGCGGCAGGTTCAGCAGCAGGAGCATGGCGTTGCCGACGAGCAGCGCCGCGACGAGCCCCCACACGAGATCGGGCTCCTTCTGCAGGAGCAGCGGTCCGGGCTGTAGTCCGTACTGCTGGAAGGCGACCAGGATGACCGCGGCCGTGGCCGACGTCGGCAGGCCGAGGGTCAGCAACGGCATGAGGGCACCCGCGGCATTGGCGTTGTTGGTGGCCTCCGGGCCGGCGACGCCTTCGATGGCACCCTTGCCGAACTCCTCAGGGTGCTTGCTGAGCTTCTTCTCCACCGCGTAGGAGAGGAAGGTGGGGATCTCCGCCCCGCCGACCGGGACCGCGCCGAGCGGCCAGCCGATGGCCGTGCCCCGCAGCCAGGCCGGCCACGAACGCCGCCAGTCCTCGCGGGTCATCACGGCACGTCCGCGCAGCTCCATGATCTTCGGCGTGGTGGGCCGCATCTTGGCGGCCAGGTAGACGGCCTCCCCCATCGCGAAGAGCGCGACGATGATGATCACCGTGTCGATACCGTCGAGCAGGCGAGGTACGCCGAAGGTGAAGCGCGCTGCGCCGCTCTGGGCGTCGAGCCCGACAAGGCCGATGGCCAGGCCGAGTGCGACGCTCGTGAAACCCCGGGCTGCCGAGCAGCCGAGCAGCGCCGCGACGGTCATGAACGCCACCACCGTCAGGGCGAGATAGTCGGCCGGGCCCAGGGTGATGGCGACGTCGACCACGTACGGCGCCGCGAAGGCCAGCGCGACGGTCGCGATGGTGCCGGCGACGAACGACCCGATCGCCGCGGTGGCCAACGCCGCCGCTGCCCGGCCGGCGCGCGCCATCTTGCTGCCCTCGATGGCCGTGATCATGGACCCGGACTCGCCTGGCGTGTTGAGCAGGATGGAGGTGGTGGACCCGCCGTACATCGCCCCGTAGTAGATCCCGGCGAAGAGGATGAACGCGGCCTCCGCGGGCAGGGAGTAGGTGAGTGGCAGCAGCAGCGCGATGGTCAGCGCCGGACCGATGCCCGGCAGGACGCCGACCAACGTGCCGGCCAGCACGCCGACGAGGGCGTACAACAGGTTGTGCAGGGTGAGGGCGATGGCGAACCCGCTGATCAGTCCGTCGATTCCGTCCATCAGCGCATCCCTTCGAGAAGGCCGGGAAGGTAGATGCCGAGCGGTCCGGTGAACACGACGTAGATGGCTGCCGAAAGTAGGACGGCGCCGATGGCGACACGTCCGTAGTTGTGTGCGCCGAGCGTGGTCGCGATGCCGATGAAGGTGACGCTGGCCGCGATCACGTACCCGGCGGGCTCCAACAACACCGCGAACGCCACGACCGAGGCGATCAGCAAGGCAACTCGCCGCCGGTTCATCGGCAGGGACGGGTCGACGAACTCACCCTCTTCGGGCGTTCCGGCGTTGCCGTGCAGGAGGTCGATGACGACGAAGGCGGACGCGGCGGTCAGCAGCGCACCCACCGCGTACGGAAAGAAGCGTGGCCCGACGTTGCTGGCGGCACGCGGAATGTTGATGGTCGAGGTGTCAGCCAGGACGAAGACACCCAGGGCCAGGAGGAGCCCAGCGAAGCCGAGCTCCCCCTTGTTCTTGACCGAGCTGATCATGCGAGACCCAGTTCAGCGAGGATCTTTTCTGTGTCGGCCTGCTGGGTCGCGAGCTCGGCCTTGAAGGCGTCACTGTCCAGGAACTCGTCGGACCAGCCCTTGGTCTTCAACTGGGAGGTCCAACTCTCGCTCTTGGTCAGCGTGCGGAAGGCGTCGGACAGGGCCTTCCGGTCGACGTCGCTGATACCCGGAGGTGCGAACACGCCGCGCCAGTTGACGAGGACGGCATCCGGGTAGCCGGCGCTGGCGACGGTCGGCGCGTCGGGGGCGACCTCGATGGGATCCTTGGACGAGACCGCCAGGACCCGAAGCTTGCCGGCCTCGACCTGGTCGGCGAATTCGCCGTAGCCGGCGATGCCGGCCGCGACCTTCTTGCCGAGCAGCGCGACGAGGGCCTCGCCACCGCCGGAGAACGTCACGAAGTTGACGGTGGTCGGCTGGACACCGGCCGCCTTCACGAGCGTGCCAGCCCAGATGTGGTCGATGCCGCCCTGGTTGCCGATCGCGATCGGGTTACTGCCGGGCTGGGCCTTGAGCGCGGCGAGGAACTCCGGGAGGGTCTTGTACGGGGACTCGGCGGGGACCGCGATAACCTCGTACTCGCCGATCAGCCGCGCGACGGGCGTCAGATCGCCGAGTTTGTTCGGAGAAGAATTCGTGATCGTTGCCCCGACCAGCGAGAGCCCGCCGACCATCAGTTCGCTGGTGCCGGACTTCTGGACGAACTGCGACAGGGCGACCGTACCCCCTGCGCCCTGGGTGTTCCTGACCTCGACGCGACGAGCGAGGCCTGCCTCCTTGAGCGACTTCTCAAGAGCCCGCGCCGTCTGGTCGTACCCGCTGCCGGGCCCGGACGGCGCGTCGATCGTCACCCCCTGTCGCAGGACGTCGGATCCCGCAGACCCTCGATTCGCGCCCTCCGAGCCGGACCCGCACGCGCCGAGCACCAGCGCGGTAGCCAGCCCGGCGGCCACCTTGGCGGTCCACCCTACGGATCTCATCGATAACGCCACCTTGAATCCCGACCCTTCTTTCCACGACCGTCCTGCGTCTCGTCGGACGGTCCGCCACGGCGGCGGAGTGATCGGGGACGCTACCCGCCTTGCATACTTGTATACAAGTGTTCGTTGCAGAGAGGTTACACCTTGACTCGCTCAGAGCCCCGAGCCTCGGGGGGACATTTCGCCTACCTGGAGCTCAAACGGCGCATCCTGCACCTCGAATTCGAGCCAGGACAGCGGTTGTACGAGCCGGCCCTGGCCACCATGCTCGAGGTGAGCCGCACCCCGCTGCGGGAGGCGATCCGCCGCCTGATCGCCGAGAACCTCCTCACGCAACAGCCGACCGGCGGAGTCGTCGTGCCCGCCCTCGACCCCCGGGAGATCGCCGAGCTGTACGACGTACGGGCCGCGCTCGAGGCGCTGATGGCGCGAGAGGCGTGCAGCAAGGCCACCGACGACGACATCCGGCAGATGGCCGGCATCGTCGAGCGGAACGCCGCCCTGGTCAACTTCGCCGACGAGGCGATGACGACCGGCAAGAGCCTGCACGACACCATCGCCAGAATCGCGAACAACGGCTGGGCCAGCCGGCTCCACGAGCAGATCTCCGACCACATGGTCCGGTATCGCCACCTGACCAACAGCACGCAACAGCGACGGGAGGCGGCCCTGGCCGAACACCGCGCGATCCTCGAAGCGGTCACCGGCGACGACCCTGAGCGCGCGGGCCAGATCGCCTACGCACACGTGCTCGCCGCACGGGACCAGGCGCTGCAGGCGATCAGCGCCAGTCTGAACGGCTAACCACCCCGCTGAGAACCCTCACCCCCGGCGGCCCCTATCGAGCTCCGGGCCTGTCTCACCGTGACGAACTACAACCGGACGACGGTATGCTCGCGGGCCTGGCGCCGCGGGCCACGATCCGTCAGCGCGGCGACAGCGAGTAGACAAGCTGCTCGACGCGCTACGGCTCCCCGGCGGGCCGCCCGACTTCTCAACCATGAGAGGTCTGGCGGGCAGCGGCATAGCGAGCAACTCCAGCACCCGAGGCCTGCGCCGAGACGTCCGGTGCGCTGGTCGGCTCATCGGCGACGAGCAGGACCGGATTCCGCGCCAAGGCCCGGGCGATGCGCACCCGGGCAATCCGGTGCCCGCGTCCGCGGCCGGCGTCGACCCGCACAGGCCGTGGTCGGTTCGCCGGGGACCGTAGACGGCTGCGTAGGCGTCGGGTCGCACCGGCGCCTACGCAGCAGCCTCTTCGAATGCGGGCTGGAGGAGCCTGTCGGGTGGCGGGACACGGTCAGGACTTGCCTCGCAGGACGGCGCGTCGCTGCTTCAGCTCCTCCTCGCCGATCTCGCCGCGCGCGAATCGCTCCGCGAGGACCCGCTCAGCCGCGCTGCGCGCCGAGCGCGTCGGCGACCTGCGGTAGATCAGGTAACCCAGCGACGACAGCACAAGAAGCCAGAACAGGGCCGGGAAGATCAGCCACCAGCCCGCTCGACCGACCCACGGGCCGTACCCCTCTCCCCACCCAGGGTGGGCGTAGGCGTAACCCACTACCTCTGCCAACATCACAATCTCCCTCGAGATCGGGCTCGCTTCTGCTCGCCCTCTTCTCCGATCGTGGCCCGCCGGTACGGCTGCCGTCGTCGGCCCTGCAACGACACCCGCAGTACGTCGCACGCCGTAGCCTGGGGCCGGCGTCAGCCCCGACGGCTGCTGGCGGCGGCCCGATGGCGCACCGGCACGGCGAGCCCCATGCAGGGCCGCGCGGGTCGTGTGCTCCCCGCCCCGCCTCGATCAGCACGCCGCCACCCGATACCGTCGTCGCAGCTCAGAGGGGTGACAGGGTCGGGCCGCCAGGCTTCGACGATGGTAGGGACGAGCGGGTGTTCTTATATGAGACCCCGGCAGTTGACGTACTTCGTGGCGGTGGCCGATCACGGTTCGATTCGTAAGGCGGCGGATGCCCTCTTCATCGCCCAGCCGTCGCTGTCGGTACAGCTCGCCGCGCTCGAGCGCGAGGTCGGCGGCCCTCTGTTGAACCGCGAGCCGGGCTGCGTGGCGACGAGAAAGGCCACCGCTTCCCTTCGAAGGCGCCGTGCCGCAAAGAGCAGCGCCTCAGTGGAGGCCTGGTCGACCCATTGAGCGTCGTCGACGACGACGAGCAACGGGGATCGCTCAGCCACCTTCGCCAACAGGCTCATGACTGCCGCACCGACCGCCAGCCGATGTCCATGCGCCACCGCACGCCGCGCAAGTGCCCCCTGCAACGCCACCGACTGCGGTTCGGGGAGTGCGTCCACCTGATCGAGTTCGCTCGCGAAGAGCTCGGCGAGCCCTCCGAAGGGAAGGGTTGTCTCGGCCTCGACCCCGTTCATCGAGAGGACCGGCATACTCGCGCTCTCCGCGTCAGCCAACGCCCAGTTGCAGATCGCACTCTTGCCGACGCCCGCCTCGCCGGACAGCACCACCATGCCGCCGCGGCCACGGCGCGAAGCATGCATGAGCTCAGCTATCTGTGCGCACTCGGCGTCACGACCGACGAGGACCGTTCACCACCGCCCAGCCTTGGCCCGACCCGGTGGCCGGCTCTACCTGGTCAATCCCGTGTCGGTAGCGTCGCGAGCATTCTGAAGATCACGGGCGGGGAAGCCCCCGGAAACCGGCCGTGGACGGTCATCATCCCGCCCACGCCGAGTCCTTCGGAACGGCGACGTCTTCCACCCGGTGACCCAGAATCGCAAACGGTGCGGGCAGATTCAGCTGATGGTGAGCCTACTCGGGCGCGTGGGTCTCGCCTCGGTCATAGGTCGCCCGGGCGGGCTTCCATGACGTGGGTAGGGTGGCTTGGGCTGGGTCAGGCCCAGGCGCGATCGAGGGCTAGCGCCAGCCGCCTGGTCCACTGCTCGGCGGTGCCCGAAACTTCGGCGTACTCGTCGGTGAAGTTGGTCCAGTCGACTTGCCAGGACAGCACGGTCTCGGCCGTGAAGGTATCGGCTTCGGCGCCGAGTTCTGGTCGCATGAGCTGCCGGACGAGGGCTTGGTCGACGGTGGTGTGTTCGGCGAGCAGGACCGCGTCGTAGAGATCCTTGCCTTGCGGATACGTGTCGGTGGCCAGCCACAGCAGCTTCCACGCCAGTGCCAGCCGGGCGGGCGCGGCCAGTAACGGCTGGTCGACGTCGGGCAGTATCAGCACCTCTGGCGGGAGAGGAAGCCGTTCGCCGAAGACGATGTCGATCTGTATGTGGCCGTCCGGCGCCTCCGCTGCGCTGAACGGGATGACGAGGCGACGTCCGTCAGCTCGTTCATACGTCCAGATGGCGGACTCGGTGATCCAGTCTGGTTGCAGGCCGGCGCCGGGTGCGGTTCGGACGGCGGTCTTGATGTCATCGAGCAGCGTGCGGGCGTCGGAGCTGTCGCTGGTGATGGTGTGCGGGGTGACGACGAAGTCGAGGTCGCCCGGCTCGCGGGCGGCGTCGCCGACCCAGGCCGCCATGGTGACGCTGCCCCGCAGGACCAGATGCTGACCCAAGGTCGTCGCGGCGATGGCCGCCAAGACGTGGTGCATGGCGGCGCGTCGGGCGTCGGTCCACAGCTGGCCGGTGGCCGCCACGAGAAAGTCGGGCTCCCCGGCGCGGTAGGCGTTCGGGTACTGCTTGAGGGCCGGGTCGAACGCCGCCCTCTGGCGGACGGTCGGGCTAACGGGTAGTGGCTGGTAGGTCGGCGGGTAGTGCGGGGAGCCGGCCGGCGCGGACCTCATCCTGTTCTCACGCTCCAATGCCCAACCTCTCACGCCCGGCGTGGGCGAGTCCAGCCAGCCCTGGTCGTGGTGGAGGTCGCTGTCGAAGACGACATACTCCTGCTCCACCGTCGTGGGCTCGTGGCCCGCAGCCCGGAGGGTCTCGACGAGCTCGTCCAGCCGCTGCCTGGCCGTGACGAGCCCGACACCATGACAGCGCTGGTTGACGAACCGCTCCTGCGCGCCGTCCGCAAGCTCCCGGCGGGCGTTGCGTGAGAGCCGCGCCCCGTGCGGCGCGACCAGATCGGTGAGAGCCACCAGGTCGGCCAGCGCCGCGTTGGATAGCAGCAGTTTGAGGTGATGCTCGAAGTACCGGTTGCCCGGCTCGACCGCCGCCTGCTCATCCGCCTGCGGTACACCGACGCACCACGGCGCCGCCTCAATCTTCGAACGGCACGGGTAGATGCCTGCCTCGCGCAGTCCGCGTTGCCAACGCTCCACCGCCGCGTGCTGCTCGGTCAGGATGCCTCGCCCGCTCAGGGTGAGCATCGGTTGAGAGACGTACGCGCCACGATCGAGCACGATGTGGACGAACTTCACGCCATGCTCGGTGGCGAACATCGACAGCTCCTCGGCCTGAGGAGCGTGAGCCGTAATGTGGATCTCGAAGTCCCCCGACACCTCAAGCACCGGCGGAGTCTATGGCACGGCCGTCAGGCCGGAAAACGCGATTCCCAGACGCGGCAGGACGCGGCCAATTTCCGGACTGTTCCAGGTCGTCGATTACCAGTTCCTGAGAGTGCCGCATCGGGTGCCGACGCAGGCACGCCAGCGCGATGAGCCGAGGTCCCGGGAAGCTGGGCTGACGGCCATTCGATGTGCCGAGGCAGAAGCAGTGTCAGTGGCCGTGTCAGGGTCGTGTCAGGTGGGTGACAGGCCGGCCGCCCATGGTGGCTGCATGACAAGTTCAGCGATTGCGGTCTCCGGACTGCGCAAGGCATACAAGGACAAGGTCGTGCTCGACGGCATCGATCTGGATGTTCGCGCGGGCACGATCTTCTCCCTACTCGGTCCCAACGGGGCGGGCAAGACGACGACGGTGAACGTGCTGACCACATTGATGAAAGCCGACGGTGGGTCGGTACGCGTCGCCGGACATGATGTCGCGACCCAGTCCAAGGCGGTGCGCGCGGCGATCGGGGTCACGGGTCAGTTCGCGGCGGTGGACGAGCTGCTTACCGGGCGGGAGAACCTGCAGCTGATGGTGGATCTGAGCCGGGTGGCCGCCAAAGGCGGCGAACGGGTCGTCACGGAACTGCTGGAGCGGTTCGACCTGGTCGAGTCGGCGCACAAGCCCGTGTCGACCTATTCCGGGGGTATGCGCCGGAAGCTGGATCTGGCGATGACGCTCGTCGGCAACCCGCGGATCATCTTCCTCGACGAGCCGACGACGGGACTGGATCCGCGCAGCCGTCGCACGATGTGGTCGATCATCCGTGACCTGGTGGCCGACGGTGTGACCATCTTCCTCACCACCCAGTACCTCGAGGAAGCCGATCAGCTCGCCGACCGGATCGCGGTACTCGACCAGGGCCGGCTGGTCGCCCAGGGCACTCCCGACGACCTCAAGCGCCAGGTCCCCGGGACCCACGTCCGGCTCCGGTTCAGCACCGTCGCCGAACTCGACGCGGCTGCGCGGGTCCTCGGCGACTCCACTCGGGACGACGAGGCACTGGCCCTGCGGGTTCCCAGTGACGGCGGGACGAAGTCGCTGCGGGCTCTGCTGGACCGGCTCGACGAGTACGCGATCAGCGCCGACGGGCTCTCCGTCCGGACGCCGGACCTCGATGACGTTTTCCTCGCCCTGACGGGCCGTACCACGGAGGTGGCCGCGAAATGAGCACCAAGTCCCACTCGATCGTCATGTTGCGTCGCAACTTCAAGCACATCGCCCGGAACCCGACCTCGGTCTTCAACGCGGTCCTGATGCCGATCGTGATCATGTTGATGTTCGTGTACATGTTCGGAGACGCCTTCAACGTCGGTGTCGACTACATCGACTACGCGACGCCGGGACTGATGCTGCTGGCCGTCTGCTACGGGCTGGGAGCCACCGCGACGGCGGTGAACTCCGACATGACGAAGGGCATCATCAACCGGTTCAAAGTCATGCACGTCTCCCGTGGTGCGGTGTTGACTGGCCACGTGATCGCCACCGTGCTGACCAACCTGGTCGCCATCGCGGCCCTCATCGGGGTGGCCTTCCTGTTGGGCTTCAACCCGTCGGCGGGCTTCCTCGACTGGCTCGGCGCGATCGGCGTCATCGTGCTGCTCGGCTTCGCGGCCAGCTGGCTCACGGTCGCGCTGGGCCTGTTCGCGAAGTCTCCGGAAACGGCGGGTCTGGCCTCGGTGCCGCTGGTCATGCTGCCGTTCTTCAGCAGCGCGATCGTGCCGGCGGACAAGATGGGGCCTGGCCTCCGGCAGTTCGCGGAGTATCAGCCCTTCACGCCGATCATCGAAACCCTGCGCGGTTTCCTCAACGGCGCACCGTCCGCCGGCGACGTGATTCCCGCCCTCGCCTGGTGCGTCGGCATCGCTCTCGTCGGCTACCTGTGGGCGTGTTCCACGTTCACGAAGCGAGCGTGACCTCGACCAGCTGACTCCAATCCGTCTCGGTGCCCTCCCGAGCCGCCTCGGCGAACCCCGCTTCGCCGAGGCGGCGCCGCACCGTCTGCTCGATCCGGGCCACATCCGGATGGGAGCGATCCGGCAGTCCGCGCACGCCGGTGCTCGCCGCGAGCAGCCGCGCGGCCTGCTCGTACTGGTCGCGGCGCAGCGCCAGGTCCGCGAACCCGACGAGCACCTGCGCCATCAACGGTGCGTAACCAGCCTCCACCGCCGCCTGACACGCCGCCACGCGATGCGTACGGGCCTGGTCAATATCGTCGGCCAGATAGCCCAGCAGGTCGTGCGTCCCCGCACGGATACCCGCCAGCTCCGCCTCGTCGCCCAGCAGCGCTGTCATCACTCCAAGTTGCTCGTATGCCTCCTCGGCGTCACCGCTCCAGCGCGCCAGCTCCGCCTTCGACAGCGCCAGTTCGGCCAGGGCACCCGGCCATGTGACCCGGTCCGCGAACCGTTGCGCCTCGGCTATGGCGGCCGCGCTGGAGTCCGCATCGCCCAGCAACCAGTACAGCCGCGCCTGTCGCGACCGCATCCGGATGACGTCCTCGACGGCGCCGACCTCGGTGACGACCGCGATCGCGTCCTCGTAGTGCTCGCACGCGGCGGCGAACTCACCCCGCACGGCGATCAGCTCCGCCAGCTCGCTCAGGGCGAACGAGATGCCGAACCGTTCGCCGAGGGCCCGGAACTCGACGAGCGCCCGCTCGAAATAGGCGTCCACATCCCGCCCGTCCTGGCCGAGGATGATCCGCATTTTGCCGAGGTGCAGCCGGGCCAGCGCGCGTACCCAGGGGTCCTCCTGGTCCAGCAATGTCTCCCAGGCGGGCAGGAGCGAGTCCGGCTCGCGCAACATGCGTTCCAGCGGGACGACGAGTGCCATCCCCGGGTGGCTGCCTCGACTACGCCGGCTGAGCCGGTACGCCTTGTGGATCCACTCCGCCGCGTGGTGTGCGTCGCCCGGCCCCGAGTTCAGGAACAGCACGACGAGCGCGTACACCGTGGCCCGGATCTCATCGGTCACCTCGCCGGGCATGTCGGTGGCCGCGGTGATCAGCTCCATGCCCTCGGTCCGGTGGCCGCTGAGCCACCAGTACCAGCCGGCGCCCGCGGCCAGCCGCATCGCCGCATGCGCCTCGCCGACCGCGAGCGCACCGCGCATCGCGGCACCGATGTTGTCGTGCTCGACCTCGAGCGCGGCGAGCCATGTCAACTGCTCGGCGCGGCGCAGCTGCGGCTCCGCGGTCTCGGCGAGTTCGGTGAAGTAGGCGAGATGCGCGTGGCGCGCCACGTTCGATTCCCCCGCCTCGGCGAGCCGGTGCGCGGCGTACTCCTTGATCGTGGCGAGCATGCGGTAACGCGGTGTGCCGCCGCCCTCGGCGATCAGCAGCGACTTCTCGGCCAGCGCGGTAAGCAGGTCGAGCACCTCCACCTGCTCGACCGCGTCGCCGGCGCAGACCCGCTCGGCCGATTCCAGGCTCGCCCCGCCCGAGAACACCGAGAGCCGGCGCAGGACCGTCCGTTCGGCGTCGGTCAGCAGCTCCCAGCTCCAGTCGACCACCGCGCGCAGCGTTCTGTGCCGCGGCAACGCGGTACGGCTGCCGCCGGTCAGCAGGCGAAACCGGTCGTCGAGCCGCTTGGCGAGCTGATCGATGGACATGGTGCGCAACCTGGCCGCGGCCAGTTCGATCGCCAGCGGCATCCCGTCCAGCGCCCGGCAGACGCGCGCCATCGTCGACAACGTGTGGGCGTCGACCGCGAGATCCCGGCGCACCGCGCTTGCCCGGTCGCGCAACAACCGGACGGCGGGAGAGGACTCGATCTCGCCAGGGCCGGCGTCCTCGGCCGGCAAGGCCAACGGCGCGACCGGCCACAGCGCCTCACCGGTGATGCCGAGCGGCTCCCTGCTCGTCGCCAGGATCCGCAGCCGCCGGCACTCCCCGAGCAGTCGATGGGCGAACGCCGCCGCCGACTCGATCACGTGCTCGCAGTTGTCCAGGATCAGCAGCGCCTCCCGCTCGCGGATCGCGGCGATGAGCCGGTCGATCAGCTCCATGTTCGGCGCCTCGCCGAGCAGAGCGTCCCGGAGGCCGAGCCCGGCGAGCGTAGCCCGCACCACGTCACCGTCGGCGCCGATGGCGGCGAGCTCCACCAGCCAGGCGCCGTCCGGCAGGTCGTCGAGCAGCCTGCGCGCGGTTTCCGTGGCCAGCCTGGTCTTCCCCGATCCGCCCGGCCCGATCAGGGTGGTGAGTCGGTGTTCGGCGACGAGCGCGCCGACCGCGGCGACAGCTTCGTCCTCGCCGATGAAGCTGCTCAGCTCGGCACGCAGGTTGGTCTTCCGGTTCTCCTCGCGCCGTCCCAGCTCGCCCCGCAGCAGCGCGACGTGCAGTGCCGAGAGCTCCGGTGAGGGGTCGACGCCCAGCGCGTCGGCCAGGGCTTCGCTCGTGCGTTGGTACACGAGCAGCGCCTCGGTGTCGCGGCCGGTCGCGGCGAGGGCACGCATCAGCGCGGCGACCAGCCGTTCTCGCACCGGGTGCGCGGCCACCAGGTCGGTCAGTTCCGTGACCAGCTCCGCACCGTGGCCGAGGCTGATCTCCACGTCGAACCGATCCTCCATGGCGGTCAGGCGTAGCCTCTCGAGCCGGGTGACCGCCGCGTCAAGCGCCGCGCTGTCGGGCAAACCGACGTCCTGCATGGCCGCACCACGCCACAAGGCGAGGGCCTCGCGCAGCCGCCGTACCCGCTGTGGATCCTCGTCATCGCGGGCCTGGGCGACGAGGCGTTCGAACCGGACGGCGTCGACGGCGTCGGGTTCCACCGTCAACCGGTAGCCGTCCGTCTGCCCCTCGACCAACCGGTCCGGCAGCACTTTCCGCAGCCGGGAAACCAGGCGTTGCAGGGCGTTCGCCGCTTCGGACGGCGGGTGTTCCCCCCAGATCCAGTCGACGAGTGTCGCCTTCGGGACTACGTGACCTGGTTTGAGCGCGAGGGCGATCAACAGCCCGCGCAACCGCGCGCCCGGCACGTCGACCAGGACGCCGCCGTCCGTGCGGACCTCGAACGGTCCAAGCATCCCGATCTGCACCTGGCAGATCTTGCCACGGGCGATCGACAGGCCCCCAACTGCTGAAGCGGCGCGGACAGTTGTCGAGGTGAGGCACGAGTTGGTCCGGGACAGGCTTCGGCTGGTGAAGCGGGGATGTTCGCCCAGCGTTCGCTGCGGGGCCGCCCGCCCGTCGCCTGCGGGCCCTAGCGTGGTCGGCTCGACCGGACGCCCAGGAGGCCGCCGCGCATGACCCTGCCACCGATCGGCCGCAGCACGGGCGCCGAGGTCACGGCGGTGAGCCGGATCGGCGACACTGCCCCGCACAGCGCCTTCACCGACCTGGTCCGACACCGTGGAGGCTGGTACTGCGCCTTCCGGGAGGCGACCTCGCACGTGTCTGGGGACGGCGTGATCCGGGTGCTCGCCTCGCCCGACGGCCGCTCCTGGACGTCCGCGGCAATGCTGCGCCGCGACGACACCGACCTGCGCGACCCCCGCTTCGTCCCCCGACCCGACGGCCGGCTGCAGCTGTATGCCGCCGCGGTGACCGGCGAGGCCACGAGGTCGTTGCGCACCATGGCGTGGCTCTCGCACGACGGGCACCGCTGGGGTGACCCGACGCCGGTCGGCGAGCCGGATGTCTGGCTGTGGCGGGCCGTGTGGCACGACAACGCGATGTACGGCATCGGCTACGCCACCCGGGAGCCACGGTTTGTCCGGCTGTACCGCAGCGGCGACGGGGTCGACCTGCACCCGGTGGTGCAGACCCTGTTTGCCGGCGGCTACCCGAACGAGTCGGGCCTGGTCTTCGAGCCCGACGGCAGGGCCGTCTGCCTGCTGCGCCGCGACCGGGACAGCGCCACCGCACAGCTCGGCCAGGCCCGCCCGCCGTACCGGGACTGGCACTGGACAGACCTGGGAGTGCAGGTAGGCGGACCCGCCCTGCTCCGGCTGCCGGACGGCCAACTGCTGGCCGGGGTCCGCCTCCTCGACGGCCGACCGCGCACCGCGATCTGCGCGGTCGACGCCGAGCGCGGCGTACTGACCGAACTTGTCTCTCTCCCTTCCGGCGGTGACACCAGCTATCCCGGCCTGGTCTGGCACGACGACCTGCTCCGGGTCAGCTACTACTCGTCCCACGAGGGGCGCACCTGCGTCTACCTCGCCGAGGTGGTGATCGAGCCGACCCAGCGCTGATCGCGGCGCCTCTGCCGAGGTCGCCAGATGTCGGTGGGTCACCGGTGGTCGGGTCGGGCCGACAGTGGCCGAGTGCGAGGCGGCACCTGCTCGGCACCGGGCAGTCATGGAAGCCGGAGCAGACCGGCCGTTGTCGCCGGATGGATCGCCGAAAACAGACGGGTCCGGAGTGGGGGCGTGGCTGGGGTGATCGGCACACTGCCGGTGAGGGCTGCGTTGATGGCTGTGATCGCGGCGGCGGCTGAGGCGCGCGACCGCCACCGCCGCCCTCCCGTACGAGCGGCCGACGAGGGTCACGCTCCACTGGCGGGACGGCTCCACGGCATCGGCCACGGTGCGCAACGCCCGCGGCAACCCGGACGACCCGCTGACCGTCGACGAGACGACCGCCAAGTTCCGCCGCAACGCCGAGGACGTACTCACCCCGGCCACCGCCGACGCGGTGGTGGCCGGGCTCCTCGACGGTACCGGCGGCGACACCCTGGCGCGCGCGGCCGCCGAGGTGATCGGCCGATTCTGCCCCTACGTGCGGCGTCCACGAACGTTTACCGGGTTGCCGGTGCAGGTTGTGGATCCTCGCCGGGTGGGCGAGCGACTCCCCACTGGGTGGTGGGGCCGCCCGCGGCGGGCCAACTGATCCTCGTGCCGCTTGTTGGAGGCGGCGGTGGTCAGGTCGGGACCGGCCGGCACCGGGTAGGTGCCGGCCGGCTCGACGGTGCGTGACCACTTCCGACAGCACGGGAGCCGCTGTCGATGATGGCGAGGACGTGTCGTTGTCGTCAGTCCGCCGGTCGTGTCTTCAGCGCCCCCTCGCGGTCGAGGGCGGCGACCTCGCGTACGGCCTGGGCGATGGCCGGGAAGTCCTTCCGCAGGACCGCACCGTGGTTGCTGGCGACCTTCGCGCTCACCTTGATGTTCGGGTTGCGGGCGGTCACCGCGTCGAGGCTGGTGCGTATCCGTTCCTGCTCATCACCGCGGCTTCCGAAGGACGTCCCCGAAGCAACCACGTACCGCGCCGGGACGGTGATGTTGTCCAGCACGGGGCTCAGCTCGCGCTCGCGGGAGAGCTTGCCGAGTTCGATGTTGCTGTCGGCCTGCTGTGCGGCGGTCATCCGCGGGGTCAGGCCCGTGGGGCGCAGCAGCGGCAGGAACCAGCCCATCCGCCGAAACAGCGTCCGGATTCGCTGCTCCATGGCCTCGTCGAGCCAGTCGTACGGGAACGCGCCGTCAACCAGGACCGCGCCCACGGTACGGTCCGGATTCCGGCTGGCCCAATGCGCCGCGACGACCGCTCCGTAGGACCAGCCCACCAGCAGCGCCCGGTTCACGCTCCTCGCCGCGAGAACGGCATCGACATCCCGGACGGCGACCTCGAAGGAATAGTCCGCCGAACGCTTCGATTTGCCGCGAGCCCGCTCGTCGTAGGTGATGTGCCGCCACCCCGTCCCCAGTTCGGCGATGACCCGCCGCCAGTATCCCTGAGTGGCGAACTGGCCGTTGAGGTAGACCACAGGGATACCGCGACCGCCGGTGTCGGTGACGGCCAGGGCCGTATCGTCGACCGGCACCATGCCGGTCCACTTCGAATTGGTCGAGGAGGTGCTGTTCTTTGTCATGTGTTCCTCCTGGTCGCGTCAGGCGTCTTGTACGACTTCTTTGGGCCTGCACGTGGATCGCAGGCGCCTCGGGACGGACGGCCGCGCCGCCGGCGACGACCGACAGGATCTCGATCGCGGTGGGCCCGGCCGGCAAGTCCTGGTTCTGCTTCTTCAGAGGCTGCGGGCGGTGATGTCGCCGTGGGAGGTGGTGGCGCGGATGTCGAGTTCGGCGGTGCCATCGTTCTTGAGGGCGTTGCTGATGCGGCCGTAGCCGGTGCCGGCGTCCAGGGCGGCCGAGACGCTGGCGGCGGCGGCGATCGAAATGTCGCCGGACTGGGTGCGGAGCACGACCGTGCCGCGCACGGCCTCGCTGATCCGGATGTCGCCCCTTGCGGTGCTGATCTCCGCAGGGCCGTTGAGCCGGCCGACCTCGACGTCGCCGTCGATCGCAGTGAGGCGGACGCTCGCGGCCTCGTCGATCTTGATCTTGCGGTACGCGCCTTCGAAGGCGACGGCGCCAAGGCGGCCGACGCCGCGGAGTTCGGCGCTGGCGGCCTTGGCCTCGATGCGGGAGCCGGCGGGCAGCTGGACGGTGACCTCCAGGGATCCGGAGGGGCCGAAGAGCTGGTTCTTGGGCTCGGGGGTGTGGATCCGCAGGACGCCGTCGGCGTAGGCGACGGTGGTCTGCTCGGCGGTCTGGACGTCGCGGCTCTTGGCGGGGTTGGCGGGCCGGACCTCGACGGTGGTGTCGGCCCGGTCGGCGGCGATGAACTGGATGCGTCCGGCGGGGATGGCCAGGACGGCGGAGATCGGGGCGGGGGTGTCGAACTTCTGCATCGTGCTCTCCCGTGCTCGCTCGTTGTTTCCGATGCTGGAAACGCTACGTTGCTTTCCATAGGGCGGCAACATATCTGTTGCACGGCATTGGCGTTCCCGCAGGTAGAAGGCGGCAAATCGTTGCAACGGACGTCAAGCTAACGCAACGAGGACGGCCCTGATCATTGCAATGAATGAGAAGTGAACGCTATAGTGGGGGGATCGGGAACCACCACGAAGGATCACCAAGGAGATCGCGATGCCGGGAGGCAGGCTCACCCAGCAGGAACGCCAGCAGATCGCGCTGGGGCTGGCCGACAGCCTCCCCTACGCCGAGATCGCCCGACGCCTCGACCGTCCGACCTCGACGATCACCCGTGAGGTGATGCGCAACGGCGGCCCCACCGCCTACCGCGCCGACCTGGCCCACCGCGCCACCGAACGCCGCGCCCACCGGCGCAGGCCCGCCTCCTCCCGCAGGTCGGAGTCAATCCCCCAGCCACCCGGACGCGACGCCGAGGCCGTGGCCGAGTACGAGGAGGCGCTCACCACCGTTCTCATGGCCTCCGGCCTGAACAAGATGGGGTCCCGGGTGCTGACCTGCCTGTTCACCACCGACGCGGGCAGCCTCACCGCGTCCCAACTCGCCCAGCGCCTCCAGGTCAGCCCGGCGTCCATCTCCAAAGCGATCGCCTTCCTGGAGAGCCAGAGCCTCGTCCGCCGAGAACGCGACGAACGCCGCCGCGACCGCTACGTCGTCGACGACGAACTCTTCTACCAGGCGACGATCGCCAGCGCCCGAGCCAACGACCAGCTCGTTGAAACCGCACGCCAAGGCGTCGCGATCCTCGGCCCCCAGACCCCCGCCGCCACCCGCCTGGAGAACATCGCCCGCTTCCTGGACTTCATCAGCGAAAGCATCACCCGCGCCGCCGAACAGGCCCGCGAAGTCCTTCACACCAGGCCCGAAACAACCTCCAACGACACCGCCCCGTCAAGTCCAGATGGGGTCATTCGGTCGCGGGATCAAGTGGGTTGATCGTGTCGGCGTCTGCTGACAGGCTGCCGCTGTGGATCTAGGACTTGCGGGGAAGACGGCCTTCATCACCGGAGGAAGCAGCGGCATCGGGCTGGCCATCGGCCGGGCGCTCCAGGAAGAGGGGGCGGTGGTCACCGTCTGCGGACGGGATCCAGAAAGGCTGAAGGAGTCAGGACTGCCGGGTGTCCGGGCGGACGTCACCGATCCGGACGCGCTCGCCCGGGCCGTCGACGAGGCGGCCGAGCAGATGGGCGGGCTCGACCTGCTGGTGGCCAATGCCGGCGGCGCATACGGGGGTGGGCTGCTGGATTCGACGCCCGAGGACTGGCTGCGGACGTACGAGTTGAACGTGCTGCATGCCGCCCACGCCATCCGCACCGCAGTGCCGCACTTCGAGCGGCGCGGGGGCGGCAGCGCGCTCGTAGTGGCATCGATCACGGGGTGGAAGCCGGGCCCCAAGTCGTCGTACGCCTCGGCGAAGGCGGCGGAGATCCACCTCGCCGCCACACTCGGCCAGGAGCTGGGCCCGCGCAACATCCGGGTGAATGCGCTCAGCCCGGGTTCGGTGATGTTCGAGGGCGGGGGTTGGGCCTGGTTCCGGGACAACCGACCGGAGCAGTACGAGGCTTTCGCCCGCGACGACTTCCCTCGTGGGCGGCTCGTCGAGCTGCAGGAAGTGGCGGACGTGGCGTGCTTCCTCCTGTCGGCCCGCGCCGGCGGGATCAACGGCGCCAACATCTGCGTGGACGGCGCCCAGGATCACCCGAGCGCGGGCCGGTTCTTTCCGTAGACGCTGCTGGCCATCCGTCAGATGTGCGTCGTGCCGACGATGCCGAGGGGTCACGGCGTGGCTTGCCCGCGACAGGGCAACCGGTTCCCGATGCAGCATCGGCCTGCCGTGATGCGGCAACGCCGGGTACCGGCTCGGCGTCTCCGCCGGCCGGTAACCGGTGGCGGTGTCTATGCCTTGTCGGCGGCCGCCGTCGTGCCGAGCATGGTGTTCTTGACCAGCGGGGCGTATCCGCTGGACTGGCCGGTGCGGTTCGGGTGGTAGGACTCCGTGATCGGGTCCGACAGGCCGTTGATCCATTCGATGGAGTCGCAGACGGCGTGCCCGGTGAAGGCCGCTCGCGGGTCCACGAACGGGAACGAGTGTGCGACCGCGCGGGCCTTGATGGTGTCGTTCAGCAGATCGGCGGTGTCGTTCAGCGCCGCCTGCTCCCCCGGGCTGATCCGGGCCAACGACTGGCAGTCGCTCTCGTTGAACAGGCGCGGATATCCGACGATCACCACTCGGGCGTACGGCGCGCGGGAGCGGATCTTGTTGTAGAGCGTGTCCAGTGCGCCGGGCAGGGTGTTGCGGATGTAGGTGTTGGCGTTGTCGATGTCACCCCAGCAGGTGTACGGCCAGGGCTTGGCGCATTGCGTGATGACACTGGAGAAGCCGGCGTCGTTGCCGCCGACGGTGAGCGTGACGTAGTTGGTCGAGGAGCTGAGGCTGCCGAGCTGGTTGTTGGACACGTCGGCGACCTTCGCGCCGGAGCAGGCGGCAAACGTGAGGCTGGCGCCGATCTGGTTCGCGTCGAGGACGGGGTACGCGTACGGGGAGCGGTAGCAGCTGGTGCCGTCGGAGTAGTACGTGCGGGTGCCGACGCCTGAGGAGTACGAGTCGCCCAGGGCGGTGTAGAGGGGCGCGGCCGCGTGCGCGGGCACCGCCCACAGCGTGGCCGGCGCCAAGCCTGTGAGGACGGCGATCACGAGTGTGACGAGACGGCTTCTGCGGCGAGGGACGACGGGTGCCATGCTTCCTCCTCAGCTGCCCACGGAGAAGCGCATCGACAGTTGTCGAAGCTGGTGGTGGTCCAGACTGTCGGCGGCGAGCATTGGCACGCGCAAGAGATCGGACGGAAGTTTCCTTCAATCGAACAAGTAGGCAGGACGCTATTGGCAAGCGGTCACGTGCACAGCCGTTACGAGCGCGAGCCCGGCGATGCCGTGGCGGGCCAGCCGGCGGAGATCTCAGTGCAAAGATGAGGGCATCAGCGCCGCCTGATTGGCGCGGCTGGAACGGGCCCGGCAGGTCGCCCGGGCCTCGCGCGGGCCGGCAGCGGGTGTCGAACCGGATCGTCACGCGGGCGCGAAGGAGGATCGTCATGACAGGGACTCGGCAGATCCTGTTCATTCAGGGCGGCGGCGAGGGCGCGCACGACGAGTGGGACGACAAGCTGTTCGAAAGCCTCAGGCGGGAGCTCGGGGACGGGTACGAGGTCCGCTACCCGCGCATGCCCAACGAGGACGACCCGAGCTACGCCAGGTGGAGCGCCGCCATCCGGCGTGAGATGACGGCCTTGGACGACGGCGCGGTCGTCGCGGGCCATTCGGTGGGCGGGACGATCCTCATCAACGCGCTCGCCGAGCGGCCACCGGAGCCGGAGCTCAGGGCGATCGTGCTGATCGCCGCTCCGTTCGTCGGTGCGGGTGGCTGGCCCGGCGACGAGTTCGAACTGCCGCACGACCTCGGCGCGAGGCTGCCGCAAGGCGTGCCGGTGCACGTGTTCCACGGGCTCCACGACGAGACTGCCCCACCGTCGCATGCTGACCTCTACGCCCGCGCCATCCCGCAGGCACAGCTGCACCGGCTGCCCGGGCGCGATCACCAGCTGGACAATGACCTGAGCGAGGTGGCGAAGACGATCAGGCCTGACGACCTCGGACCCGTCACCCTGGGATAGCGAAGAGCCCGGAGCCCTCCTGATCGACAGCCACGGCTTCGGCGCTCGGGCTTCCCAGCGGAGGCGGCCCGTCCGACCGCCTGCTGGTCCCTGGCCAAGCTCCGCGGCCACCCGATCGACAGCGGCTACCCCACCGCGATCAGCGCCGCGACCAAATGGCGTGTCCTGGCAGGCCACCAAGACGTGCAAGGCCAGGACCGACCCAACGTCACGTCGAAGATGCGCCGGATCCTGGGCCTCTACCGGCGAGAGACGGCCGCGATGCTGTGCCGGCCAGGGATACTCCGGCCGGCACAGCGCGACCGATCAGCCTTGGCGCGTCGTAAATATCGCGGCGGCGCCCGCCGGCAGGCGGTAGGCGTAGGTCGTGTCTCCCCACGGCACGTCGAACGCGGCGACCGAGCGGCCCGAGTTGTACACGACCAGAAGCTGTGTGCCGTCGGGCAGCACGGCCGTCTTGCGCTGAACGCCGCCGTCCGAGCCTGCCGTCACGCTCGCCGGACCGGCAGGCCCGAGCACGTTCAGCTCGTGGATCGACCACCAGTTGCCGGCATCGCCCTGGTTCACCACCCGGATGTAGCGGGCAGTGACCTGCGGAATGAGGATCTTGGCAACCGGGCTGCCCGGTCCGGTCGCGATCGGCTGGCCCCAGTTCGTGCCGTCGTCGGACACAAAGAGCTCGTACCCCCGCGGCGAGTCGCCGCTGCTTCCGGTCGTGTCCAGGACGACCTGGTCGAACGTCTGCTGCGAGCCGAGGTCGACCTGGAACCAGTCACCGGACCGCATGCCGCGGCCGGTGCTCCATCGCGTGGCCGGGTCGCCGTCGATCGCCCTCTCAGGTGGTTCGGTGGCATTGCTCGCCGATGCCGACACCGTCCACAGGTCGCGCGACAACGGCACTGCGGTCGTCGGAGGGGTGAGCGATGCGCCGGCGGGGAGCGTGTAGCCGAGCCACTGGTCGCCGACCCGCACCTGGGCCTGGTGTGCCAGCATTCCAGCGTCGTAGCTGATCAGCGCTCGCGTCCCGTCCGGGTTCTCGAGCGGAACGTCAACCGACCCGATCGCGGCCGGGTCCACCGTGCCGTGCTGGGTGCCGGTCCAGGTGAACGTGGCTGCCGCCCCGCCGGCGAGGCGGTAGGTGAACCACTTGTTGCCCCACTGCACGTGGAACGTCCTCTGGGTGTTCGCGGCGTTGAACGCGACCAGCGCCGTGGAGCCGTCGGGGTTGACGAAGGCGACGTCCTGCACGTCACCGGCGCCAAGGGAGTTGGACGCCACCCGGCGGGCGCCCGGACGCACGAACTTGCTGGCGTGGCCGAGCGCCCAGTAGTCGACGGTCTTGGTGTACGACCAGTGGCCGGCTGCGTCCTGCGCGACCGTGACCACGCCGCGACAGGTCAGGCAGCCGCCGTTGGTCGGTCCGTTGTTCTGATCCAGCGCCATGTTCCAGCGGATGACACCCTTTGCCCAGTCACGGGTGCTGTTGATGACCAGGCCAAGCGCCCCGGCGAAAGCGGCCTGCTCGTCGCCCTCCCACGTGCCCCCCGAACACTCCGTGTGCCACGCCGGCTTGTTGGGGTAGTCGTTGTGCGACAAAGCCTGGGCCCGCACGTCACCGCCGTAGCAGTGCCACGCCGTGCCGGCCACGAACCCGGTCGCGGCCGGGTCGGCGTACATGGTCTCCGGGTAGCTGACGACATCCCAGTTGTGGTCGTAGCCAAGGATTCCGGTATGCAGCTTGCGGTCGCGTAGCGCCGGACCGAGGTAGTTCTTGATCAGGTTGTTCTGCTGCTCGGCGCTGAGCGACATGCCCGGATATCCGGAGGGCACGTAGAGCGGCTCGTTCTGCGGGGTGATGTAGCGGACCGGGACCCCCGCCTCCGCGTAGCCTTCGAGGAACTTCGTGAAGTAGTCGGCCAGCGGCTGGTAGGCGTCCGGCTTGAGCGTCCCACCGATCATCGAGTCGCTGGTCTTCATCCAGCCTGGCGGGCTCCACGGCGAGGCCATCACGGTCAGCTCCGGGTTGAGCTGACGGGCTTGCTTGAGCACCGGGATGATGTATGCGCGGTCGTGGTCGATGGAGAAATGGGCGAGCGTCGGATCGCTCTGGCCCGCTGGCATGTCGTCGTACGAGTAGTTCCCGTTCACCGCGAAGTCACTGGAGCCCATGGGCTGACGCAGGAAGCTCAAGCCGATGCCCTGGCGGCTGAACAGGTCGCGCATCACCGCGTCGCGCTGTGCGCTGTCGAGGCGGGTGCCGACGAGCCAGGCGGAGGAGTCGGTGAACGACGCTCCGAAGCCGGTCATCTCCTGATACCGCCGCTGGCTGTCGACAGTGATGGTCGGTCCTTGCGGGGCCTGCCCGCCCTGCCACGACACGGTGGCTTGGCGCGACAGGTAGGTCCTGGTGCCGAGGTCGGTGAGAAACACCGAGACCCCCGCCGGCACGCTCGCTGCGGCGGGCGCCTCGGCCGGACACAGCACGAGTAGGGACAGTGCAGTGGCCAGCGCGGCGCGTAGCCCTCTTCGTGACACGTCATGATCCCTTCGTTGCACGGCTCGGCAGCGTCCCGAACCGGGAACGGGTCCGCGCGCGACACGAGGATTCGGGACTTCATTCAAGTGTCGAATTATTTACACATTTAACTTACGGCCCGTCAAGGGCCATTGACCGGCGGCAGCGCCCGCCCGGCTGGCCCGGGACTCCAGGTAGCGTTGCTCGGCGATGCTGGCGGTGGACTTCGCGGCGCGCCGGTAGTGCTCGTACGCGCCGGCCGCGTCGCCGGCCTTCTCCAGCAGATGCGCCCGAACGGACAGTAGCCGGTGATGCCCAGCCATCCGCTCGTCGCTGTCCAACGTGGACAGCAGGGCCAGCCCGGCCAGCGGGCCCTCGGTCTCGGCGAGCACGATCGCCCGGTTGAGGGTGACCACCGGGTTGGGCGCGATCCGTTCCAGGATCAGGTAGAGGGTGTGCACCTGCGGCCAGTTGGTCTCCTCGGCGGTGGCCGCGTCGGCGTGCGTGGCGGCGATGGCGGCCTGCAGCTGATAAGGCCCCAGCGCCCGGCCGGCCAGCGACGCCTTGACCAGCTCGATGCCCTCGTCGATCAGCTCGCGGTCCCACGTCGTACGGTCCTGCTCGTCCAGCGGCACCAGGTCACCGGCAGCCGTCGTACGTGCCTTCCGACGGGCGTGGGTCAGCAGCATCAGCGCGAGCAACCCGGCCACCTCGCCATCCTCGGGCAACTGCGCGTGCACCATCCTGGCCAGCCGGATCGCCTCGTGTGCGAGATCGGTCCGGTGCAACTGGCTGCCCGAGGAAGCGGTGTAGCCCTCGTTGAAGATCAGGTAGAGCACGTGCAGGACAACCCGTAGCCGCTCCTCGCGCTCCGCGCCGTCCGGCAAGCTGAACGAGCTGCCGGCGGCCTTGATGCGCTGCTTGGCCCGGCTGATCCTGGCCGCCATCGTGGCCTCGGGCACCAGGAATGCGCGGGCGATCTCCGCAGTGGTCAGGCCGCCGACCGCCCGTAGCGTCAGGGCGGTCTGGGAGGCGGCGGTCAGCGTCGGATGGCAGCACAGGAACAGTAGGACGAGCGAGTCGTCGGTGTCCGGCACCTCCTCGGGCACCACCTCGGTCGCCGTCGCCGCCTCCCGCTCGCGGCGCGCATGGTCACTTCGCATCTCGTCGATGAGCCGCCGGGACGCGACGGTCACCAGCCAGCCGCGCGGGTTGCTCGGCACTCCCTCGGTCGGCCACTGCACGGCGGCGGCGAGGACGGCCTCCTGTACGGCGTCCTCACACCCTTCGAACTGGCCGTGCCGACGTACCAACACGCCGAGGACCTGCGGCGTGAGCTCACGCAGCAGGTCCTCGATGGCTGGCGCTGTCATGCCTCCAATTGTCCGTCAGCGAACATCACCTGCCGCACCTCGACCCCCAGACCCTCGATCGCGGTGTCCGGGAGCTGCGATGCCAGCTCGATCGCCCGCTCCTTGTTCTCGCAGTCGATCAGGTAGAAACCGCCCAGATACTCCTTGGACTCGAGGAAAGGTCCGTCGGTCACCACCGGCTGGCCGTTGCGTACGGACACCACAGCGGCCTGTGACGGATCGACCAGCGCCTGCGTGGTGATCAACTCGCCGGACGCCTTCAGGGCCTCGATGAACTTGCCGTGGCCGTCGCCGATCGCCGCCTTCTCCTCGTCGGTCAGCGCGTCCAACACCGCGGGGTTGATGTACATGCTGATCAAGAACTGCATCTCGTACTCCTCGTCGTTCGCGAACTCCAGCCATGCCCTTCAGCCGGTTGGTCGGAGCCGCCGCCGCAGTCTTGACATCCCCCGTCGAACTTACGCATGAGTTCCTCGCCGCCGCATCGCCCGGACCGCAAGGTCATCTCTTCTGGTGCACGCCGCCGCAGACACGCGAGATTTCCGTCCGTACCGATGTCAAGAAGCTCTCGACCGCTCCGACCAACCGGCGAGACGTCGAGAGAACGGGAAGTTTCGGATATGCGAGTCAACCGGGCATGGCTGGGACTGGTCATCCTCATGATGCCGACATTGCTCGTCGCGATGGACATGACAGCGTTGCTCCTCGCGCTCCCACGGCTGAGCGCCGACCTGGGGGCCACCAACGTCCAGCAGTTGTGGATCAGTGACAGCTACGGATTCATGGTGGCCGGCCTGGTCATCACGATGGGTACGCTCGGCGATCGGATCGGTCGCCGGCGGCTGCTGATGATCGGCGGAGCGGCGTTCGCTGTGCTGTCGGTCGTGGCCGCCTTCGCGGTCAGCCCGCTGATGCTGATCGTCGCGCGTGCACTGCTGGGCGTCGCCGGCGCGACCCTGGCGCCGTCCACACTTGCCTTGATCACCAACATGTTCCGTGACCAACGGCAGCGTGCGCAGGCCATTGCGATCTGGGCGACCTGCCAGTTCACCGGCGGCGCGCTCGGGCCCGTGTTCGCCGGATTCCTGCTCCAGCACTTCTGGTGGGGATCGGTGTTCCTGGTGGCCGTGCCGGCGATGGCGGTGCTGCTGCTCGTCGGGCCGGTCCTGCTGCCGGAGTACCGCAGCGACCGGGCCGGCCGGCTGGACCTGGGCAGCGTCGGGCTGTCGCTCGTGGCGGTGCTCTTGATGGTCTACGGCATCAAGCAGCTGGCCGTCGAGAGCGTGCCAGTCGCGCCGGCGGTGGCCCTCGTCGTCGGCGCAGCCATCGGATGGCTGTTCGTTCGCCGGCAGCTGCGGCTGGAGGCGCCGCTGCTGGACCTACGGCTGTTGCGTAGCCGCCCGTTCGTGGCCGTGCTCGTCGCGCTGGTTTTCGCCGGGATCGCCATGGCGGGTACGGGCCTGATGGTGACCCAGTATCTGCAGAGCGTGCTGGGCTTCTCGCCGTTCGTATCGGCGGTGCTGTTCGCACCGATGGGCCTGGCCTCAGCAGTCGGCACCATGGCCGCGCCGGCGCTGACCCGGCGGATGAAGCAGACGACCGCGATCGCCGGTGGGCTGGTGGGGTCCGCGCTGGGCAGCCTGCTGCTGGTCGGGGTCCACGGCGCGAGCGCCCTGCCGATGGTGATGATCGGCATCGCCGTACTGGCGGTGGGCACCGGCCCGCTGTTCGCGCTGGGCACCGGTTTGGTCGTCGGGTCCGTACCGCCGGAGCGCGCCGGTTCGGCGGCGTCGATGTCGGAGACCGGCAACTACTTCGGCGGTTCGCTCGGCTTCGCGTTGATCGGCGTGGTGGCCGCGGTGGTCTACCACAGCCGGATGGACGGCGCGTCCGACTCGCTGGCCGACGCGGTCGCCGCGAGCCAGCACCTTCCCGCCAGCCAGGGCGCGATACTGCTGCACACCGCGCGGGAGGCGTTCACCACCAGCCTGCACGTCACCGGCGTCGTCGCCGCGGTCATCTTCGCCGGGCTGACCGTCCTGATCCTGACCATGCGCCCGGCAATCCAAATCACCCCGGCCGCAGTCCCCGACTACGAGCCAACTCGCTCATAGCATCCTGCCGACGGCAACCTGACCACCATCACCGACGCCTTCCCCGGCCCCCGGCTGACGTGCCCGTCGTGACGACTGCCGCTGCGGGGTAGGCGGCTGAGGCGGTGACCGGGGTGGTGCGGTTCATGGGCCGGCCAGCTGGTCGCGGCGACGGATGAGGTACGCCGTCTCGGCGGTGTTGCCGGCCAGCCCGATGGCCCGGTCGTACGCCGCCCGCGACTCCCCGCTCCGGCCCAGCCGGCGCAGCAGGTCGGCGCGGGTGGCGTGGAAGGCGTGATAGCCCTCCAGCGGCAGACCGTCCACCTCCGCCAGCGCGACCTGCGGGCCGTCGAGCTCGGCGACCGCGACCGCCCGGTTGAGCCGCACGATCGGCGAGGGGTCGAGGCGTACCAGCTGGTCGTAGAGCGCGACGACCTGCGACCAGTCGGTGTCACGGATGTCGCGGGCGTCGGTGTGGACGGCGTTGATCGCGGCGAGGATCTGGTAGCGCCCCGGCGCCTGGCCGGAGGCGAGGCGCGCCCGGACCAGGGCGTGGCCCTCGGCGATCAGCTCGCGGTCCCAGGCGCCGCGGTCCTGCTCGCCGAGGGTGACGAGCTCACCGCTCGCCGACACCCGCACGGCCCGGCGGGCCTCCGTCAGGAGCATCAGCGCCAGGAGTCCGGCGACCTCGCCGTCCGCCGGCATCAGGGCACGGACCAACCGGGTCAGCCGGATCGCCTCGGCGGTCAGGTCGCTGCGGACGGCCTCCTTCTCGGGGTCCGAGGCCAGGTAGCCCTCGTTGAAGATCAGGTGGAGGACGGCGAGCACCCCGGTGACCCGGGCCGGGAGGTCCTCGCGTACCGGCACGCGATAGGGGATCTTGGCCGCCTTGATCTTCGCCTTCGCGCGGGTGATCCGCCGGCCCATGGCGCCCTCCTGGACCAGGAACGCGCGGGCGATCTCGGGCACGGTGAGCCCGCCGACCATCCGCAGGGTCAGCGCAACCCGTACCTCCATGGCGAGAGCGGGGTGGCAGCAGGTGAAGACGAGGCGGAGCCGGTCGTCGTCGATGGCGCCGAGCGGCTCCGGGGTGTCGAACAGCATCAGCGCCTCCTTGTGCCTTTCCTCGCGCCTGACCTCGCGCCGGATCCGGTCGATGGCCTTGCGGTGGGCGGTGGTGGTGAGCCACGCGCCGGGACTCGGCGGCACGCCGTCGACCGGCCAGCGCTCGACGGCGGTCGCGAACGCCTCGGCGGCCATCTCCTCGGCGATGTCGAGGTCGCCGAAGCGCCTGGCCAGGGTCGCCACCACCCGGGCCCACTCCGCGCGGTGGAGCCGGGTGATCGCCTCGTCGACGTCGGTCATCCGGCCAGGAACGGCCGGAGTTCGACCCTCCGGTTACAGTGCTTCGACCCCAGGGCGGCGAGCCGGAGCGCCACGTCGAGGTCGGAGGCCTCGATGATCCAGAAGCCGCCGACGTACTCCTTCGACTCCAGGTAGGGCCCGTCGGTGAACACCGCCTCCCCGTCCCGGCCGTCGACGACGGTGGCCGTGCTGGGCGACGCGAGGCCGCCGGCGAAGACCCAGTGGCCATTGGCCCTGAGCTGCTCGTTGAAGGCGCCGATCGCGGCCATCTCGTCCGCAGTGGCGGACTCGGTCGTGTCGTCGAGCACGGACATCAGGTACCGCGCCATCGGGATCATCTCCTGTCGTCGGGTGGCCGCCCCCTCGGGCCGCCTTTCACCCCTGCTACGAACGCCGGTGTCTCGATCCGACACGCTCCGCTGAGATTTCTTCGAGGATTCTGGTACGCCGCGCAGCGCGGCGGGCGAGCGGACGCGCTGGCGGGCAGTGTCTGTGCTGGTCCGCGGCCTGTCTGTAGTCTCGGTGCAGCTACGGGTACTCAGCCGATCCCGACGGTCTGTCGTTCGGGCTCGATCACGGCCACGACGCGTTCCAGTCCTCGGGCGTAGGGCGCGCCGGTGTACTTCGTGGACAGTTGGTCGATGATCTGCCACGCCGCATCTCCCTCGATCCATTCCACGATTCGTCCACGGATCACGACGGGCTCGAACGGGTTGTCGACGGGCGCGACGGACAGCGCCACCCGGGGGTCGCGGCGAAGATTGCGGGCTTTGCGGGAGCCTGGACCGGTGAGGAAGACGATCCGGTCGCCGAGGGTGCCGATCCACAGGGGAACGGTATGGGGCGAGCCGTCCGGGAGAACGGTGGCGAGGTGAGCGATCGAGGTGCCGTCGAGTATGCGGCGTACATCGGGGTCAAGCATGTCTGTCTCCTTCAGCGGGGGTTGTCGGGACGAGGATCATCGGGCCACCTCATAGTGGAGGTGGGTCACGCCCGGTGCCGGGACCACTTCGACGAGCCGGAGCCGCACGTGCTCCGGAAGCGACTGGAAGTAGGGTCGGCCGCCGCCGAGAAGGATCGGCACCTGATGCAGGATCACCTCATCGACCAGTCCCGCCGCCAGGGCCGCTGTCGCGACGCCGCCGCCCATCAGGGCGACGTCCTTGTCGCCGGCGGCGTCCCGCGCGGCCGCGACCGCATCCTCGATCCCGGTGGTGACCAGGGTCTGACGGTCGCTCATACCCGGCACCGGCCGGTGGCTGAGCACGAACAGCGGCGCGGTCGGGTGTGGTGCTCCGCCGTGGATCCACTCGGAGTCGTCGTAGGTGTTGCGGCCGGCCAGGCTGGCGCCGACGCGACCGGCGAGGGCGTCGAACACCGGGGCACTGCGCTCACTCAGCCGGAACCCGTCGAACACCTGGCTGGGGGTGTCACCGTCGAAGTACCAGTCGAACAGCATCGTCGCGTCGCCGAGCCCGCGCCCGGCGCCCGGATCGCGACCGGTGATGTACCCGTCGACCGAAACCGCCAGTGCGATGAACACTTTGCTCATTTCCGCGCCCTCCTGGGTTCCTTCAAGAGACTCCATGACCGTAACAGCTAAAGTTCCCTGAGGGAACCCTGGCTGCTAGACTGCCTTCATGCAGCGCACCAACTTCGGCGAGATGGCATGCTCGATCGCCCGCACGCTCGACGTGATCGGCGAGCCCTGGTCACCACTGGTCCTGCGTGACGTGTATGCCGGTTTCACCCGGTTCGAGCAGATCCAGGCGGATCTCGGCATCTCACGCAAGGTCCTGACCGAGCGGCTGAACCACCTCGTCGAACAGGGGGTACTCGAGCGCCGGCCCTACGACCGGCGACCCCGGTTCGAGTACGTCCTGACCCAGAAGGGCACCGAGCTCGTCGACCTACTGATGGTGATGGTCGGCTGGGGCGACAAGTGGCTCGCCGGTCAGGCCGGCGCGCCAGTGCTGTACCGCCACCACGCATGTGGCGAGGTCAGCAGTGTCGACCTGCGCTGCGCACACTGCGGCGAGCCGATGCACGCCCGCGACGTCGACCTGCTTCCCGGGCCCGGCGCGGCGATCTGACGCATCCGGACCCGCGAACCGCGCCGGTCATTCGGCGAATCTTCGCCATGTACCTCGCCGGCTTCCGCGGTGTGCGACGTGCGTACGTCAAGTACCTGGGCCTCTACTTGTCCGGCCGTACTATCTCCCGGTGATCTTCCCCCGCCGACGGCTGGTCGTCGCGTCCATCCTCTTGGTATTGGAGGCGGTGGCGTTCGCGCTATTCGTCACCGAGTCCGTGACCGGTGCGATCGCCGCCGTCGGCTTCACCTGCGTGTCGTTGTGGGTGCACGTCGTCCTGCACGAGTGCGGGCACCTCGTCGTGGCGAAGCTGCTGCGTCTGCCGGTCATCGCGGTCCGTATCGCACCCTTTACCGGCTGGCGGAGCGAAGTGTGGGTCCGGCCGACGCCGCCGGCGACCGCGTTGCCGCTGCGGATGGTGCTGTTCTACCTCGGTGGCCCGATGGCGAACCTGTGCACCGCGACGGTGCTCGGTACCGCAGCGGCGTTGACGAGCACGGCGTTGACACGCGTCGTACTGCTCGGCGCAGCGCTTGTTGGGGCGCTGCTCGGGGTGGTCAATCTCATTCCCGGGATATCGCCCCGCAGTGACGGCCGCAACCTGCTGCGCTGGCTCCTGGCGCCAACAGCCACCCGCGCCGCGCTACGGGCGGGCTACTACCAGGAGGAGGTAAGCAGGACGTTGCAGACGATTGCCCGAGGGGAGGTTGGCGACCATCGTCTCGGAGATCCTGTTCGCGACGGCAACGACCCGCGGCTCGCGCTCGCTGCCTTCCAACGGCGCTGGAGCACGGGACACGTTCAGTCGGCGGCCGACTTCATCGCCGACGCCGAGCGGCTCGCGGCGCTGGCTCGCGCCGACAGCACCGATCCCATGGCGGCCGCCGCAATCGGGCAGGTGCTTACCGTCCAGTTCGGGTTGTGGTACCTGTACGCCGCAGTGGTGAACGGCTCACCGGTCGAACACCAAGAGGTGCTGGAGATCTCGGAGCTGGCCGAGCTCGCCTTCCACGTGCAGCCGCACATGTTGTCCGCTCGTGTCGCTATGAGCCTGGCTCACCTGCTCAACCAGCGGCCGGAGCATGCGCAGTCGCTGCTTCTCGACATTCGGCCGGGTGTTGACCCGCCGGACCTGTGCAGCGTCGCGTTTCTCCTGCGAGCCATCGCCGAGTGTTACCTCGGCAACCACGCCGATGCGGCCACCCTCATCAGGGCGGCCGGGGGCGACTACCAGCAACTGACACAGGTCGTTGCCGCGGTCCAGGCAGCCGATCCGGTGCCGCCCTTGTTCGCCCTGGCACCGATGGCTGACACCTGACCGGCGTGCCTGCTCAGTTTGAAGGCCCAGGACGCCGCCAACAGCGACCGCCATGATGACGGGGCATCACCGCGAAGAACGCTCCCATGATCCGGGCGAACACGATCGTGTCGTGCTCGTCCTTGGGTGCGGCAGGCGCTGCTGTCCCGGCCACGGCGAGCGCGTGCAGCCATCATGTACAGCAGCGGCGTTGGTGGCTCAGCGTGACATGGGTCAGGTTTTGCGGACTGCGCTGGTGAAGCCGGCGATGAAGAGGGTGGCGAAGGTCCAGGCGAGCAGTTGCAGGATCCAGCCGGCGATGGTGAGGGTTTGGCCGGTGGGGGTGTTGGTGGGTTGGCAGCGGTCGCGGGCGCCGGTTTTGATCAGTGGGGTGCCGAGGTCGAGACCGACGCCGATCTGGTCGATGGTGGTGCAGGCGGTGGCTGCGACTGCTCCGGCGCTCGCCGGCTTTTGGTCGAGGCCGCTGTGGTGACCGCCGGTGACGCTGAGGGCGACTGCGGTCGCAAGCGTGGCGAGGAGCAGGAGCAGGGCGCGCCAGGGCTGGTAGCCGTAGCCGAGGGTGATGCCGGTGAGGCGACCCCAAGCGCGTTCGGAGCCGGCCAGTCCGGCGCGCTGGATTTGGTCGCGGCGTTGGGCGATGAGAATGGTGCGGGCGTCGCGGTCGTGGCCGGCGGCGCGGTAGGCGGCGGCGAGGTGCTGATAGGGCTGGGCGGCGTAGCCGGGGGTGTGCTCGCGCAGCAGAGTCAGCCAGCGCCGCAGCGACGCTGGCCGCGGCAGCCCGCTGTAGGTGAGCCCGTCCAACTCGATCAGCGATCCCCGGTCCGGTGCCATGTGCGTAACCCGGTCGGTGTCGAGGCGGAAGGTCCCGCCAATCCGCGCACCGGCCAACACGAGCGCCGCCTGGCCACCGGCGCTGGTGGCGGTGAACCCGTCGTCCAGGTGAACGTCCTGGTCGACCCGGAGGCCGTCGGTGTTGAGGGCGGGTCCGGTGGTGTTCTCCAGCCGGGCCCCGCTGCAGTACAGGACACCGCCGATGTGGGCGCCGGGCAGCTGGATCGTGCCCAGTTCGCTGGCGCTGGTGGCGGTGAACCCGCCGTCCAGGGCCACGTCCCGGTCGACCTGAAGGTGGTCGGCTTCGAGGGCGGGTCCGGTGGTGTTCTCCAGCCGCGCTCCGCCGCAGTCCAATGTGCCGAGGCGGGCGCCGAGCAGCCGGATCGTGCCCTGCTCGCTGGCGCTGGTGGCGGTGAACCCGCCGTGCAGGAGCACGTCCTGGTCGACCCGGAGGTGGTCGGCGTTGAGGGCGGGACCGGTGGTGTTCTCCAGCCGCGCCCCGCCGCAGTTCAGTTGGCCGCCGAGGCGGGCACCGAGCAGCCGGATCGTGCCCCGCTCGCTGGCGCTGGTGGCGGTGAACCCGCCGTGCAGGAATACGCTTTGGTCGACCTGGAGGCCGTCGGCGTCGAGGGCGGGACCGGTGGTGTTCTCCAACCGCGCCCCGCCGCAGTCCAATGTGCCGAGGCGGGCAGCGAGCAGCCGGATCGTGCCCCGCTCGCTGGCGCTGGTGGCGGTGCTCCTTTCGAGCGAGAGCACCCGCGCGGCAAAGCGCGTGGCGTCGACTGGCGGGTCGTTCGAATCTGCCGCCTGCTCGATGCGGCACCCGGTCAAGGCAACCGCCAACAGGTGGGCCTCGCGGAGATTCAAGCCGCTGGGCAGTAAACAGTCGCGCAACTCCAGCGCCAGGTCACTGGTGATGTTCTCCAAATCGATCTGACCGGCGATCCGGGCTCCGCGTAGCCGCAGGCCATGTGGGTCGGGTTCGCTGACCAGACGACCGCGGACGAGCTCACGGATTACCGAAGCCGAGACCGTCCGCTCATCGCCCCAGGACCGCATCGCTGCCTCGTCGACCGGCCCGTCACCGGCCAGATCGAGCACCTCGCCGCAGGCGACGGACTCAATCAGTCGCTGCTCGACAGGACTGTGCGCTCGACCGTCCGCACCCCTCACCCGCCGGCCGCCTACTGATCTCATGGCACCAATAATGGACAGCCACGTCATCTACCGCGATCCCCCTGACCGAGGCACGGCACGCGACCCGCCAGCCGTTCCACGTCGCGGACGATGGGAGTACGAGCTGTTGATCACGCGCAATTTCGCCATCGGCTGATTCGTCTGGCACGTCCTCGATGCCCCGTTGTGGCGCGGGATCGGACTCCACCAGGCCAACGGCGGACTCCCCATTATCAGGATCGACACGGACCGATTCCCAACACCGGCTGCGCCTTCTCGGCGCCATCCCACTCGGCAGAAAGCCACTCTCGCTGGCGGAGACGGGCTCCGGGCGCGGCCACCCTCGCCACCTGACTCGGTCAGCATCCGGTCACGGTGCAGGCACGGCCGGGACCTGTGCAGACGAGACCAATCCGGCGGGCGCTGGTCGCCGTAGCGTCCACTTCACCCCGGTCGACGGGACGCCGTGAAGAGGAGAACACCGTGAAGAAGCTCAGCGACCAGCTCACCGAACTGGCGAACCGCACGAGGAAGACCGAGGAGGTGGTCGAGGCCGCACGCGCGCAGAACCGAAGCCGGCTCGAGGACCGCAAGGCCGAACTCAAGACGGCCGTGGATACCAAGTTCGGTTCGGCGGAGTCCGCCTGGAACTCGGCCAAGGCCATGGTGGACGGCAAGGTGGAGGCGATGCGGGCGGACGCCGACAAGCGACACGACGAACGTGATCTCCGCCGTGCGGAGCGTCGAGCCGGCAGGGCGGAGGACGACGCCGCGGATGCTGTCGCGTTCGCGCTGTACGCTATCGACCAGGCCGAGTACGCCTTCGTCGACGCCGCCCTCGCCCGCGCGGACGCCGACGCTCTGGCCGGCAACGGCTGACGCTCGACGCACGGGCAGCCGGACGACGGCCGCCCGGATCGCCCGACGCACGCTCCGAGGCGCCTGGCCCGTTCCGCGGGTCAGGCGCCTCGCCGTCTCATCAGGGTGTGGTCAGCGGCTGGCTCCGGCGCCGATCCAGGGTGCCGTCAGGCTTTCGTCTGCTGGTTGAGCGCCCGCCAGGTACGGGGAGTCATCCCGTACGCCTGCCGGAAGAGCTTGCTGAAGTGGGTGGCGTCCGCGAACCCCCAACTGTTCGCGATCGCGGCGATGGTGCGCCATTTCGCCCGCGGGCTGGCCAGTTCGTCCCGGGCGGCGGCGAGGCGGCGCGTCCGGACCCACTCCCCCAGCGTGACGCCCTCGCGGGCGAGCAGCACGTAGAGATAGCGGACCGAGATGTTGTGGGTCCGGGCGACCTGCTCGGCGCAGAGCCCGGGGTCGGCGAGGTGTTCGCGCAGGTAGGCCATGATCCGGCTCGACAGGGTCTCGTGCAGTGCCTCGGCCGGCGCCGAGCTGCCGAACTCGCCGGCCAGCAGGGCGGTCAGCAGTTGGACACCGACCTCCGCCACGGATGGCGCGTGTGGGCCGTGCCGCAGGTCGGGCTGTCTGATCAGCCGGGAGAAGTAACTGGCGACGAGGTCGCTGACCGGGCTCGCGCCCGCGCTGACGGTTCGCGCGACCGCGTCCCGCACCAGCGGCCGGCCGGCACCGAGCGCCGCGTGCGGGATCCGGATCAGGCCCTGCCGGTGGCTGCCGGGGAAGATCTGCTCGTAAGGGGCCGTCGTGTCGAGCAGCGCGAAGCTGCCCGGTCCCAGTACGGCCTCCCGGTCGTACTGGACGACCGCACTGGTGCCGCTGTCCTGCAGGACCAGGAACACCGCCGGCGCGACCTCACGGCGCGAGGTGGTCTGCGCGTGGCGGGCGGCCTCCGATCCGGAGTCCGGGTGGCAGAAGCTGTTCAGCGAGCACACGCGCAGGTCACCGGCGGAACCGACGGCGATCCGGCTGCGGAACCGGGAGGGGACGTGGATCCGGTTCCGGCCGATTGCCGAGCCGGAGAAGAACCCGCGTACCGCCTCCTCCCGGTCTCGCGCGGGTAGGACTGAGGTGTCCAGGACGGCGTCCATGGCCTATCGGCCGTCCCGCCACTCGCTCGGGCTGACCCCGTACGCCCGACGGAACACCCGGCTGAAGTGGGTGGCGTCGGTGAAGCCCCACTGCTTCGCGATGGCGAGTACCGGCCGGGACGAGGCGTCCGGCTGGGACAGGTCGGCACGCGCGCCCTCGAGCCGGCGGGTCTGGATCCAGCTGCCGAGGCTGATCCCGGCGCGTTCCAGAATCGTGTAGAGGTAGCGCACGGAGATGTGGTGGGCAGCCGCCACCTGGGCGACGTTCAGGTCCGGCCGGGTCAGGTTGGCCTGGAGGTAGGCCATGATCCTGCCATGCAAGAGGTCCATGCGTTCGTGCCGGTCCGGCGCGTCGTCCGCCAACTCGGCGCCGACCGCAGCCCGGATCAGGTCGACACCGGCCGCGGCCAGCCGGTGGGCGTGTGCCGAGGTGGTCAGTTCCGTGGCCGCCCCGAGTCGGGTGAGGTAGGTGGCGGCGAGCGCGGACACCGCCGTCCCGGTGCCGAACGGGCGGGCCGTGGCCGCGCGCTGGGCACGTTGCGGCAGGGCGAGGGCCGAGCGGGTGATCCGCATGACGGTCCGCACTCCGCTGCCGCGGTAGACGACAACGGAGCGGCTGGTGGTGTCCCGCAACGCGAACTCGCCGGGGTGCAGCACCGCCTCGCGGCCGTCCTGGAGAACGGTGGACGTACCGGCGACCTGAACGTCGACGAGCACGGCCGGCTGAGGGTCGCCGTCCGCCTGTCGCTCGGTGCGTTCGAAGACGGCGGGCGCCGCATCCGGTGGTGCGGTGGCCTCGACCGTGCAGATTCCCATCAGCCCCATTCGGGCGTACGACAGTCGGCTCACCATCTCGGACGGGTGGTCGACCCGGCAGCGAACCACGGTGTCGTTCAGGAAGGCCTGTACGGCATCGCCGCGTTGATCGTCGCGCAGGAAAGACGTGTCCAGGTTGAGCTGCATATCGGCCTCCAGGTGGTGCTCGTCGGCGTTCAGCAAACACCGGTTGGCGCATGGGCGGATCGCGTGGACGTACCAGATCCGGGCCGCGGTGCCTGCCGGTTTCCGGGGCCCGGCCCGGGACCGCGTCAGGTGGTCGGGTCCTGGTCCAGCACCGCCCGGGTCAGCTGCACCCGGGTGGTGACCTGGAGCTTGCGGAACACGGAACCCAGGTGGGTGTTGACGGTGTGCGGCGAGATGGATAGCTGGGTGGCCGCGGAGCGGTTGGTGTGGCCCTCGGCGACCAGCCGGGCGATCCGCCGCTCCGTCGGCGTGAGCGCGGCCCACCCGGTCGTGGGACGCCGTTCCGCGGCGGTGCGCGAGCGCCGCAGCGCGCCGAGCGACCGCAGGATGCGGTCCAGTTGCTCCGCCTCGCGCGGCGACCCGCTGCGGGCGAAGGTCTGCGCCGCGGCCAGCAGCTGCAGGATGCCGGCCTGCCGGTGGCCCGCGCGCAGCAGCGCCTGGCCGTGGTCGGCGGCGGCGCGGGCGTAGACGAGTCGGCGGGGGCTGTCGGCCAGGATGTGCACCGCCCGCTCCAACAGGCCGAGGTCCGCGGTCACCAGCCCGTTGGCGTGGGCGGCCATGCCCGCGGCCGTGACCGCGCCGGGGTTGCGGCTCGCGTACAGGTCGGCCTGCGCCGCCAGTTCGCCGGCCAGCGCCGGGCTCCCGCCGCGCAGGGCGATGTCGATGAACGAACCCACCAGGGGCCGCAGGGTGCGGGTCTGAACCAGCCAGTGCTCGTCGCGCTGCTGATCGCGACACATGATCTCGACGGCGCGCGGCGCGTCGCCAGTTGCGGCAAGCAGCCACGCCTCGCCGAGCCGCACGTTCACCACGTCTCCGGGGTCGGCGGCGGCGCCGAGCCGGGCCTTGGCGGCGGAGAGCAGCTGCCGCGCACCCTGGTCGTCGCCGCGCAACATGGCGAGCCGGATGAGCGCGATCTGGCACAGCATGGTGTATGCGTGCGCCGGGGGCCCGTCGCCGTCGAGTTCGGAGATGGTACGCAGGTCGGCGTCCAGGTCGTCGAGCTGGCCGAGCAGCCAGGTCTGGCTGGCCTGCGCCCACAGCACGGCGGCCAGCGGGAGGCGGCTGCCTTCGCGCTCACACTCCCGGCGCGCCTCGGCGATCAGCCGCGCGCTGGTGTCGAAGTTGTCCAGGTGCTGGTGGACCAGGATCTCCCAGGTGATCGCCGTCGGGTCGTACTCGCGCAGGCGCTCGAAGTGGTCCAGCGCCTCCCGGCAGTAACCCTCGTTGAACGCCGTTTCGCCGAGTGCCAGCAGCGCTGTCGTGAGTGCCTGCTCGTCGCCCAGCGCCTCCGCCGTGGCGAGCGCGGCCTTACCGGCGTCCCGGGCCGCGGCTTGGTCGCGACTACGGGACAGCGCGAGGGCGCGCAGCGATTCCAACCGGGCGCGGGTCCGCGGGGTCAGACCGGGCCGGTTGAGGGCCCGCTCGGCGCGCCGGCTCAGTTCGGCCGCCGACCACAGGTTCCACAGGGCGCGGCCGAGCGCCGCCTCGATGCGCCCGACAGTCTCGTCCCCGGGCCGCTGGTCGAGCGCCGCGTCGGCGACGTCGACCGCCTCCCGGTTGCGTTGGGACAGGGTCAGCAGCCGGATGGCGCGCTCGGCCGTGGCGAAGTACTCGGTGCGTCCTGGGGGTGTCAGGGTAAGCGCGCGGAGCAGCAAGTCCGCGGCCAGGGTGGGCAGCGCGGTCGTGACGTCGTCGGCCGCGTCACGCAGTAGCCCCAGCGCGTCCTCGTCGCCGGGCCCCACGCCGATCAGCAGGTGCCGAACCGCCTCGGTCGGGCGCCGGCCGCCGCGCAGCAGGTGGGCCGCGGCCGCCCGGTGCAGGACGTTGCGGGCCGACGGCGGGATGCCGGCGTAGACCGCCTGTCGGAGCAGATCGTGTCGGAACTCGAGGCGCTCGCCGTCGTCGGCGAGCACCGATCCGTGCACGGCCGCCTCGGTGTCGGCGATCAGGATGGCCGCCGGAGCGCCGAGCAGCACCTGAGCGTCGGACAGCGTGAACCGACGGCCGAGCACTGCGCCGGCCTGCAGAAACCGGAGCGTTTGCGGCGGCAGTGAGCCGAGCCGCCCTCGTACGCCGGTCACCAGGCGGTCCGGCGGGCCGTCGGCGGTCGGTGCGCCGGCCAGGCCCTCGACCATCTCCACTGCGAGGAACGGATTGCCGCCCGCTCCGGTCAGCAGGGTGCGGAGCCGGTCGTCGACCGGGCCCCGGAGGATGTCCGCGGCCAGCGCCTCGACCGCCGCGGGCGGCAGGGGCCTGAGCCGTACTTGCTCGACCGGCAGCGCGAGGCCCTCGGTCTCCTCCCGGCTGGTGAGCAGCCAACACACCGGCGACCCGCGCAACCGGACCGGCAGGACCCGGAGCGCGAACCGGCTGAGCGGATCGGCCCAGTGCAGGTCGTCGACGGCGATCACGATGGGGGTACGGCTGGCCTGGCTCTCGATCAGGCCAGCCACCTGTTCCACCAGCCAGTACCGCTGCTCCTGATGCAACGGCAGCGCGGCGAGGTCGGCTCCGGTGAGCAGGGGCGTCGGGCCGTGGCGCAGCGCCTCGAGCAGCGAGGCCAGCGGCGCGACCTGGTCGTTCTCCTCGGCGCGCCCGTAGGCGACTCGGAACCCGCGCTCGGCCGCGTGGCGGATCGTGGCGTCCAGCAAGGCGGTCTTGCCGATGCCGGGCTCTCCGTGCACGAGCGCCGCCGCGGCAGAGCCGGAGCCGGCGACGTCGTCGAGTAGTCGCCGAAGCACCGCCACCTCGGCTTCCCGCCCGCACAGCCGACGCCGAACCATGCCTCACCCCCTGCGCCTCACCCATCGACCGGGGGTGCGGGAATCGCCGCCAAGGCTCGCCCGGACACCGGGATGTCCGGGCGGGCCGGCGACGCTCGGCGTCGTCCCCGGCCCGCACCGGCCGCCTCGTCGATCCACCGGACACCCCTGGTCCGCTGCGATCAGCCTGACAAGGTTCGGGCGCGACGGAATCCCGGAAATCCTTAGTCCCGGCCGCTACGCGAACCGCCGGACGAACGCCAGCGCCGTCTCGGCAACCTCCCGCCAGCCGTCGTCGATGGTGATGGCGTGCCCCCGGCCGGGAAGCTCGACGAACTCGGTGATGCCCGGATTGTCCTGCTGCCGCCGGTAAACCGCCTCGGTGATGGCCCGCGGTACGGTGTGGTCCCGCTCCCCGCCGATGATCAGCAACGGGCCGCGCTCCGGATTGGCCGTGTCGACCCGCGCCTCGGTCCAGGGGTTGAGGTTCGCGGTGGCGGCCTGGAAGATCGGCGCTCCGGGGGCGGGCACGGCGTAGGTCTCGTACAGGTGCTTCGCTTCCTCCTCGCTGACCGCGTTCGCGAAGGCGTACCGGAACTGTTCGAAGGTCAGCGGCACCGCCCGGTGCCGGTTCGCGGGGTTGCTCAGCACCGGCGCTGAGGCGCGCAGCGCGGAGAACGGCAGGGGCAGTACGCCCCGGAACGGCGCCGGGGCGATCGCGACGGACACCGCCGCAAGACCGCGCCCGGCGACGATGTTCGTCAGCAGGCCACCGAACGAGTGCCCGATCACCGCCGGCTTCCGGTCGAGTCGGCCGATCACGCTGGCGTAGTGGTCGGCGACCTGGGCGATGGTCTTGCCGGCGAAGACCTCCGGGTGGGCGTTCGCCTCCTCGACGGTGTCCGGGTCGTCGGGCCAGCCTGGCGTCACCGCCGCGTAGCCGTGCGCCTCGAACAGCTCCGCCCACCGGTCCCAACTGGTGGGTAGCAGCCACAACCCGTGGATGAACACCACCGGGGTGCGCCCGGCGGCGTTGGCGCGCTCGATCTGCGCGTCGACCGTAGTCATCTCTGGTTCCTCCCGTCATCGACCGACCACGCTCGTGCTCGGCGCGGCCGAGGCTAGGCGTGATCGGGCGGAGCGAACCGGCGTCGGTGTGCACGGCCGTCAGCCACCTGTGCACGCCGGACACGGTCTGCCGGCACTGGCGCGCCTAGCCTCCAAACGGTCGTCACGAGGGGGCACGGGAGCATGCAACTGGAACTCGACCAGATCCAGGGAACCGTGCTCAGGCCACGGCCGATGCCGTATGTGGGCGCCTACCTGCTCTACCGGATCGACGATCCCGCGCAGGCCCGGTTGATGCTGCGCCGCCTGGTGCCGCACGTGACGACCGCTGCGGACTGGCAGGAACCGAAGGACGTCGCCTGGCTCAACATCGCCTTCAGTCACCCCAGTCTGCGGGCGTTGGGTCTCTCGCGACAGATCCTCGATGGGTTCCCGCAGGGGTTCCGCGAGCGGATGCGCGCCCGCGAGGCTCCGCTTCGGGACCTCGGCGAGGGAGACCCGACCAACGGGAAACCGCCGGAACGGGGTCGCTTTGACATCGGGCTCCTGCTGATCGCGCCCGACCGGGCGACCTTCGAGGCGAGGCTGGCCATCGGCCACGCGGCGCAGAAGAAACTGGCCGGTGTCACGCCGGTGAGCCGGCTGGACATCCGAGCGCCGGATTACGGTCGAGACCATCTCGGCCTCGTGGATCGGGCCAGCCGGCCCTTCGTCACCGGCGAGAGTGGCCGGCCGCGGGCGGGCCAGGTCCGCGCTCGGGCGGGCGAGTTCCTGCTCGGCTACGTTGACGAGCTCGGCCGGATCGCGACCGGCCCCGGTCCGGAGCGGCTGTGGCGCAACGGCACGTACCTCTCGATCCGGAAACTGCACCAGAAGGTCGCGCTCTTCCGGCGCCTCCTCAAGGAGAACGCCGACGTGTACGGCGAGGAGCCACTGGGCGCCAGGCTGATCAGTGTCCGGCACATGCTGCTGTGCCGGCGGGCCGTGTACGGGCCGGTGCTGCCCGCGGGCGTCCTGGACGACGACGGGGCTGCCCGGGGCGTGGTGCTGGAGTGCGCCAACGCCGACCCGGGTCGGCAGTTCGATTTCGCGCCGCGCGAGTGGATCAGCGACGCTGGACCGCCGGCATTCGTCGTCCCGAAAGGCGGCGAACAGGTGTTCCTACCCGGAATCAGCGGATTGCGGTATCTCGCGGGAGCAACGCCCGACTGACCGTGAGCCACCGACCGTGCTGCGGGTCATCTCGCTCACCAGGCGGCCTGAGTTGATCACCGTCCGCCGTAGGCTCGACGGGATGGCAACAGGGGACCTGCTGGGACGAGCCGATGAGCTGGCGGCGATCCAGCGCGTGATCGGTCGAGCCCGCGACGGGCGCAGCGGCGCGCTCGTCCTGGGCGGGGAGCCCGGCGCCGGGAAGACGGCGCTGCTCACGCGGGCGGTGGCGGACGCCGGTGACGCGTGCGTGCTGCACATCGCCGGCGTCGAGGCGGAAGCCGACCTGAGCTACTCGGCGCTGCATCTGCTGCTGAGCCCCGTCCTGGCCGGCGGCACCGTGCTGCCCGAGCCGCAGCGGGTCGCCCTACGGACGGCGTTCGGCCTGCAGAGCGGCCCGGTCCCCGACCGCTTCCTGGTCAGCCTGGCCGCGCTGACCGCCCTGGCGGAACTCGCCACCGCACAGCCGGTGGTCTGCGTCATCGACGACGCGCACTGGCTGGACGCCGAGTCCGCGGACGTGCTGGCCTTCGTCGCACGACGGATCCGGACCGAACGGATCGCGATGCTCTTCGCCGTCCGCGAGAGCGATCGTCCGGCCCGCGCCTTCGACGGGCTCGACAGGCTGGCGGTGGGCGGGCTCCCACCGGAGACCGTGCGGCAACTGTTGAGCACTCGGGCCGGGACCGCGGTCTCCGACCGGGTGGCGGAAATGATCCTGGCCGGTACGGACGCCAACCCGCTGGCCCTGATCGAACTCGCCCGGGAACTGACCGCCGCCCAACTGTCCGGCGCGGCGCCCCTACCCGACCCGCTGCCGGTCGGACGGCTGCTGGAACAGGTCTACCAGCGCCGCCTGCGCATGCTGCCCGCGGCGACCCGAACCCTGCTCCTCGTCACTGCGGCCGACACCTCCGGCGATGCCGGTCTCCTCCGCCGGGCCGCCGAACGGCTCGGCTCCTCACTCACCGCGGCCGTGCCGGCGGAGACCGGGCACCTGATGACCCTCGGCCCACGTCTCGAGTTTCGGCATCCGTTGATCCGCTCCGCCGTCTACCACGGCGCACCGGTGTCCGAGCGGCGCCTCGCACACGAGGCGCTGGCCGCCGTCGACGACGACGCCGACCGGCGGGCTTGGCACCGGGCCGCCGCAGCCGTCGGACCCGACGAAGAGCTCGCCCTCGAACTCGAACGATCGGCGGCCCGGGCCGGCGCCCGTGGCGGCTACGCCTCGCGAGCCACTCTCCTGGCCCGAGCGGTGGAGCTGACCGAGGACCGCAGCCGGCGACCATACCGCCTGCTGGCGACCGCTCAGGCGCACCTCGGGGCCAGCGATCCGGCCGCCGCCGACGCCCTGATCGTGCAGGCCCTACCAGACCTGCGCGCCGCCACGGACCGCGCCGAGGGTCTGCGAGTGCAGGCCCGGATCCGCTTCGCGCAGGGCCGGCTTCCCGAGGCGTTCGCGCTGATCATGGAGGTCGCACGGACGTTGCTGGACCACGACGACCGCGCCGCGCGGGACGCGCTGTTCGAGGCGTTCGAGGTCGCAGTGTGGACCAGCCGGCAGGCCACCCTCGCCGCGGCCACCGAGGCCCGGCGGTGGCCGGCGATCCAGCCGGCTGACATGACACCCGCGGACCTGCTGGTCGACGCGTTCACCGCCCGCTTCCTCGACGGGCACGAGTCTGCCTTCCCACGCTACCGGGCCGCCATCGCCGCCCACCTCGACGGCACGCCCGACCTGCGGGGATTCAACCTGGCGAGCCTCGCCGCCCTGGAAATGTGGGACGTCGACGCGCTGCTCGCCCTGACCACGGCATGGGTCGATCTCGCCCGCGCCCGGGGGACGGTCAACGCACTCGCCCGGGCGCTGCGCATCCGGGCACTGCTGGAGCTGATGCGCGGCGATTACATCTCAGCGGACGAGTTCAACGCGGCCGCCGCGGAGCTGTCCCAGTTCGGCCACCGCCCCGGCGTGGAACTCCTGTTGAGCGTGACCGGCCCGGAGGACCTGGCCAGAACGACGGCCGAGCGGCGGATCCGGCAGGCCGCCGCCCAGCACGAGGGTCCGTACGGTGCCCTGACCTCCGAGCTCGCGCTGTGCATGTTGGACGTCAGCCTCGGCAACTACGCCACCGCCCTGGCCCACGGCGTCCGAGTCCTTGCCGAGGAGACGGTCGGCCCGCTGTACGCCAGCAACCTGCCGGAGGTGATCGAGGCGGCCGACCGGGTCGGCGACGATTCCACCGCCGAGGCGGCGTTGCGGCAACTGGCGACCATGGCCTCGGCGAGCGGAACGCCGACCGCCCGCGGGCTACTCGCCCGCTGCCGGGCGCTGGTCGCCCCCGAGGACGAGGCGGAGCAGCACTACCGCTCGGCCATCGCCGTGCTCGAGACGTCCCCCGCGAAGCCCGCGCTCGCGCGGGCGCACCTGATGTACGGGGAGTGGTTGCGCCGTAGGCGGCGGCGCCGCGAGGCGCGGCAGCAGCTGAGGACGGCGTATGTCATGTTCCACGGAATGGGGGCGGCGATCTACGCCCGTCGTGCCCGTCGGGAACTGGCCGCCGCCGGGGAGACGGTTGCCGGCGGGACCACCGTACGAGGCACGCTCACGCCTCAGGAACTCGAGGTGGCACGGCTGGCGGCGGCGGGGGCACCCAACCGGGACATCGCGGCCCAGCTGTTCATCAGCCCGAGCACGGTCGAGTACCACCTGAGAAAGGTCTTCCGGAAGCTCGACGTCACGTCGCGAGCCCAACTGCACGCGCAGTTGCCGGCCAGCTGACCGTCGCCGTCCCGGCGGGACCCGCGGTGAGCGCCAGGGCGGCCACATCGTCGGGCCGGCGGCTGCCGGTGGCGACGTTCAGGAGTTGCCGCACACAGTCGATCACCTTTCCCGCGTTGGCCGTGTCGAGCGCGCCGACCGCCGCCATCACGCCGGCCTCCGACACCATGGCCCCCGAGGGCAGCCGGGCCTCGGTCAGGCCATCGGTGTAGGCGAGCAGGGTGTCGCCGGGCGCCAGTGGCAGCGTCACCTCGGGGAAGACGGGGTCGGTTCGGACGCCGAGCATCGGGCCGGGGAACAGGCCGAGCGTCCGCGGCCGTACCACCCCCTCTTCCTGCCGTACGAGGAGCGGTTCCGGGTGCCCTCCGCTGGCGATGGTCACCTGGCAGCCGCTGTCGCCGATCCGCACAAGGGCGCACAGGGCGGTGCAGAAGCCGTTGGCGTCCATGGTCCTATGCAGCAGTTCGTCGTTGAGGGCCGCCAGCATGGCGGCGGGTCGCCGGCTGTGGTCCGCCGCCCGACGCATCACGTACCAGCAGTGCGCGGTCAACGGCGCCGCCGTCACTCCGCTGCCGCACACGTCGCCCACGATGACTCCCCAGGCCCCGTCGTCGAGTGGGAAGACGTCCAGAAAGTCGCCGCCGAGTCCGGTGGGCGCCGCGGGCCGGTGGAACGCCGCCAGCGTCAGTCCCGGCACGGCCGGCAGTGCGGCGGGCGGGTCCAGGGTCCGGGTCAACACCGACCGCAGCAGCCGCAGCCGGTCCCGTTCGCGGCCGGCGGCTTTGGTCAGTGCCCGGCGCTGTGCCGCGCAGATCCCGTCGGCGAGCCTGCGTTCCAGTTCCTCGGCGACCACCTCGGCGAGTTCGACGAGCACGGCGAACTGCTGGCCGGTGCCCGGTAGCCGGAAATTGGATCCGGCGCCGTCGCCGGGAATTGTTTCCGTGTTGACGCTGGTAAGCATTCTGCTGCTCCGTTCTGGACAGGTGCGCGATTCCGGAAGCCGCGGGCGGCTCCGGGGAGGAGGGGCCGCGCCGCAGTGGGCGGCGCGGCCCGGTCGACCGGTTCAGCGGACCGCGTACGCCGCGGCCTCGATCTGCCGCAGGACGGTGTCGGGTCGGGACAGCATGACCACGTGCGACGCGTCCCGGACCTCGACCACCCGGCTGCCCGCCCGCTGCGCCATGTACCGCTGGGCAGCCGGCGGGATGACCTGGTCCGCGGCGGGGATGACGTACCAGGACGGGAGGTCCTTCCAGGCCGGTGCACCGCTGAGCCCGGCCAGGCCACCGACGCTGCCGGGTCGCTGGGTGACCGCCATCAGCGCCGCGGCCGACCGGGTCAGGTCCGCCGCGAACACCTCCTGGAACCTGGCCGGGTCAACGTAGCCGTCGTAGCCGGTCGAGCCGTCCGGCAGCGGGAACGGGCGCGCGATCAGGGCGGACGAGAGCTTGCTGCCAGGGAACTTGTCGGTCAGCGCCAGCGGGCTCTCGCCGGCGTCCGGGGCGAAGGCCGCCACGTAGACCAGCGCCTTGACGTTGTCGTGCTCGCGGGCCGCGTTGGTGATCACGGCACCGCCGTACGAGTGGCCGACCAGGATGACCGGACCTGGAATGGTGTCGATGATGCTGGACACGTACGCGGAGTCGCCGGCGAGATCCCGCAGGGGGTTCGCCGCCGCCAGTACCGGGTAGCCCGACCGTTGCAGCAGCGGGATGACGCCGCTCCAGCTCGACGAGTCGGCGAAGACGCCGTGGACGAGCAGGACGGTCGGCGGCTGGCCGGCGGCGTCCCGGTCGGTGGCAGCGGCGGCGGACCGCGGGATGGCTGCGCCGCCGAGCGCGGCACCGGCCACCAGCGCGGTGGCCGCGCGGTGGAAACCGCGGCGGGTGATGGATGACATGTGGCTCTCCTCGAACTGCCGTGAATGGAATTTGTCGTTGCGCCCCATTCGGCGGGTACGGCGAATTGCGTCCGGTCGAATTACCGAACTGCTCACCGGGAAATCGAGCCGGCCGCGAGCAGCAGGTGACTTGCCCTTTCGCGGACGTTTCCCGATGGATGTGGCGCCCGATCAGGCTAAACGCCAGGGATTCGGCGAAATGTGTCGCACGTGCAGCAGACCATTCCCCCTGTGCACTGTGGGCCGTTGTCGGGCTGCTGTTGCGACGCGCAGCATGCCAGGGCCGCACATGATCGGGCCGTCGCGGCGGCGGCCAGCGCGGGCTCAGGCGTCGACTGCGGACGGACTGTCCGGGTCGGTGACGAGCGAGGGCGCCGGGGGCCGGTGGGCCACGACGGTGGCGACGACGGCCTTGACCGCGGCCGCGAGCGGGATGGCCATGAGCGCACCGATCAGGCCCAGCAGGGCGCCCCCGACGAGGGCGGCGAGCAGCACGGCCAGCGCCGGCAACTGGACCGCGTCGCGCATCACCCGCGGTACCAGGAGGTAGTTTTCCACCTGCTGATAGAGCACGAAGAACAGCGCGAGTCCGGTGGCGTGGGGCCACACGTCGGTGGTGGCGAGGGCCACTACGACGCAGATCGTGGCGCCCAGCGTCGCACCGACCATCGGGATCAGGTCGGTCAGCGCGACGACGACCGCCAACGGGAACGCGAACGGCAGGCCCAGCACGGTGAGCGCGAGGAAGGACGTGACGCCGGCTATCACCGAGATGACGATGTTGCCGATCATGTACGCGCCGACCTTGTCGGTGACCACGGTCAGGGCGCTCTCGACGGCTCGGCGGTGCCGTCGTGGGGCGATCGAGACGAGCCTGACGCGTAGCCGGGGCAGGTCCAGCATCAGATACACGGTCAGGACGGCCACCAGAAACACCGACGACAGCGCACCCATGAACCGTTGCCCGTATCCCCAGGCGTCCCGTCCGGGCAGCGTGGTCAACCAGTTCGCGATCTGGGCGTGCACCTGGAAGCGGTCGTCCAGCCGGGCGAGCCACGACGAGTCGGCCCGCAGGTCGGCGAGGTAGCGCGGAAAGTCGGCGGTCAGGGCACTGCCCTGGGCTACCAGCGATGGGACGAACGCCGCCGCCGCCGCGATGAGCACCGTCAGCGCGGCCAGGACGATCACCGTCACCGCGAGACCGCGGCGCACGCCCCGGCGGGTCATGGCCCGCACCGGCGGGTCGAGGCTGATGGCGATGAACAGCCCGATGAGGGCCTGCACCAGCACGGTACGCACGGCGTAGACGACCAGGCAGCCCAGCCCGACCAGGACCACCCCGCTGGTGGCCGCGATCCCCCAGCCGAACACGGTGGTCCTGGACACCGGGCCCGTCGGCTCATCGCTCATGACATCCTCCCCGGTCCGGAAACGGTGCCCACCACCCGGCGCCCGGTCCCTGATGGGTGGACGACGGGTGGCGGCAGCATGTGGTCGGCTCGATCAGGTCGTGACCAGACGGTGGGCGTCCCGCCCGACCTTCTTCGCCTGCACCGCCACGACGATCGTGGAGATGCCGTAGACGATCGCGAACAGACCGAAGACCGTGGCCAGGGTGAGCGCCCCGGCGTCCGGGCGGATCGCCAGGACCACGCCGAACCCGACCGACACCAGTCCGCTCAGCGCCCACAGCGCCCGCTGGCCGGCGATCTTGTCGCCGCGGAAGGCCATGACGATCTCGACGACACCGGTGATGACCGCCCACACGGCGATCCAGGCGGTCAGCACCAGCGCGGTCTTGCCGGGCCAGAACAGCGCGCCGAGCCCGGCCGCCAGCGACAACACGGCCAGCAGCAGATACCCGGCCACGGGTCCGACCCGATCACTGCTGAACGCGTGGCCGGCGTCGGCAGCGGACGCGATGAACGCGTACACGGCGAACAGGATGACGAGCGCACCCACGGTGATCTGCGGCCACGCGACCGAGACGAACCCGAGGATGACGGCCAGGATGCCACGCCACAGCAGCGACGTGGTCAGGGACTTGAACATGTTTCCTCCATCGAAACCAGCACCGAACCGATCGCCATGGTCGCCGTCCGCCCGTCCGGCGACGGTGTCGCGCGTGCACGCCTCCTGCGCGTACGTGCACAGCCGGGGTGGCGGACCGACGTCGTCGCGGCCTCAGGGCTCGGCGGCTGCGCGGACGGCTCACCGCACGTCGAACCGCTCCCAGCGGATTCGGCCGGCAGGTACACCGTGGGCGCGGAAGCCTCGGGACAGGGCGGTCATCATCGCCGGGGGCCCGCACATGTAGACCCACACCTGCTCGCTGCCGCGTCCGTCCATGACCGCCGACGCGGTCAACTGACCGTCGCGATCGGCGACGACGAGGTGTAGGCGCAGGGACGGATGACCCGCGGCCGTCGCGGTGATCTCATCGACGAAGAGGGCGTCGCGGGCGTGGGCCACGCAGTAGTAGAGGTCCACGGTCCGGTCGAAGCCCTGGTCGAGCGATCGCAGCCAGCTGAGAAAGGGCGTGATGCCGATCCCCCCGGCGATCCAGATCTGATCGCGCCCGCCGAGCCGGTGATCGAAGCCGCCGAACGGCCCGGTGATCCTGGCCGGGATTCCGGGCCGAAGACGATGGTAGATGCCGTACGTGTCGTCGCCGGCGGCCTTGATCGAGACGGTGAGACGGTGTGCCGAGGGTGAACTGGCGACGGTGAACGGGTGTCGGCGCCAGTCGCCGGGTCCGCCGAAGGCCGCGAAGACGAACTGACCAGGGATGAACACGAGCGGGTCGCCGACCGGATCGAGCCCCACGTTGACGGTTGTCCCGTTCAGGCGTTCGACGGCGGCTACGGAGTACTGGTGGACCGGGACCACGTAGCGGGCGAAGATTTCGCGGTAAAGGTACGCGGCGACGCCGACGACACCAGTGACCAGGTAGACCGCGTCCAGCACGGTCGAGCGGTGCAGGATCACCGCAACGGTCGCGCCGTGCACGACAGCGACGGCGACGAACAGCCCCATGAACCGGTGCGAGGTCAACCACCGCTCATAGGCGGCCCTGGCGAGGCGACGTACCGGACCGGGCCATCGCGCGGCGCGCAGACTTGGCGCTACGGCCCACAGCGACAGGAACACGATCCCGTACAGCGCCACACTTCCCAGGCCCCGCCCGAGCGTCGTGCCGTACGGATCCGGTGGCGAGCTGGCGAGCGCGAGATGGGGTACGAGCAGCAGCACGCCCACGACGGCGAGGCGGCGATGCCACAGTGCGACCCGGTCGAGGCCCCCGAACGCCCGCTCGATCGGTGGCAGGAGTGTGGTGAGTACCAGCGCGCAGACGAAGAGCAGCACCGCCTCGGTGCCACAGAACTCGCCGACGAAGCGGCCGGTCGGCTCACCGCTCGGCCCGGCGACCAGCCAGAGCACGAGGTTGGCGGTGGTGACGCCGGCCAGTGCGGCGACGCCGGTCACCCCACGGCCACCCACCGGACGGGTCCCTGCGCAACGGCCCGTCGGATCGTCCAGGGCTGCCGGCATGTCAGCGTGCCCCGCTGTCGGGTCCGAGCCCATCTGGGGCCTCCTCCTGGTAATTCTGGGCACGAAGCCGTGGCCGGGAACGAGCGATCAACGGGCGCCACGCCCGTCGCGGAAGCCCTCCGGCGCCGATCTGCTCTGCGCGTCATCGCCGGCGAGAAGCCGCTGATGCAGGTCGGTGGTGAGCTGGTGTATCTGGCGGGTCAGCACGATGTTCGTCTTGAGTTCCAGCTCCTGCGTGTTGAAGTCGTGATCCGCCTTCGCCTCTTGAAACGCCGCCTGGCGGTTCTGGCCGATCATGACGAACGTGGAGAGAAAAATCGCTTCCAGCGAGACGATCAGCGTGAGCTTCGGCCAAGGATCACCTTCGATGAAGATCATCCATCCCGCGAACAGCGCGGCATGGATGTAGACGAACGACATCGAGCCGGCGAACGCGGTGATCCGGTCCGCGACCCGCAACTGAAGGTCCGCCGCCCGATGCGCCCGGTGCTCCGTCACTACCGGGTGCTCCTGCGGGCGTTGTTGGCGCTCAGACGCCATGCCACCTCCCGATCACCGGGGCCGGCCCGGACCTGCGATGTGCGGGGTGCGCGTCACCCTGGTCGGCGCGACCCGACGGCATCGGGCAGCGCGCGACGGGAGCGCCGACGCCCGGTCTTCGCCCTTCGGGTGCCAAGATCGACCCGCACCGGCGGGCGGGCCAATGTCGCGGAGGACCAGCTGCCCAGGCAGCTGCCACCGCCTCCGGTCGTCGCCTACTCACGGTGATCACGCTAAAGCCACGAGAACTGATCGACCGTGTCGTGCGTGTCCGACGCTTTGCCACGCGTGCACGGATTCGCGCCGCCGCACGCCGGTAGAACAACCTGGCCGACCTCGGGTCCGCCCGGACCACGTGAAGACACCGCCCAGCGGTGGAGATTGGGCTGACGGCGCCGCCGGTATCTGGTCAAGTCATTCCGACACTCACCTGTCAGGCAGTCCACGTCGGCGCGACGGATCCAGGCCACCCGCCCCGACAGCCTGACCGCTTCGGAGTCGCCGAAGAGGTCACCGAGCAGGAGACCCTGTAAGAGGTTTGCCGGTGGGATTCGAGTCTCAACTCCGACGATTCATGCCGACGCCAGTACGGCAGAGGCCAGAGCCAGGCTTCGATGCAGCGAGCTTCCACCCGGCTTTGTTGAGCGCTTCGGGCGCGACGACGACCTCGCCGGGCTGCACCCAACCTGCACTCACCTGCGAGGCCGAAGCAGTCCGGAACGCCGTACCGTCAGCTCAGCGGATTCCCACGAAGAAGCGAGTCTGGTCGCCGCGGTGCAGACATCCGGGAGACTGGAGCACCGTTCTGCCGGGATGTGACGAGGGTGGGCAGCCGCGGCGGATCGTCTCGGACGATTTGTGGGCCGAGATCCCACCGCTGCTGCCCGGCCGCCGGTCGGGAAAAGGGGAACCGGGCAGGAAGCCCTGCACGAGACGGGCTCTTTCCCCATCATGATCGTTCCCGTAACGTCCGGTACGGGTGCCGCGCAGCACGGCGGGGCGCCACGGCATCGACCAGCAGCGCATCAGGAGAATGATGAGACGTCTCGTCGCCGTGGGGGCCGCCGTACTCGGCTTCGCCCTCTTCACCGGCACCGCGGCACACGCCGCCGTGCCACCAGAGTTCGGCTCGGACTGGGACGACCCGCGTACGGCGGATCAGCCCGTATCGAAGCCACCCACCTCGTCCTGCACCGTCACCATCGTTGACCACGAGTTCCGGGACTACAGCCCGTACACCGGCACGTACACCCCACCCGCCGGCTGCGCAGGGCCGTGGAACAAGGTGGTGCTGCGGATGGAGACCTCCATCGCCGGCCGGCAGTACGACCGCCTCGGCTCGCTGCGCGTCGGAGACGTGACCATCTTCAAGACCTCCACCGCCGAGCCGTCTGTCGACGGCATCCACTGGAGCGTCGAGAGTGACGTCACCCGGTACGCCCCGCTCCTCACCCGGCAGCAGCCGGTCTGGATGCTGCTCGGCAACGTGGTCAACGAGACGTACACGGGGATCCTGGACACCACCGTCGAGTTGACGTTCTACCAGGCCACAAGGGACTACCCGGCGGCGGAAACCTCCGACGACGTACTGCCGCTCGCCGACGCCGCCCAGGCCGGAGGCGAACTGCAGGGCACCGTCACGGTGGCTCGCAACACCGAGCGACTGGTCGCGGAGGTGTACGCCACCGGCTCCGGCGGCGGCTGCGAGGAGTTCTGGTACGGCACCACGCCACCCGACACCGGCTACTCCTGCGGCACGGCGGCCGACGGGCCGTACCGGGAGGTGCAGGTGCTGATCGACGACCAGGTCGCCGGCATCGCCGCGCCGTACCCGTACATCTACACCGGCGGCTGGTCCAACCCCTTCCTCTGGTATGTGATCCCCGCGCCGCGCGCCTTCAACATCCAAGCCATCCGGTACGACCTGACCCCGTTCGTGGGGCTGCTCACCGACGGTGCGCCGCACCGGGTGCGGGTGCGGACGGTCGGGGTGCCGGCCGGCCAGTCGGGTTGGGACACGCCGACGAACTTCCTGGTGTGGCGGGACCACGGCAGCACGCAGACCACCGGCGGCCTGCTCAGCCGCCAGCTTGGCGCGCTGCGTAACGACGTGACCAGCTACGTCGAGGGCGACACGCACAACGTTGACGTCGACGCGGCGCACCGGTTCCACACGGTCGGCTGGCTCGACACCTCTCACGGCCGGGTGGTGACCACCGTCGAGCAGGCACTGACCAACCAGAACCAGCACTACTGGGGCCCGGACGAGAGCCCGGACGCTCAGCACGCGATCTGGACCGACACCTCGACGGTGACGGTGTCCGCGCAGGGGTCGTCGCCGCTGGTCAGCCGCAGCGCGAAGCGGTTCACCGTCGACGGTGGGATCACGATCGACGGTGACCGGCTGACCACCCGCATGACGCTCGGTGATTACGCCGATCAGACCATCGTCGGCGCCGCGCAGGCGCCGTGGAGCCGGCTGGCGAACACGTTCACCGGTTCGGCCTCCTGGACGCTGGGCGTGCCGCGCGAGGAGCGGCACGCGGTCGGCGAGTCCGAGCAGCGGTACCGGCTGACCGGGCCGGGTGGTGCCTGCTACGACCACCGGCTTGCCCAGCGCAACGGGTTCATCACTGCCGACGACCTGCTCTGCTGACGGTTGCACCGCGAGCGGGCGGGGACGCTGGCCGCCCCCGCCCGCTACCCGTCCACCGGTCCGGACGCTCACTCGGCGGCTCGGCGTTGAGACTGGCGATGCGCGCGATCAGCCTGGCCGCCGCAATCCTGCTGGGCTGCCTGGCGCCGGCCGCCGCGGCGGGCTCCGAGGCCGCCGTGCCGCTGCTGCTGTTCGCCATGGTGACGACGGTGAACTGGCACGGCATCGGCTCTCTGCGCGACCGTCAGCCAACCGGCGCGCCGGCACCCCGCCGTACGGTGGCGAAGGCGGCGGGCTGCCCGTGACCGGTGCGGACACCGCAACCGTGGCGGGCGTCGGCGGCGGGCTCCTACTCCTCGGCGGCGTCGGTTACCTGATCGCCCGCCGACGCCGTACCCGCAGCCCGGGTGGCTGCCGCGACACGGGCCGGCCGCTTGGCGCACGAGCCGTGCTCTCTCGCCCAACTCGCGAGGCTCGGCGTTCCGGCACTGTGACCAGCGATGTTGCGCAGGTCCGTCCACATTCCCTGCTTCTGCAAATCGCGAAACGCCACTTGCCGGCGGGATCGATGCATTTGGATACTGCGTAAGGTTGCGCCGCGGATGCGCTCGGCTGACCCCGACGAGGTGTCTCGCGGTGTGCACGGATGGGACCCACCTGGCGTCCCGCCGACTCGTGAGGAGGAAGCCCAGTGAGGATCACCCCCAGCACGATGCGCAGCCGCGTCGGTCGGCTGCTCGCGGCCGCCGTCGCGGTCACCCTCGGAGTGTTCGTCCTGCCGACCGGCGCCACCGCCGCACCCCGGTACGGCGCAGACACCCTCGCCGCTGTGAACGCCGCGGTCGACCGGTCCGGCGTCGAAGGCATCTCCTGGTACACCGACGCCGCCAGCGGTCGGGTCGTGGTCACCGCCGACAGCAGTGTGTCCGCGGCGGAGATCGCCACGCTCAAGCGGGCCGCCGGCACCAACGCCGCCGCCCTGCGGATCAAGCGCGCCTCCGGCGTGTTCAGCCCGCTGCTGTCTGCCGGTGACGCCATCTACGGTGGCAAGTACCGCTGCTCGCTCGGTTTCAACGTGGTCAGCGGCAGCACCTACTACTTCCTGACCGCTGGGCACTGTGGCAGCCTGGCCAGCACCTGGTACACCAACTCCGGCCACACCACGTTGATCGGCCCGACCATCGGCTACAGCTTCCCCGGTAACGACTACGCGCTGGTCCGCTACGACAACACCTCGCTGACCCACCCCGGCGGCTTCACGCTCGCCGACGCAGTCGTGGGCGAGTCGGTCACCCGCGACGGGTCGACCACCGGCGTGCACACCGGCAAGGTCACCGCGCTCAACGTGTCCGTGCGTTACGTCGGCCACCCCGGCGGCACGGTCAGCGGCCTGATCGAGACGAACGTCTGCGCCGAGGGCGGCGACTCCGGCGGTCCGCTCTACGACGGCACCAAGGCCCTTGGCCTGACCTCCGGAGGCAGCGGCGACTGCACGTCCGGCGGCACCACCTACTTCCAGCCCGCCCGCGAAGCCGCCAACGCCTACGGCGTGACCATCCTCTAGAGCACATCGACGTGCCCGGCTGACAGCCACCTGGCCGGCGGCCGGGCACGCCGCAGGGGAGAGCCCCCGTGACGCGAGATCCAGGACGGTGCGCCAGTCGATGGTGCGCAGCCCTTGGAGCAGGCGGTAGAAAGGCGTGGTTGAGTCCGCACACGAGAGCGGTATGGCGGGCAGCCAGGCCGTGGAACGGGCACCGGGCCAGGTGTCCGCGGTGGCGCTTCGCGGCGTCCACCACCATGCAGGTGGGTCAGGCGGCTGCAACGCCCAGCCGTTCGAGCCGGTGTGCCCAGCCGGCGCAGTGGATGCCGATGAGAGCGGGTGGCAGGCCGCGGTGCGTGAGTACGACCATCGTGTCGTCGCCGTCAGGGGTCAGCACGACCTCGACGGTCGATGCGCCGGGCGGCAGGGTGTCGTCGCCGGGGATGCCCCAGGTGAACACGACGCGGTATGGCGGCTCGACAGTGGTGTAGGCACCGCGGGCGACGACGTCACCCATGTCGAGCGAGAACACACCGCCGGGCTGCGGGTCGAGTTCAGCCCGGATGCCGATCCACTTGACGATGAGCGCCGGGTCGGTGAGGTACGGGAAGACAACCTCGGGCGGCGCCTTGATGTGCTCGGTCGCGACGATGATGTCGTTGCGGATCTCGGCGGTCACGGCTACCTCATCGGTGGTCGGGGATGGGCCGTCTCGACGGCCTTCTTCAGGCGGCTGAGGGCGTCAGGCCAGAACTCGGATAGCAGTTCGCGCACCGGCTCGAGCGACTCGTGGCGCAGCGCGTAGAGGCGGCGGGTTCCCTCGCGGCGCTCGGTGAGGAGGCCGGCCTGCTTGAGTACGCCGATGTGCTGGCTGACCGCCTGCTGGGTGAGAGTGAAGCTCGCCGCGATCTGGCCCGCAGGCAGTTCGGTGTGCTGGACGAGGCGCAGGATCTGTCGCCGGTGCGGGTCGGCGAGCGCCCGCAGCACCGCATCGGGCGCCGCGGGCGACGGCTGGTTCCGTTCGGCCATGGGACTAGGGTCTCAGGCCCCGAACGGGGTGCCGGTGCCGGTCCTGGCGAAGGTCTCGATGCTCGCCATGAAGTACGTCCAGGCGGCGACGCAGGCGTCCCAGCACTCGAGCTGTCGGGTCAGGCCGGCGTGCCGGAAGCGCAGCTCAGTGCCGGTGTCGGCGGCGACGATGTCGAACTCCATCGTCGTGCCGAGCCATTCCTGCGTGTGTCCGGTGGGTGTGGTCCCGTCGAGCGCGATGGGCTCCCAGACCACTCGGGTGGGTCCCGCTTCGAGGACGCGCATTGCGTTGGCGCCGTGATCGCCGAAGCTGGTGACGAGCATGCCGCCGACTGCTGCATCGCCCTCGGTCGGTCCCCACCAGCGGCTCACGCCGGCAGCGGACGTGAACAGCGCTGACACGCTTTCGGGGCTGGCGGCAAGGTGCAGGGCCGCAGTGAAGTCCTGCGTCCGCATGCTGGTGGCGCCGGTCATCCCGGCCTCCTCTCAGATCCACAAGCAATTTCTTGTTCAAGTATCTACTTGTAAAGCTAGATAGAGCCCCGTCCCGTGTCAAGGGACCTCGGCAAACTGGCGCGACGTGAGCTTCCCCCGGCTTCCCGGACAGCTGAGCTGAGGCGACGCGACCTGCGCCTGGCCCGGCAGAAGCCGAGCTGGGGCTACCGCCGCATCCACGGCGGACTGTCCGACCTCGGCATCAAGGTCACCCCGTCCACGACTCTGCGACAGTGGGCAAGAGATTCATAAAGGGCTATCAGGTTGACTGGATGTTTTCCCGCAGGACGTCATCCAGCAGCGACGGCTTGAGGCCGAACGTCTGCTCGGTCAGGGACGAATCCAGAAAAAAGGGCCGCCGGAACTGGTACTGCATCTCGGGCAGCTCGCGGATCATCGGCGAGGCGATGCCCGCTATCGTCAGCATCCAGTCAGGCATGGCGCGCAGCCTCGGGCCGGGCGCTCCGGCCAGGTCCGCGAGCCGAGTCGCCAACTCCCGCACCGTAACCGCCGGGTTCGTCGGCACATGCCAGACCCGGCCCCAGGCGCGGTCGTCCTGACTCGCCGCGACCAGCGCACGTGCGGCGTCGCCGGTCGCCGTCCAGCTGTGCGGCAGGTCGAGGTCCGCCGGCACCACCGCGAGCTTGCCGGCCAGCACCTTTGGCACCGCCGCTAGGGTGAACACCGAGCCGGCTCCGCCGCCGATGAAGTCACTGGCCCGCACCTCGGTGACCCGCACCCGGCCCACACGGTGCGCGGCGAGCGCTTCCTCCCACATCGCCGCCCGGATCCTGCCCTTCTTGCTGGACGGCGCCAACGGCGTCTCCTCGGTCATCGGCTTGTCCACCGGCCCGTACGCGTAGAGGTTGCCGAGCATCACGTAGCCGGCTCCGGTCACCTCCGCGGTCTTCAGCAGGGACTTCGCCAGCGGCGGAAACTGCGTCTGCCAGCGGTGGTAGGGCGGCGCGGCGCAGTTGAACAGCGTTTCCGCGCCCCTGGTCAGCTCAGTCAGACGGACGGCGTCGACGGCGTCGGCCACGACCCGCTCAATCCGCGGATGCTCCGGCCCGCTGCCGGTGCGAGTGACGAGGCGGACGTCGTGGCCCGAATCCGCCAGCAGCCTAGCGGTCGCGATGCCCGTACCTCCGGCACCGATCACGACAGACAACGGCATGTCTTCCTCCAATTTCGCGTTTCGAACGTGCTCACTGTGCGCCACAACAGCCGGACAGCACAGTGGCCCGAATGCCATATGCACGTAGGATCTGGCCATGCATCAGATCGCCGTCGTGGCCGTGCCTCCGGTCGGCACCTTCGAGCTCGCTATCCCGGACCTGATCTTCAGCGCTGTACAGGTGGCCGGGCACCCCGCTTACGACGTGCTCACCTGCGCGGCCGAGCCGGGCCGGGTCACCAGCACCGGAGGGCTCGACGTGTTCGTGCCGCACGGGCTGGACCGCACCGAGACCGCCGACACGGTCATGGTCACCGGCACCGGGGCGCGCGAGCATGCGGATCCCCGCGCGCTCGCGGCCCTGCGTCGGGCGGCGGCGCGGGGCGCGCGGATCGCGTCCATCTGCACTGGCGCCTTCGTGCTCGCCCAGGCTGGCCTCCTGGACGGTCGCCGCGCCACCACACACTGGCGCTACGCCGCCGAACTCGGTGAGCGCTTCCCGTCCGTCACCCCGCAACCGGATGTGTTGTACGTCCAGGACGGCGACATCGTGACCTCCGCGGGCCTGGCCGCTGGGATCGACATGTGCCTGCACCTGATCCGCATTGACCACGGCGCCGCGACCGCCAACACCGTGGCACGCCTTGGGGTCGTGGCGCCGGTGCGCCCCGGCGGCCAGGCCCAGTTCATCAGGTCCCCGCTGCCGGAGGAGAACGGGACGACGCTGGCCGACACCCGGGCGTGGGTGCTGGGCCGGCTGGGTGAGCCGCTGACCCTCACCGACCTCGCCACGCATGCGCGGATGAGCGTCCGAACCCTGACCCGACGCTTCCGCGCCGAGACCGGCCAGAGCCCGTTGCAGTGGCTGCTGCATCAGCGCGTCGAGCAGGCATGCGAACTGTTGGAGGCGACGGACCTGCCATTGACGCGGGTGGCCCACCTCAGTGGCATCGGCAGCATCGAGTCGCTGCGCCAGCATGTCGTCCGCCGAACCGGTCTCAACCCAAGCGCGTACCGCGCATCGTTCACCCGTCGACACAGCGCATGAGCCACAGCGGACAAGAACGGGCTCACGGCGACAACTCGCCACGCTGACCCGTTACCGGAGACTCCGGCGACGGGCCTCCTAGTGCTCGCGACCGTGCCGGTGCCCGGCCGCGGCCAGTTCGGCGTCTATCCGCGACGCCCCGTACGCAACCCCGGAGACGCCTCGTACACCGTGGCGATCTTCTGGGTGAGCGCCTGGTCGACGCGTTCCCGCTGGACGGCTGCGCACGGGCTCAGGGTCAAGTCGCCACCTTTCCCAGCACCGTGCCGGATCCGCGGCGTTCTTGGCGGAGCGCCGCATGGAGCAAGAGCCCGGACAGGGCGGTGAGCAGGGGTGCGATCGAGAAGCCAGCGGTAATCCCGATGTGGTCGGCGAGGGAGCCGAGCAGGAACGGGGCGGCGAGAACCAGCACCCCGCCGAGGAGTTGGGCGCGGGCATTGGCGGCGTCGGTGTTGCCCGGTGCGGCTGCAAGGGTCAGGGCCAGGGCCAGCGGGAACTGGTTGGCGATGCCCAGGCCCGTGACGAACAGGGCGAGCAGGGCGAGGGCCGAACCACCGGGCAGCCGGAGGGCGACCAGGCCGGCGAGGGTGACCGCGAGCGACCCGCCCAGCAGGAAACCGGCCTGGCCGGGACGGCGGGTCAGGCGAACCGCCGCGACGCGGCCGAGCAGGATGCCTGCGTAAAAGATCGTCATGGCGGTGGCGGCCGCGGCCGTGGACAGTCGGTGGGCCGCCGTCAGGAGCTCGGCGCCGAAATACACCACGGAGAATTCGACGCCGATGCCGACCGCCACGAGCAGGCACAGCAGCCAGCACGCCAGGGACAACCGAGAGGCGTGTCGGTGCAGTGGGTTGTGCGGCGGGCGGGGCGGTGGGGCCGGCAGCGGCTCGTGCCGGTAGACCACGGCGAGGACCACCAAGGCGAGCGCCGGTACCGCCATGGCGGTGCGCCAGGTGCTCGTGGTCGCCTGCGACAGGCCGAGGGCGAGCGGGGCGACCACGGCCCCGAGTCCGGCGCCGATGTTCATCTCGACCAACGCCCGGTCTCGGCGGGGACCGTGGTGATCGGCGAGCACCGATTGGGTGGTGGTCTGCACGGTGGTGCCGGCGAACCCCATCACGACGGCGCCCAGCAGCGTGATGGTGACGCTGTGGAAGAGCGTGAACAGGGCCGCGCCTGCGGTGGTCACCAGGGCCGACCATCCCAGCACGGCTCGCCGACCCATGGCGGTGGCGAGCGGCGCGAAGGCCGCGCCGGCGACGATGGAGCCGGCCGCCCACAGCGCCGAGTAGACGCTGATCATCGTGTAGGAGAAGCTCAGTTCCGTGCGGAGCAGAGCCAGCGCCGGGCCGAAGGCGTACAGCCAGAAGGTGTACGCACCCAGGGCGCTGTAGGACAGGATGGTCGGCCGGTCCCGTACGAAAGCGTCGCCGGGCAGCGTGGTGGTGGAAATGTCCATCTCCTGCGCCATCCCCGCCCCGTATTCCCCCTGATCGCCGAGCACTTCCGGACCTTGGCGGCCTAGTCTTCGTCGAGCCATCGAAGTTTCCGGATGACGACACCGGGCGCGATCCGGAGCCGGCCGGCGTCCTGTCCCGTGCTCATCGGGACAGAATGGCGACGATCTGGTCGTATCCGCGGTCGCGTGCGTGTTGCAGCGCGTCGACGCCGTCCTTGTCTGGCTGGTGGACGTCCGCGCCAGCGGTCACGAGGATCTCCGCGATCTGCTGGTACGGCTTCGTTCCGTCGCCGAGGATGACGCATTCCAGCAGGGCGGTCCAGCCGAGGTTGTTGACGTGGTTGACGTTGATGCCGGTACGGACGACGCGCTCGACGTACGCGACGTGGCCACGCTCGCTCGCCGGGATGATCGAGATTCCGCCGAATCGGTTCACCACGTTGAGGTCCGGGGCCGCGGGCAGCAGGACCTCGAGCATCGCCACGCTGCCAGTCACGCCCGTCACCAGCCAGGGGGTGTCGTGCCGGTCGTCGAGCGCGTTCGGGTCGGCACCGGCGGCGACGAGCACGCGGGCGGCCTCGACGTGGTCGTTCGCGGCGGCCAGCAGCAGCGCCGTGCGCTGCCGTGCATCGCGGGTCTCGCGGTCGGCGCCGGCCGCCAGTGCTGCGCGTACGCCTGCTGGCTCGCCGGCGTTCGCCGCGGCGAGCAGCGCCTCGTCGGGGGATGTGGTCATGTGGTCCTCCCGGGGTGTCTTATCCGATTGCGTGCAGCCAGCCAGTGCGAGGGTGAGGATGAGCAGTCCACGGCGCTTCACAGCCGGATCAGCTTCCGTTCGAGGGCGGCGTGCACCGCCGCGGTGCGGGAGTCGACGCCGAGCTTGGCGTAGATGTGGACCAGGTGGGTCTTGACGGTGGCCTCGCTGATGAACAACCGTCGGCTGATCTCCCTGTTGGCGTGGCCGCGGGCAAGCAGCGTGAGGATCTCCACCTCGCGGGTGCTGAGGGTGGTACGCGGGCCGCGCATCCGGTCCATCAGCCGGGCCGCGACCGGCGGCGAGAGGACGGTCTGTCCGGCGGCGGCGGCATGCACGGCGCGGAAGAGTTCGTCAGGCGGACAGTCCTTGAGCAGGTATCCGGTCGCACCGGCCTCGATCGCCCGCATGATGTCCTCCTGGGTGTCGTACGTGGTCAACACCAGCACGCGCGGCGGGTCCGGCAGGGCGAGGAGGTGCTCAGTGGCCGCGACCCCGTCGGCTCCGTGGCCGAGTTGCAGGTCCATCAGGACCACGTCGGGGCGCAGCGCGGCGGCCTGCCGGACGGCGTCGTCGGCCGTGGCCGCCTCGGCGACCACGGTCATGTCCGGTCGGGCGCCGAGCAGCGCGCGCAGGCCGGCGCGGACCACCGGATGGTCATCGACCAGGATCAGCCGCAGCGGGTCTGTCATCGCGCCTCCCGCAGCGGCAGGCTCACGGCGAGCACGGTGCCCTCACCTGGTGCGCTTTCGATGGTGACCGTGCCGTTGAGGTGCGCTATCCGTTCGCGGATGCCGGTGAGCCCGAATCCGGTGGCGACCGCGGGGTCGAAACCTGTCCCGTCGTCGTACACGTCGAGCATCACCTCCTTGTCGCCGTAGGTCAGCGTCACCGCGATGTGGTGGGCGTGCGCGTGACGGCGGACGTTGGCCAGGGCGCCCTGCGCGACCCGCAGCAGAGCGACCTCGTTGTCGACGCCGAGCGGCACGACCGTGCCCGCCACGGTGAATCGAACCGCCGTGCCGATGTCGCGTTCGGTCGCCGCGCACAACCGTCGCAGGGCGTCGGTCAACGAGGCGTTGTCGAGCGCCGGAGAGGCCAGCCCCCGGACGAAACGGCGCGCCTCGGCCAGGTTCTCCCGGGCGGTCGCCGCGGCCTGCCGGACATGCCCGCGCGCCTGCGCGGGCTCGGTGTCCCATTCCTGGTCGGCCGCTTGCAGCAGCAGGTTCATGCTCGACAGGCCTTGCGCGAGGGTGTCGTGGATCTCCCGGGACAGCCGGGCTCGTTCCGCCAGCGCCCCGGCCTCGTGCTGGCTGCGGCTCAGCTCGTCCCGGGTCGCCAGCAGATCGTCGAGCGCGTGTTGCCGGGCTCGGTTCTGCCGATCCAGTTCGAGGAAGACAGTGGTGGTGATGGCGGCGATACCCGCCGGCCCGAGCAGCAGGCTGGGTTCGAACCGGTCGGCCAGCCGGATCTGCGCGATCACCACCGCCGCGGTCAGCAGCGCGACCACGGGCCAGACCGCGCGGCGCGGGAGCTGGCGCAGGCCCAGGAAGAACAGCGGGATCGCGCACCAGGCGAAGCTCGGCGCGAGGAAGACGAGCGCGAGGAACGGGACGGTCACCACCGCGAAGCGGGCACCCGGCGCGAAACCCTCCAGCTCGTTCAACGCGTACGCGGCCAGTAGCACGCCGGCCAGCGCCAGCACGCCGACGGTGGCGGCTCCCCCACCGTGGTACACCACATACCGGGAAGCGGAAGCGGCCAGCAGGAGCAGAAACCCCCACCGCATCGCCGCGCCCAGCCGGTCCTCCCGCATCGCCGCACCTCCCTCACGCATTCCGTCTGATCTTGGTAAATGCCCAGCGTACGGCAGGTCTCGGGCGGGCGAATCAACCATCTGATGTATAGCGGTTGGATCCGGCGGGCCATGTCCGCGCCACAGGTCACGACCAGGCTGGGGGACGTCACCTCGACTCGAACGTCGAACCAGAGGAGCATCGCAATGATCAATGTCCGCCGCCGGGCCACCCTCGGCCTGATCGCTGGCGCCGTGGGCGTGGCCACCGTCACCGGCGTCACCATCAACGCCAACGCCGCGGAGTCCACGGTCGCACCCGGCACCGCCGCAGTCGCCGACCAGAGCGCCGTCGTCGCCAACCCGTCACTCGACATCGACGCGGCGCTGCGTGCGGCCGAAGCGACACTCAAGGCGGCCGAGAAGGGCGGCCATCGGGTCACCGTCGTGGTCCTCGACCGATCGGGCGACGTCCAGGTACAGCTCAAGGGCGACGGCGCAGGCCCGCAGACGGCCGAGTCCGCCGAGCGCAAGGCGTATACGGCTGCCTCCTTCGGCCAGCCGACCTCTGCACTCGCCGGCCGAGTCACCGGCCAGGGAGCGACGCTGCGCGACATCCCCGGAACGTTGTTTCTCGCCGGCGGCGTACCGGTGACCGTCGACGGTCAGGTCGTCGGGGCCATCGGAGTCGGTGGCGCGCCCTCCGGCGACCTCGACGAGCAGTACGCCACCACCGGAGCAGCCACCCTGCGTTGAACCGAGGTCCGCAGGCACAGGGCTCGGGATGTTGGACAGCCCGGCCCTGCCGACCTTGGCCGGAGGTAGCCGCGGGGGGGGGGGGGGGGGGGGGGGGGGGGGGGGGGGGGGGGGGGGGGGGGGGGGGGGGGGGGGGGGGGGGGGGGGGGGGGGGCGAGGGGGAGGGGGGGTGTGTTTT